>CAZHVR010000048.1:0-22727 GCA_964536225.1 uncultured Pirellulales bacterium
AGGACCCCGCTAATAACCTTATCGGGAGGCTCTGCTTTCATAGCTTATCAGTGTCAGAAATTGCCGTGTTAACCAGTGTCTTAGGGTGCGGATATGTTAAAAGCAGTCATATTCGATTTCGACGGCGTTCTTGTGGATTCCGAATTGCTTCACTTCGAGGCCTTCAGTAATATCCTTTCGCCTTTGGGTGTTAAAATGTCAAAGCAGCAATACTTTGACAAATACCTGGGTCTGTCCGATGAAGAACTGGCCCGAACGGTCAATAAAGAACAAAAACTAACGCTGTCTGAAAGTCAGCTTGAGCAGCTTCTCCGGCAAAAAGCGTCTGTTTTCAAAGAATTGGTCGTCAGCGAGGCGTCGATAATCGATGGCGTTCCCGCCTTTCTGCAAATGCTGGCGGATAACAAAATCCCGATGGCCGTTTACTCCGGTGCGTTAAAAGGGGAAATTGAATTGATTTTGAAAGGCGCCGGCCTGCGTGATTTCTTCGAGACGATTGTGTCGGCCGAACAGGTCAAAAAAGGCAAGCCCGACCCCGAGGGGTTCCTGCTGGCCCTGGCAAAGCTGAATGAGAAGCAAAGACCTCCGATTGAGCCGCACGAATGTATCGTTATTGAGGATTCCCGCTGGGGCCTCGAAGCCGCGAGAAATGCGAATATGCACCCTGTGGCAGTGACCAATTCCTACTCGGCCGACCACCTAAAACCCGCCGACAAAATCATCGCCAATCTCGGCGAATTGACTCTCCGCGACCTAAATGCCCTCTGCTCTTGATGCCTTTAGCCGCAGAGGGCACAGAGAATTCTAGTTTTTACTGCCATCCGATATACCTTTGAGATATGCGGCACGCAATACATTCATAATCGTTGCAAATCTTTTCTGTTGGAGGGGAGATGGATTCTTACGTAAAAATTGCTCGTCGAAGTATGCGTATACATTCTCTCCAACAGGGACATTAACGTTTTGACCATCCACAAATATCCTTATAGACTTCTGTCTTCCTTTTATAAATGTGACTTCTGCAACACTTACGGTTACTTTTTTGCTGTCCATGTTTGACCATCCTTTCTTAAAAATATTTTAGTAGTGCATTTAGTGCCTACCAAATCTATTTGCCGCTATTTTTTCTTTTCCTGTGTAGTGATTATCCCGAATAAGGATCTGAGATGTTCTGCAATGTCTCTTCGGTTTATAATTGTATAAATATTATCTTTATTTATTACTTCATAATCCATTGCGCCGCACATCATATTAATACGACCATAACCAGGCGCACGTGGAACAACAGACTCTTTTCCGGGAGCAGCATGCTTTGCAATATTTATGCGTAGAAGTTCAACCCCTTCGAATATAGGTTGAAAAAGTTGCCATTCTTGTTCTGAACGGTCACGAAATTCTGCATCATCATGGTAACGCTCAAGATTTGCTTTTCTAGTTTTTATACTCATGTTCATCGTGTTATCATCTGACAGATTCGCAATTAGTTGTTCAATCCCTCCGTTCGAATACCAACGACTATACTTGCGAACTCGTTCTCTCCAGAGTCGCATCACTTCGTATACAGCGAATACCCACATTTGTGAAAATGCAGAAACACGCAACGCAGAATCCAACGGAGTTTTTTCGATCTCGATATACTCTTGAAGCAGAGAATACTCCCACTGCGTAATAACTGTATCTGTTATTCCTACGTTCATGCCCTGCATCCCGAGGTAGAGGTCGTCTTCCAACAGGGCAAGCTTTCTCCAACCCATAGTGATTAAAGAGAAGTCAATATCATCGATGTATGGATAGTCGCTCATATTTTTTTTCTAAGCTGAAACATAAAAACTTTATCTTCTTTCGGCGAATTGATGTTTGACGGGTGCTGCGGTGGTGATTTCGCCAATTACAATATCTATTTCGGCTGGAAAGGAGGAGCGGTTAAGAAAATTACAGGCCGATAAAACATTAACGGCGGGGCAATCCCCGCCCTACTCTATGCTTTTTCTTAATAAACAGTGTAAATCCGTGTTAATCAGTGTCTAAAAATTCAGTGTTAATCAGTGTCAAAATAAGATTTGGCGAATTGATGTTTGACGGGTGCTGTGGGGCGATTTCGCCAGGATTTTACTTAAAATTATTTCGTCTTTATTATGTTGCCGTAACGAGTTCACCGACATTATTCTGTACAGGCAACAACTGCCTGGCGCGGTTGATAAAATTATTTCTGCTGTCGCCGAGAAAAAATGTATAGCGGGCGTGGTTTCCGGCAGATTCTTTAAGGATAATGTGTGCGACGCCGCGCATCATAAAATTGTCACCCGCCTCAATCCTGTCAATTGCGCACAAAGGAATCATAACGGTCCTGCCCGGAACGCTTAAAAGCTCGTGCGGCGTAAAAATACAGCCGGCGTCTGTGAGAACCAGGTGTCCGGGTGAATGGCAAAAGATATTGTGTTCCAATTGTGCCGGCCCTTCGAAAAATTTTCCTTCCTCTGTTAACCCGTTTAATAGCGCGCTGACCTCGTCAAAGTCAAGTGATAGCTCGGCCGGAGTTTCCCTCGCAAGTGCTTCCAGGTGCGTTTGGTTGTCCGCAATTGCTGTATTAGAAAATGAGGCGGTATCGTTTTTCATATTCTGTCCTTTCGGCGAAGGGATAATTGTCAGGTGTTGCAGAGGCCATATCGCCAATTATAAGGGTTATTTCGGCTGGAAAGGGGGCACGCTTAATCAAATTACAGGCCGATAAATGTGTGAAATAACCATCAGGGCGGGGTAAATCCGCCCCACGATTTGTCATTCCGCACTTGATGCGGAATCCAGACTGTAAAAACTGGATTCCTGCTTGCGCAGGAATGACAATTTTGAAATTGTATCTGATAATCTGTGGTTTATGGAAAATTAAACCTCGCAAAGTCCTTATGGTATTTTTTCGCGGCCTTGTCGTATGCCTTTGCCGCTTCGACCTCTTTTTCGAAATAGCCGAGGTGTTTTATTATAGTCCGTCCGTTCCTCATATACCTTATCGCAGCACGCCACTTCTTGCGTTCTTTGTTCCAATAACTTCCAACGTATCTCGATGAGGTATTTGGCTTTTTGGCCCTGTTAATCGTGTTTTGAGAGCGTGTCGCCGGCCGAAGATTAGACCTCAGATTATTTAAAGGGTCATTGTCTTTATGGTCAACGAGTTTCCCTTTCCGGGGCTTGACAATTTCCCTGTGTAAAAAACTTCTCCTGATTTTTCTATGCCCGATTTTTATCGTGCGGGCTGCGTATGCTTTGGTCCCGTTCGAAAGATACCAGTTGAACTGGCATTTTTCATAATAAACATCCGGGTCAACTATAGTGTAAACTCCTTGCTCTAAGTAAATTTTACGAAATGGCTCTTCATGTTTTATCCTGCGATAGAACAACAGTGGCGATGTGCATATTTTATCCAGCCATTCGGGTATCCTGATATTTAAGTACGCAGACATGACCCAATCTCCCTTCGTTCATTGTTCGTAGTAGTTTCAATGAACTACAAACAACAAACTAAAACTCCTGCCCTCCTGGGGCTAATACTTGCCCTCTTGGGTCATATCTTACGCTGCTGCGCTGTCTGCCCGGCCGGCCCACCACCTGCCGATGCAGGTTTGTATTATACCAAATAAAAACTATATGTCAATAAAAATCTAACATTTTTCTTGAAAACATTTCTTTTTGTAAGTGCCTGCAATCAAAAAACTTAAAGAATTGAGGGGGTGTAGATACTAAAATAAATCAAAGATTCTGCGGTTAAAAATCCGCAATCCGCAATTTTACCCGCCGAAGTGTCAACGAAGGCGGGCCGAAATTATTTGATTGCCCCCGGGGCTTTGAGGCGGGTTCTCCATTTGCCGGTTTTGGGGTTGCGCCAGGCAGAATCCACGATGGCGCCGTTAAAAATGCAGGGCCGGGACCTGTTGCCGCGTATGCTGATGGCGGGACCGTCGTTGTCATAAACGAACTCACTGCCTGCACACTGGATGTCCTTGTCCTCGTAAGTGACCGCGCCTTTCGCCACCAGCGCGCCAAGTTCCGTTCTGCCTTCGGTCGTCTCGATGATGTCGGCCTCGATGCGCGACGCCGTTACCGCGACTTTGTCCTTCTCCTGGTTCTCGCCGACGGGGATAAAGTCCGCCAGCATTGAACAGTTTTTCGAATACGCGACCAGGTGGTTGTTGCCCTTGTCAAATTCGAGTGAATCGAAGTTGCGCAGGAACGCGTAAGATTTTCTTCGCAAGCTGAATCGACCAAGCCCTTTCTGCGGCTCATCTGTTTGGGAATTGTCTATCATTATCAGGCCCGGCCCCGCGGCAACGAATTTGTCCGCAACGGCGTCATAATCAATCCGTGTGCACTTCAGCTCTACACCTGTCAAAAGGCGATTACCTGCTTTTTTCGTACTGGCTAAATGCACTACGCCGCCGGTCGCGACGAACCGCTTGATGGCCGGCGATGTCTTTGCCTGGTCATTATCCTGACGGGTCAAATCCGCCTCCAGCGAATCGGCCAGGACGAAGTACTGCCGGAGGTAATTGACATCTTCCTGTGTCGCAACGCAGCGGCAATCCCCCTCGAAGGAGACCTTATTTGACGCCGGCTCGAATTTCGTCTGTTTTTGTGCGGTTATCGTGACCTTTGCCGGTCCTTTACTGGCTTCCCGCCCGGTATCGTTGACGTCGAATGTTACCTTCGACTCTCCCGTTGCGACAACCACTCCCGTCGAGGCGTTATAATCGATACGCCGACCGTAAAACGTGGTCTTTTCGTCCGCTGGTGTTGCTGCCTCCTGCGTTTCTGTCGGAGGGGGCTGCTTCAGCTCCATTGTCGAATCCATCGGCAAAATCAGGACGCTTCCGTCGCAGTTAATCGCAACCTCGCTTTGTGCCTGCGCAGGGGCAACAGCCGGTGTGTTTGTGACGGGACCTGTCGAATCTTCTGTTGCCTGACCGCTGCTCTCATCCTTCGATTCGTTTGATGTTACAATATCGTTTATCGAAAGAAGCTCAGTTCTAAGCCGTTCCTGCGGCGTCTCGATAGTGACGTTCCTGTCGAGCACGCATTTATATTTATGCCCCGGCCTGCTCCCGCTCGTGTCTTTTTCCTCAGGCGCCGGTTCATTCGCTGCCTGCGTCCGATTGTATGCGGTTCCGGCCTCTCTCGACCATCGATTTATATGCAAGCTTTCGAGTTTCGCTATCTTCAGGAATTCCAGCCGGTCCTCGTCGTTATTGTAAATAAGCTCCATCCCCTTTCCCACAAGATGCGCGTCTCTCGAAACGTATTCCACCAGCCCCGAGGTCGAAAACATCGATTTTTCGCCCACGAAAACGACGTCGTCGAGAAGAATCTTGCCCTCGCTGAACCCGCCTGCGCGTTGAGGCCATATATGAATGGTCACGTTGCCGGTGAGTTTTCCTCTTTTTGGGGTAACGCGGTTGCCCGCCGTCTCCACGACCACCTTTGCCCGGTCGCCTTTAATCTCGCACCTGAACCCGCGGCGATACATCCTGTAATACGGCTTTTCCAGCTCCCAGTCGTTGCCGTCCTGGTGCAAAAGCTCCTCGAACCCGAATTCCCCTTCTATTTGTTTGTTGGCGTCCAGCAGATTATAACGAACGTTTTTGGCAGTCCCCACGCCCACGTCGCCGACCATCCCGATTCTGCCGTTCGAATCGCAGACGTCGGCAATCCCCGTGTAGCTGTACTGCTCGGTTAAATGAGGCGTCCTGCTCATCCTGTTATAGACCAGATACATCACCAGCACCGCCAGGAAAGAAACAAGCCAGATGGTAAACCTTCTCGAATGTAAAAGCATAGCTTACTGCTCAGCAATCCACCCAAAATGCCCTTAAAGTTTTTCGTCAACAGGCGGCTTCGGTGAGTCCGCCAGGTATTTTCGCATCAACTGTTCCCACCGGCCGGTCTTTTTCAGTATGTATTCTATTATCTCCCGCACCGCCCCCTCACCGCCGCTTCGCGTCGTGACGTAGTCGGCGGCATTTTTTATTTCCTCTACAGCGTTTGCCACCGCCGCGCCGAAACCGGCGCAGCGAATCACGGGCAAATCCGGCAAATCATCCCCAACGTATGCCATCTCGCCGGAGGTTACGCCGCTCAGTCGCACCAGCTCGTTTAAGCTCGCCACCTTGTCGAGGCAGCCCTGGAGGCAATAGTCAATCTCAAGCTCGTCTGCCTGCTGCTTTGTAGGCCCGGATTTGCGTCCGCTCAAAAACGCAACTGAAAGACCCGACCGCTTCCACATCTTTATTCCGTGTCCGTCCAGAACGCTGAAAAACTTGCTCTCGGCGCCTTTTTCATCGACCACAATCGTGCCGTCCGTGAGCACGCCGTCAACGTCCAGAACCAGCATCCTTATCGAGCTGAGGTTCGTCTGCTTGTTATTAACGGCGCTCACGTTTTACCCGACCACCTTAATTGTAACGATGTCCTGCACGTCGATTAGGCCGACGGGTCTGTCGTCGGCGTCCACAACGGGCAGCTCGTCTATCCTGTACTTGTGAAATATCGCGGTCGCCTCCGCGGCCAGCGCATCGAGTCGTATCCTTTTACAGTTTTTGGTCATTATGTCGCCGGCCTTTTTCTCGAGTCCGCCCGGTCCCTCATTCGTCATCAGCCGCCTGATGTCACCGTCTGTGATTATGCCCGTCAGTTTCCCCTGCCCGTCAACTACCATTATGGCCCCGTGTCTCTTCACGTCGCTGGTTTTTTTAAGAATATCTCCGATAGTGTCCCCGACGGTCGCAATCGGCAACTTCTCTCCGGGTTTGAACATCATCGACTGCTCCACTGTCATAAGCTTTGCCCCCAGCGACCCGCCCGGGTGAAAGCGCACGTAATCCTCGACGCTGAAATTACGTGCCTTCATCACCGTCAGGGCCAGCGCATCGCCCAGTGCCAGCATACACGTCGTCGAGACGCTCGGTGCAACGCCCAGCGGACAGGCCTCGTTGAGCTTGCCCATACTCAATACTACGTCGCTGTGTCTGGCCAGTGTCGAGTCCTTCTCGCCGGTAATCGCAATAAGCGGGATATCAATCTGCTTGACGAGATTTATAAGCCGGCTCACCTCGTCGGTCTCGCCGCCGTAGCTGAGTGCTATAACAATATCTTCCTTTCGCAGCCGGCCCAAATCTCCGTGCACCGCCTCGGCAGGGTGCAGAAAATGACTTGGCGTGCCGGTCGAGGCCAGTGTTGCGCTTATCTTTTGTCCGATTATGCCGGCCTTGCCTATCCCGCTGACGATACAGGAGCCGGTGCAGTTGTAAATCATCTCCGCCGCGCGGGCAAAATCCTCCCCGACCACTTTCGCGAGGCCCTTTATCGCCGCACTCTCGCTTTCGATAACCTGCCGCGCGTATGCAAGATCAAATTTCATTTAACACCTGTCTTTTCAGTTTTAAGTTTTGTGTGTTGAGTTTTTAGTTAACTCAAAACTAAAAACTTATAACTCAAAACTATAATCTACAGCTTCACCGCGACACCACGCTCATTGTAACAAAGTATATCGTATCTCTCGCCGGAATATTCCGCCGACGAATGAATGGTGACCCGCTTGTTTTTATGCTGCTCAATCTGGGCTATCGCCAGCCGTTTTGTGTTTTGCAGATAATTGGCCACTTCGGGTGAAACAGACAGATCTATTTTTTTGATTTGCTCTTTCGACGCCGCCAGGTTCAGCAGGCGTATCAGCTCAAGCGCGCTGGATTCGTGGCTTTTGACGTATCCGCTGCCCCCGCAGTTCGGGCACGCCAGGTAAGTGCTGGACCGCAAGCTGGGCCTCATCCGCTGGCGGGTCATCTCCACCACCCCGAAGCTGCTTATCCGAAGAATCCTCGACCGCGCACGGTCGCTCTTCATCGCCGCCCTGAACGCCTTTTCGACCTCGCGCCTGTGCTTGTCGCTGCGCATATCGATGAAATCGCATATTATCAGTCCACCCAAATCCCGCAGTCGAAGCTGCCTGGCTATTTCTCTGGCCGCCTCCATATTCGTCTTAAAGGCCGTCTGCTCCGCGTCCTGGTGCTTGCGGAATTTTCCGCTGTTTACGTCAATCGCGACCAGCGCCTCGGTCTGCTCTATCACAATCGAGCCGCCGGCTTTGAGCGGGACCGCCCGAGAGTGGACCTTTGCAATCTCCGGCTCGATTCTGTATTTGTGAAACAGCGGTTCCTTGCCGTCGTAATATGCGACCCTCTGCTTCAGCCGGGGCGCTGCTATCGACAGAAAGTCCTTAATCCGCTTTACCATCGACTCCGAGTCGCAAACTATTTTGCCTATATCGCTGTTGACGATGTCTCGCAATGTCCTGATGACCAGGTCCGATTCCTGGTACAGCTCCGCCGGTGCCTTCGAGGAGGATATCCTTTTTTCAATCGCGCTCCACAGGCGCTTCAGATACCTCATATCGTTTTGGATGTCGCGTTTCGAGCACCTCTGCGCGGCCGTGCGAATAATGAATCCCACCCCCGACGGTGGCCTGCACTGCTCGAATATCTTGCGCAACCTTGCCCGTTCCTCCTCGTCTTCAATCTTGTGCGATACGCCGGATTTTTCCATCCACGGCATCATGACCAGGTACTTTCCCGGCAGGGCCAGATAGGTGCTCAGCGTGGGCCCTTTGGTATTTATTCCTTCCTTGGTAACCTGGACCACCGCTTCGTCGCCTTTGTGCATGCAGGCCTGAATGGGCTTGCGCTGTCCCAGCGAGCGGCGTTTGCCTATGACCTCCATCTCCGTCGCCGCTTTGCCGGCAAAATAACGGGGGTGAAGGTCGCTGATGTGCAGGAAACCGTTCTTTCCGACGCCGAAATCCACGAACACCGCCTGTATCGACGGCTCGACGTTTACCACCCGGCCCTTGTAGATATTTCCCACGTATCGCATTAAGCTGGCGCGCTCCACGTAAAGCTCCTCGAGCGAGCCGCCCTCCACAACGGCCACCCGGCACTCTTCGCTTTCCGCCACGTTTATCAGCATTTCTCTTGCCATTTGTTTCGTCTCACCTGTTCAATATTATTACGTCGAGGTCAGTTAGCATATTGTATGCTCAGTCGCCTGACCGGTTCTTTCAAATCCTTAACTTCCAGCTTCAGCAAACCTAAAATCTCGTCCACCCGTATCGTGCCCGTGGTGCTGACTCTGCAATCGACGACAAAACCTGCCGGCTGTGCGATTATCGATTCCAGAAAAGGCCTCACGTCAACCGGCCTGGTATCTGGACCTTTTCCGATGCGCCTTTCGACAACAATTTTGTCCCTCGCCAAAAGGCCTTCAATCGGCTCCTTCTCACGGTTACCCGAACAATCTTCTTTTGTCTTTATGAAATATCTTACTGAATTCGGCTCGGGGACGCTTTTCGAATGGCTCATATTTACCGAAACAATCTCAATTCCCTCCGGCAATTCATTCTTCAGCGCCTCTGTGTCTAATCCTCTCGCACCTTCCTCGATCCGCAGACATAGCATTTCATCATCCGATTCGACACCAACATTGCGCGGCAATACCAGCGACATCCTCGGGTGGGGATTAAAACCCTGGCTATACATCATCTTCACCCCTGCCCGTACGCAGGCACGCTGAAATACACGCATCGTCTCCGCGTGCGACAAATATCGCAAATTCCCCCCTATCCTGAATCGAATCATCGCCAACATCTAATGCCTTAATAACTATTTCGTTTAGCAGTCGCCGGTACGGCGACTATTTTATAATTCGTTTAGAACGCCTCTGGCAGTATCTTTCTGGCCGAGTCGCGTAAAAAAGTTGAAATCTGTCTTTCCGAATTCATCCCCAGGACCTTCCTGGCGACTTTGTTGCACTCCTCAATCGTTACAGAGCGTATGACCTGCTTTATTTCTGGTATCATGGGCGAGGCGATGGAAAGCTTCCGCACGCCTAATCCTAATAAAAGCATCACCGACTCCGGCTCCGATGCCATCTCCCCGCAGATGTTCACGTCCACCTGTGCCTTGTGCGCGTCCTGAATCACTGTCCGGATAAGTCGCAAAACAGCCGGGTCCACCGCCGAATACAAAGTCGAGACAAGCTCGTTGCCCCTGTCCACGGCAAGGGTGTACTGCGTAAGGTCGTTGGTCCCTATGCTGAAAAATCGAACGTCCCTGGCCAGCATCGACGCCGTCAGCGCCGCCGCAGGCGTCTCAATCATAATTCCCACATCGATGTCGCGATTGTACTTTACATTCTCCTCATCGAGGTCCTCCATCACGTCGCCTAAAATCATCTTTGCCTGCATCAGCTCCTGTAGGTTCGTTATCAGCGGAAACATTATTTTGACCTGCCCCAGGACCGAGGCCCGCATAATCGCCCGCAGTTGCGTCTTGAACATCGTGAGGTTCTGCAGGCAGAACCTTATCGAGCGCAGGCCCAGAAAAGGATTCGGCTCGCGGAAGTATCGCCTGCTCTGCGTGTATTTGTCGGCCCCGAGGTCCACAGTCCTTATTATCACAGGTTTCTTCCTGAACACCTCGACGGTCTGTGCGTATGCCTCATAATGCTCCTGTTCCGTCGGTTCGGTGTCGCGATTGAGAAACAAAAACTCCGTCCTGTAAAGGCCTATCCCCTCGCCGCCTTTCTGCAGAACCGTCTCTGCCTCGTCCGGAAATTCTATATTGCCGAATAACGTCACGTGAACCCCGTCCCGCGTCACGGCGGGCTTTTCCCTTATCGTGTCGAGCCGGTGCTCCAGCTCCGTAAATTCGACCGCGTATTCCAGGTATTGCTGAATGGTGGCATCATCAGGATCTACTATGACTATCCCGCGATTGCCGTCAACAATCACCGTGTCACCGGCGGTTACGCTCTCGGTAATGTCTTCCAGCGCCACAACGGCGGGTATCCCCAGAGACCTTGCCACTATCGCCGTGTGACTTGTTCTTCCCCCAGCGCCGGTGGCTATCCCCTTGACGTATTCCTTGTTGAAGCCCGCCGTCTGTGTCGGGCTTAGCTCACGGGCGACAATAACCGCCTCTTCGGTAAGCTGTTCTATGTCGTGTCTTTTGCTGCCCAGAAGCTGCCTCAGTAGGCGGTGCTCGATATCGTAAATATCGGCCGCACGCTCGCTTATATAGGTGTCTTTTATCTTCGTAAAGTGTGAGGCGATGTCACGCAATATCTTCGAAATCGCGAACTCCGCTGTTACCGACTCGTCGTGAATAAAATCGGTTATCTGCTTGCGGAGAGACCTGTCCCGCAAAAAGCTCAAATGGACGGCGAAGATGTCCTTTATCTTCCTTCTCCCTATCTCATCCTGTTTGCCATGGAGCTCGGTCAGCTCCGCTATGGTGTCGCGAAAGGCATTACGGACCCTCTGCGTCTCCGTCAGTCGCTGCGACGGCTCTATCGAGCGCCTCGGGATTCGATAGTCCTCGGCGTCTATGACCAGGCACCTGCTTATCGATATCCCCGGCGAAACTGCTACGCCTTTCTTTATCTCCATCGGTCAACCGCAATCACCGCTCCTGCGTGCCCTCAAATGCCTGACCCGGGCCCGGCTCGTCGGGATTGGCCGGGGGCGATTCACCGGCCGGTGTATCGGAAAGCCGGCTCTTCTCTTCCGGAGTCGGCTCGCCGAAATGCTTTACTTCCACTAATTGACGCAGTGCCTCCGCTGCCTCATTAGCATCCGAACCCTCGGCCTTTATCTTCAAACTCGACCCGCATACCGCCGCCAGCATGCTCATCTGCATAATACTTTTGCCGTCGGCGCTGGTCTGCTCGTTGCTCACTTTTATCGATGACTGATACTGATTGGCAATGTCCACAAACTGCATCGCCGGACGCATGTGCAGACCGTCTGCGTTTTTTATCCGGACCTCAATCTCACAAATCCCTTTTTCCACTGTTTCGCCTGTCTGCATATATTCGCCTTCTGCGTCGTACCTAAACCGGCACTTACAAGGAAGGATTCACGTCCGCTTCTCTGAGCAAATCCTCTATTTGTTCCGCTGTCTGCGACTGCCTCAGGAACTTGCGGAACTTTTCCTGCTGGAGATGCCTGAATATCTTCTCCATCGCCTGCAGGTGCTTTTCCGGGTCATTCTCCGAACTGATTAAAAGTATTACCGAATACACCGGCTGCTTGTCCAGCGCTGAAAAATCCACTCCTTTGCTGCTCTGCCCGACAGCGGCTACTATCTTTTTTATCGCCTTGTGTTTTACGTGGGGAACCGCTATTCCCTTGCCCATCCCCGTGCTGGCCTCGTTTTCCCTTTTGATTACGGCGCGGGTTATTTTGTCCGCGTTTCCTTTGCCCAGCCGACCGGCCTTGTTCAGCGCGTTCACAAGCTCTTTTATAACGCCGTCCCGCTCTTTGGCCTCCAGCTCCGGGATTATCGCCTCGAAACAAACGAAATCTGTGAATTGCATACAGTCCTTTCCAGTATCACCCACAGTCCTTTTTCGCTGGCCGCAGCCGCTCGGAAACCTTTGCCGGCGGCATAAAAAACTCTTAGTGTTTTCGGTGCTTCTTGTTGCGCTCTTTTTTCTTTATTTTCCTGAGCTGCTGCTCTAATCTGTGCGATGCCAGGTCAATTGCCGCGTAAACGTCGCTGCATTTCTCCTTCACTACGAATATCTTTTTGTGCTCGCCCCTGGCGATTATCTCGAGCGCCATATCGTTGCCTTCTTTGCCGTCGATTATCACCTCTATCTGGTTGATGATATTGTAAAATTTCGGCAGCTTGGCTGTCTTATCCTGTGCGTATTTCTTGACCGCCGGAGGCACATCGACGTGTTTGCCGCTGATCGTGAATAGCAAAGCAGTTCTCCTTAACTTTTTTCCCCAAAATCACTTTATAGTCATATCAGCGGGCCGTTGCCCGCAGGTTATTTATTATACAGTATTGCGTCCGGATTTCACGCATAATCCCTGATGCCGTTAATGCTTTATTCAATCATTTCCCGGTAATATTGCCGCCTCTTTCAGTTCGCCGCTTCCACGGGTTCCCGGCGATATCACTCCGGCGCTTACGATAAATCTGAACGCCTCTTCTATCGGCATATCGAGGTCTATGACCTCATCCTTTGGAACCATTATGACAAAGCCCGTCAGGGGGGTGGGAGTGTTGGCTATGAACACCGATAAAAATTCTTTCTCTTCTTTGTCAATCACTTTCCTTAAGCCCTTGCCCGTCACCAGCCCGATTGACCATATCCCCTTGCGGGGATATTCCAGCGCAACAACCCGAGAGAACATTTTCTTGGTCTTTTCCTGCGTGAGGAAAAAATCGGTCACCTGCTTAATATAGGGATATACCTGCTTCAGTAGAGGTGTGTTCATTATGAATTTCTCGACCTGGCGCCAAAGAGTCCTGCCTATCACGCTTGCAAGAAACACCCCGACTACGAACACAATGCCCAGGGCAATCAAAAATCCCCATACCGACAGCGCTTTGTCCACCCAGAACTTCGCCAGCTCCTCTTCAGAGCCGCCGGCCATCTTTATTAAGGACACCAGACCCCGCTTTATATGCACGCTGATTGTGTCATTGATGAAATTGAAGCCCCACAGGATTATCCATATCGTCAGTACCGTCGGTAATAAAACCGCTAGCCCCCGCAGGAAATATCCTCTGAACCGCCCCGATTTCGACATATCTGCTCACAATCCTTTGGTCATATTACGCGGCCCCGATTTTATCGGGGTTATGCCACGCTCTTCAGCCGCCCCTTTACTTTATTTCCCTTCGCCCTCAATGTCAATGGCAATCTCGCTGCCCTCTTCGGACGAGGTCTCGCTCGCCCCGCTTTGAGGGCCAAAAGGGCTCTCGGTCCCACCATCGGCAGTCGGCAGATGTCGTCCCGCCAGATGCACGTAAGCCCCGGGAAGCGACGAAATCATCCAGACGACACGCTGGCAGAGTGCTATCGCAAGGGCCTGGTCCTTAGCTGCGCCCACTGCCATAAACAACCCCGTAAGCCCGCCTTCGACCACGCCCGCGCCGCCGACGCTGACCGGTATCGCCCCCAAAGCCCAGGTCAGCGGGAAAAACACGAAATAATACTTAATGCTCGTTTCCATTCCGATATGCCTGCCTACAAGCCAGAAAGCCGCTATCACCATTCCCTGCAGGACAAGCGTAAGGCCGAATACGGCCAGAATTGTTATCGGGCTGCGCGAATACAGCACTATGGCCATCCATAGTTTTCTAAGCAGTTTCAACGCCCCCGTCCACGCCCTGACGGCCAGCCGTCTGCCCGCCGGGAAAAGAAGCAAAACAATTACCGCCAGCCCCAGTATAACCAGTCCCAAAACCACCCACTGCTTAAAACCGTTTCCGGCAGCAGCGCTGCTGCCGCCCCTGCCGATTCCCAGTTTTTGGCCCGGAAGCAGGACAAAATAACAGAAACCAGCCATTATGATTGAGCTTGTGAAACCAAGCAGCCGGTCCACGAAAACGCTCAGGGCCGCCTCAAAACGCCGGTGCGTGTGTTTGGTCACGTACCAAGCCCGTATCGCGTCGCCGCCCATCGAGCCGGGCATAAAATTATTGTAAAAAAGGCCTAAAAAATGTAGCCGGACCGCCGCCCAGATACTTATATGAACCTTCTGCGTCCGCAAAAGTAGCCACCAGCGCAGCCCTATTAATACCTGGCTTATGACAAAAATTATGATAGCAAGGACGAAGGTACCGACGTTTATCCTGGCGATCGTGTCCCATAAATTCGTCCAGCCGACGTCGGTGCTGACCCATATAACGCCGAGAATTACCGCGGCTGCGACAAAACATACCCGGAAGTACAAAAAAAAGCGTTTGCCTTTATGATTTTTCTGTTTGCCCATCTGGTCTGATTTCACCTATCCGGCTACGACTCGACGTATTTTTGATTTTTTGTTTTGGCAGCAACTGCGCCGAGACAAGAAAAAAGCTTGTCTGCGGGCATAATAACGTGTAAAACCTTTCCTGACAAGATGTTTAGGGTTGTTGTTATTCCTGCGCAAGCAGGAATCCAGTAGTTATTGTAGGGCGGGGTTTATATCCCGCCGAAGTTCAGGAGAAAATCGTGGCGGCAGACGAATCAATCGAGCAGGGCACAGAGTTTTCGCCGAAATTCGACGCTAATGGCCTTATCCCCGTCATCACCCAGGATTCCAAAACGGGCCAGGTGCTGATGTTCGCATATATGAACCGTGAGGCCCTCGATAAGACCATCGAAACCGGCCGGGCGACCTATTACAGCAGGAGCCGAAAGAAGCTCTGGACAAAGGGCGAGCAGTCAGGCCATTTCCAGAAGGTTGACCGGATCCTAATCGACTGCGACCAGGACTGCGTGCTGCTCAAAGTCACCGTCGATGCCGGCCAGTGCCACGTCGGCTACAAGTCCTGCTTTTACAGAAAAATAAACCCCGAAACCAGCTCGCTGGATTTCATCGCCGAGAAGGTCTTCGACCCGAACAGTGTTTACGGCAAATAACCGCCGCTTCAGGCGCTATTTTTCCTGCATATAGGGATATCTGAAATCTCTCGGCGGCAGGAACGTCTCCTTAATCGCCCTCGGTGATACCCAGCGTTCGAGATTGAGCCAGCTTCCCGCCTTGTCGTTTGTGCCCGATGCGCGTGTCCCGCCGAACGGCTGCTGCGATACCACCGCTCCCGTCGGCTTGTCGTTGACGTAGAAATTGCCCGCCGCGTGACGCAGGACGTCCATCGCCTTGACAATCGCCCCGCGATCCAGCGCGAATATCGAGCCGGTCAGTGCGTATGGTGACGTCTTGTCGCATGTCTCCAGCGCCTCGTCATATTTGCCTTCCGGATAAACGTGTATCGTCATAACGGGGCCGAAAATCTCCTCCACCATTAACCGCGATTTCGGGTCCTCGCTTACAACGACCGTCGGCTCGACGAAATACCCTTTCGAGCTGTCGCTTCCGCCTCCCGTGATTATATCCAGGCCTTTTGTTGTCTTTGCGTATTCGATGTATTCGCTGATTGTGTCGAACGCCTTTTTATCAATCACCCCTCCAATGAAATTGCGAAAGTCGCAGACGTCGCCCATCTTCACGTCCTTGATTTCAGCCAGCATCCTCTCCTTGACCCTGGGCCAAATCGAATCCGGCACGTACATTCGCGACGCCGCCGAACACTTCTGCCCCTGATATTCGAACGCCCCGCGCACCGTCGCGGCGACCAGCGCCTCGATATCGCAGCTTGCGTGCGCGAATATGAAGTCCTTTCCGCCCGTCTCGCCAACAATCCGCGGGTACGATACGTATTTGCGAATGTCGCTTCCTATGGCAAGCCATATCGTCGAGAAGACGTACGTGCTTCCCGTAAAGTGAATCCCGCCCAGGCGAACGTCGTTCAATACCGGCGGCGCAACGACCGGCCCCGGCCCGGGAATCATATTGATTACCCCCGGCGGCATCCCCGCCTCTTCGAGAACCTTCATTATGTAATAGGCAGGCAGCACCGCCGCAGACGCCGGCTTCCAGACGACCGTATTTCCCATCAACGCGGGCGCCGTCGGCAGATTGCCCGCGATGCTCGTAAAATTGAATGGCGTTATCGCGAACACAAACCCGTCCAGGGGCCGGTGCTCCATATAATTCAAAATCCCCGGCGACGACAATGGCTGGTCCCCGTAAACCTCTTCCATAAAGTGCGGATTGAACCGCCAGAAATCTATCAGCTCGCACGCCGAATCAATCTCCGCCTGATACGCGGTTTTGCTCATATTCAGCATCGTCGCCGCGTTCAACAGCATCCTGTATTTGCCCGCAAGTAAATCCGCCGCCTTGAGCAGTATCACCGCGCGCGATTCCCACGGCATCTTTCCCCATTCCTTCTTTGCCTTTTGTGCCGCGTCAACCGCCTTGATGGCAAACTCCGGGTCTGCCTGGTGACACTTGCCTAATAGGTGCTGATGGTCGTGCGGGCAGCGAATATCCGCTAAGTTGCCGCTTTTGACCTCCTGGCCGCCGATTATCATAGGCACCTCAACCTCGGTGCTCAGCATCTCTTTTAGTTTGGCCTTTAATTGTGTCTTTTCCGGGCTGTTCGGCCCATAACTCAATACCGGCTCATTTTTCGGCTGAGGAACGCGAAATATGCCGTTAAACATCTCTGCCTCCTTAATATAACAATTCAGGAATTCCAGACCTTACGAGAGCCCGGACGATACCATATTTTCGTTGAAAAAGCAATTATCAAACCTATACAAAACTGGGCTATCGTAGCCAAAGGGATTGATTTATATCTAACTTGGTATTGTTAACGTATTTTATGCGCAGATTTTCCCGCTCGCTTTGTTTGGGATTTCATCCCAGGTTCGGCCATCTAAAGTTCGCCCATTTTTCTTCTTATTTACTCCACCCCATTGTTTGAAGAAAAATGAAATGTTTTGCGCATTGCATTGCTCTTTAACGCTGCGTATCCAGCTTGCCTCTATTGGTCTTGCTCCTGGGCCCGATTCACCTCCCACAATGACCCAGTCAATCCCTCTTAAATCTAGTATCCCTACATCTTCTAACAAGGGTTCTAATGACAAGAATTTTACGAAAGCGCCCGTTTCGCGTAAATAATCGATTCTTTCTTTATAATCGGAACTCTCAACGGTTACTCCCATCCATATATTCTCACTCCAGCGAAGTGATGATGACAAACTTTCCAGTCGTGACGCTCTTTTAGTTAATACCTGAAACGTGTGCTGTGATGCTTGGTTCATTGTATCGAATATCTTCAAAATAAAATCTTGAGGTACATCCCTGTGGAATAAATCGCTCATCGAATTGACAAATATCATCTGCGGCTTTGTCCACTGTAATGGTAAACCAAGAACGTGCTCATGGCAGGTTACTTTAAACCCATTTCGATAGTTATACTGCCCCATTGCCTGCAATCGTTTGGCCATCCGCTCCGCGTAGCAATTCTGGCATCCTGCACTTATTTTCGTACAACCAGTTACAGGATTCCACGTCGATTCCGTCCATTCAATCGCAGATTTTGCCATTCTTATAGACCTCTGTTCTTATATTTTTCGAATATCTCTTTTACTATTTTACCACCTATTTCATTAGGTGATGCGAAAAAAAGATAATAAATTGTTGCTCCGGTAGTATTTCTCATTGGTATCGGTTCCGGCACATATTTAAATCCAGCCTTTTCTTTAAGTCTTTTACGAAAGGCTTCTGCGAGTGCTCTGTTCGACGTCTTTTCTTCAAATGTATCATTGAATAAATCTCTCTGCTTCTCATATGCTGCATCACGCCAGCTTTCATCACCCCAAAATGCGCTCATCCGTTCTATTTGCTTTTTATTAACCATAGTTGGATCTTTTAACAGGACATTCATATTCATGTCCATTACAGAGAAATTAATGAAAATCTCTATGGCTTTAGATTGTCCAGCCACATACATAACTTCCCAATTTAAGTGAAGTCCATAAGGGTCAAGGATACAAAGAGCTCTGTTGTAATCTTCATATCTAATGAGAGGAAATACGTTATCTATCAGTATGCTATTGCAATCCCCCTCGTATACTTTTACTTTTGGATTGTCACGACTCAATTCTTTAAGTAATTTTGCCTTGTTTCCGTCGAGGTCAATAAAATGATAACCACTAAATGGAGGGTTTACATTCAAAGCATTTGTGGGACTGCCGGGTATAAACTCTTTTGTAGATTTTGAAATATGAACACCTGCGCCGGCAAATCCGTCGATGTAATAATGATGTTTTATGGAGGGTTGCTTATTCATTATTGTCGAGTAGGCAACCGCATATTTTTTAATAATGTCTAATTTAATTTCTGACCAATAACCTATTTGATCTAATTTTACTTCTCCCATAATATTTATCCTAATAATGTAACACTTTAACCCTCCCGGCCAAATTAACTATAAAACCTTCATTTCCCCGCGTCAACATAATCTCGCCCACAGGGCCACCACATTTTTGCTATTTACTATTTACTTTTTGCATTAAAACAAATCCTCCTTTATCCCATGAGATGCCTTTGTTGTATATTATCTCGCGGGACGCACTTTCTGTCAAATCTTCCTTATTTAACCGCCTCCGGCGGAATCTTTGTTTGGGGCCTTAGTGCTTTGGTGATTAGGATTTGTTTAGAATTTAGAGTTTCTCTCTGCGGTCTTGCGTCTTGGGTCTTAGGTCTTTTTACTTTTTACTATTTGCTTTTTACTTTTCGAAGGAAATCGAGTATCCAGCATCGAGTATCAGACAACCGGCAACTTACTTCCTTGAAAACACCCCTTCGCAATTGTAGAATCTTGTTTTCTGAACCGATTATCAGGGATTGGAGTAAATATGATGAATAATATGAAAAATTTGCGAACCGTTACCACTCTTGTAATTTTCTGTGGTTTATTGCTTTCAGGCTGCCAGAAGCCGACGGACAAACTTAATTACCCGCCCGCCCGGAGGGATTCGGTCGTCGATGACTACTTCGGCACAAAAGTCGCCGACCCTTACCGATGGCTCGAAGACCCCGACTCCAACGAAACCATTAACTGGGTCAATAAGGAAAACGCCCTGACCGCGCACTTTCTCGACACCCCCGCGCGGAAGAAAATCAAGGCCCGCCTGACCGACCTTTTGAACTACCCCCGGTATTCCGCCCCGACCAAAAGGGCCAACCGCTACTTCTTCTCGAAAAATGACGGCCTGCAAAACCAGTCCGTTTTGTATTTCCAGAATTCGCTCACCGATGAGCCGAAAGTCCTGATTAACCCTAACCTTCTCAGCCCCGACGGCACAATCTCGCTCGGCTCGACCGCTTACAGCTATGACGGCAAGCTGTTCGCCTACGGCCTGTCGCAAAGCGGAAGCGATATGCAAATCGTCAAAATCAAAAATATCGATACGTTGACCGACTACAGCGACGTTCTGCAGTATTGCCGATGGCCCGGCATCGCCATAAAGCACGACGACTCCGGCTTCTTCTACGACCGCTACCCTGACCCCAATACCGTCGCACCCGCCGACAGATTCACACACAATATGGTTTACTACCACAAGCTCGCTACCCCGCAGGCGGATGACGTCCTGATTTACGATGACCCCGAAAACCCGGAGTTCGGCTTCGGTCCCTTTATCACCGAAGACGGCAAATACCTCTTCCTGCACGTCTGGCACGGCACCGACCCGAACAACCGCGTTTACTACCGACCGGTCGATAGCGACGAACCATTCGTCAAGTTATTAAACGACGCCGACGCCCGCTATGACTTTATCACAAACGTCGGCCCCGTCTTTTATTTCCAGACCGATTTGGACGCCCCGCGAGGCCGAATCATCGCCATCGATTCCGAAAACCCTTCACGCGACAACTGGCGCACTATTATCTCCGAATCCGAAGACATCCTCGATTTCGTCTCCTGCGTTAATAACCAGCTCGTCGTCGCCTATCTGTCTAACGTCCACCACGTGCTGAAAATCTTCACCCTCGACGGCGATTTCGTCCGCGAAATACCCCTGCCCACGCTTGGCACCGTTTCAGGTCTTTCCGGCAGTCAGTTTGATACCGAGATGTTCTTTACATTTACGTCGTTTTTGTCCCCGCCGACGATTTACCGCTATGATATTGAAGCCAATAAATTAGCCGTCTTCCGCAAGCCCGAAATCGACTTCGACCCCTCGCCCTACGAAACGCACCAGGTATTCTACACCTCTAAGGACGGCACTCGCGTTCCAATGTTCCTCGTCCACAAAAAGGGCCTGGCCCTCGACGGCCGCAACCCCGCCTTGCTCTACGCCTACGGCGGCTACGGCAACAGCACCACCCCCTATTTCTCCGTCGGCCGAATCATCTGGCTCGAGCACAACGGCATCTACGCAGTCGCAAACATCCGCGGCGGCGGCGAGTACGGTGAGGGGTGGCACAGGGCGGCGATGAGGGAGAAGAGGCAAAACGGGTTCGATGATTTTATAGCCGCGGCGGAGTATTTGATTGAGGAGAAATATACGAGTTCCAAACGATTGGCGATTTTGGGTGGGAGCAACGGGGGGTTGTTGACGGCGGTTTGTATGACCGAAAGGCCCGGGCTTTACGGGGCGGTCGTCTCGTTAGCGCCTGTTACCGATATGCTGCGGTTCACCAAATTCACTATCGGGCGGTACTGGATACCGGAATACGGCAACCCGGATGACCCGCGGGATTTCAAATACCTCTACGCCTATTCGCCGCTTCAAAACGTAAGGCCGGGGGTGGTCTATCCGGCGGCACTGGTTACGACGGCCGATACAGATGACCGGGTCGTTCCTATGCACGCCAAAAAATTCGTCGCCACGCTGCAATATGACTCGGCGGGCGATAATCCGATTCTATTGCGCGTGGAAACCAAGGCGGGGCACGGACACGGGACGCCGATTACGAAGGTTATCGACGAGGTATCAGACGTTTATGCCTTTTTGTTCAAGGTGCTGGGTATTCCTTACGAGTAAAGGCGGGGGAAATGAGTGCTGTTCTTTATATAATCGCGGGGCCGATGTTTGTGGTTTCGTTCGGTTCGTATCTTTATCTTTCGCGGAAGCTCAGGAAAGAATACGACCCTGATTTAGACGATTATTATTACGAGGTCGAGGACCGCTATCCGGCCTTAGCCAAATATAATAAATGGTCGAAAATCACCTTCGCCATCGCCTCCTTGAGCGTGCTATTACTTTTCATTGCGGCGGTAATCTGACGGCGTTGTCCATTTCTAACCACGAATTAACACGGATTTACACCCCTCTTCGCTACGCTTCGCCGGAGCAGGCAGATTATTTACCACTAAGCCACAGAGGGCACAGAGAGCACAGAGTTTTGCTCGGTTTAGCGTACTCGACAAATCTTTCTCATAAAGCGAGCTTTATCAAAAGCTTTGTCATCGTCCGCTAAATGCCTTCGGTCTTCCTTATTTATCCGCCTGAGGCGGATTAAAGCCGAGCAAAAACACGGATTTGATCTGTCGCGTAGCTCGGAAACAGCGTGCGGCGGGTAGCGTATCTCGATTCCGCCGGAGGCGGGATTAGTTTTAAGGTTAAAGCTGAAAGTGCAACACGTAGCGAAGCGAAGAGCCCGTTTCGGAAACCAAAGACCAAATCTTAAAACTTTTGGATTTTACGTTGTGGCTTTGCATTTGAAACTTTAAATTATTAGATAAATTGAAAGAGCTTGTTTTGGAGCAGCATTTGAGAATAGAATGATTTCTTAACCACAAAGACACAAAGTTATTAAAGTTATTTCTGATTTCGGCCCGCCTTCGTTGACACTATGGCGGGTAAAATTTCGGATTGCGGACTTGAAAATGGTTGATTTCCCCGGTTTATCCTATTAATAAGAAATTATTCCCCAGAATTCCTCAAACAATGCCATCTTGGCTTGTTCTATCGTTGGATACGAATCATTGCTGAATTGACCATCGATTTGATATTTCCAAAAACCTGGTTTGAACTTGTTTTGAAATACGGTCAAATTGTGGCCTTCGATATTCAAGTAAGGATTTCCCTTTTTTGATGTTTTCCAACGGCGAGAAAGCCACTTGGATTTTCTGGCAGCTTTTTTAGCAAGGTTATCTTCTTTTAACCTTGGATTTGTATAATCGTTAGTTAATTTTTCAGCACAAACACATCCAACTTCGATTTTGCTTCCATATCCATTGTGTTGAAGAACGTGGACAAACCGAATACGTTTATGACCACACATCTCACATGTGGCATAATTGGTTTCCTCTGGCGTCGAG
>CAZHVR010000049.1:0-22005 GCA_964536225.1 uncultured Pirellulales bacterium
AATACAAATTTAACCACAAATTAACCTAAACAACGCTCAAAACATATAAATATTATAAAGATAGAGAATAAATCGCCTGCCGTTTCGGGGTTTGAAAGCACAATCGAAGACGGGCAGATGCTCTGGATTTAGCTGGGCCGCCCCCTCGATATTCTCGTGCTCATCGATATAGTCGGTTATTGCCTTGATTTCGTCGGCCGAATACCCTAAACGTTCCAGCGCCATCGGCACGGTCTTATTGACCAATTTCAGCATTCCCCCCCCTGCCAGCAGCTTATATTTCACCAGCGCAATATCCGGCTCAATCCCCGTCGTTGAACAGTCCATAAGGAAGCCGATGGTGCCGGTGGGGGCGAGGACGGTGGCCTGGGCGTTACGGAAGCCGGATTTTGAGCCGGCATCGAAGGCCTCGTCCCAGGAGTCCTTTGCAGCGTGGCGGAGGTAATCGGGGCAATGTGATTCGGTGATGTTGCAGGCGTGCTGGCGGTGCAGATTGATGACCGTGAGCATCGGCTCCTTGTTTTTGCCAAATTCCTCGAAAGGCCCCTTAATCGCGGCGATTTCGGCACTTACGGTGTAGGCGGTCCCGGTAAGGACAGCGCTTAAAGCGGCAGCGAGGGCGTGTGCCTGGTCGGAATCGTAGGGAAGCGCCAAGGCCATAATCAGCGAGCCGAGGTTGGCATAGCCCAGGCCGAGGGGGCGGAAGAGGTGGCTGTTTACGGCGATTGCCTTATCGGGGTATGAACCGTTATCGACGAGGATTTCCTGGGCAATGATGAAAACGCGAATTGCTTTTTTGAACGCGGCGACGTCGAATGAGCCGTCGTCTTTGAGGAATTTCATAAGATTCAATGATGCGAGGTTGCAGGCGGAGTCATCGACGAACATATATTCGGAACAGGGGTTGGAGGCGTTAATGCGGCCTGAGTTGGGGCAGGTGTGCCAGCGATTGATAGTGGAATCATACTGGACGCCGGGGTCGCCGCAAAGGCGTGTTCCTTCGGCGATTAGCTGCATAAGCTCGCGTGCGTTGTGCTCGCCGATTTTTTGGCCTGTGGTAACGGCGTAAGTGGGCCATTTGGCGTCTTTTTCGACTGCCTCCATAAATTCATCGGTGATGCGGACAGAGAAATTGGAGTTCTGGAACATAACGGAGTTATAGGCCTCGGCGTTATGGTCGGCGTTGTAGCCGGCCTCGATGAGTGCGCGGGCCTTTTTCTCCTCATCGGACTTGCAGGTGATGAATTCTTTTATGTCGGGATGAATGACTTTTAATGACTGCATTTTGGCGGCGCGGCGAGTTTTTCCGCCCGACTTGATGACGGCGGCAATCTGGTCGTAAACGCGCATAAAGCTCAGGGGGCCTGAGGGCTTGCCGCCGCCGGAGAGCTTTTCCTTGGAGCTGCGAAGGGTTGAAAGGTCGGTTCCGGTTCCTGAGCCGTGCTTGAAGAGCATCGCCTCGCTGGTGGCGAGGCGCATAATGTCATCCATCGAATCCTTTACGGACTGTATGAAACAGGCGGAGGCCTGTGGGTATTCGTAGGAGTTCTCACAGGGGACGGCCTCATTGTGCTGAAGGTCCCAGCGGTAGTTGTGTTTGCTGCCCGCGACACCGTAAACATCGTAAAGGCCGACGTTGAACCAGACGGGGGAATTGAAAGCGCCGTACTGGTTCACGCAAAGCCAAGTAAGCTCGTTGTAGAAAATCTCGGTATCTTCATCGGTCGTGAAATAGCCATCCCGTCTTCCGCGGTCTGCGATGGTCCGGCAGACGCGGTGGACCAATTGCTTGACGGAGTGTTCCCTTCGGCCTGTCTCGACGTCGCCGTAGAAGTATTTGCTTGCGACGACCTTTGTGGCCAGTTGTGACCAGCCGGAGGGGACCTCGATATTATTCTGCTCAAAGACGGTCTCACCGGTTTCGTTGGTAATTTTGGCAGAACGCGTCTCCCACTGCAATTCATCGAACGGATGAACAGCCGGGGTCGAGAAGGACTGTTCGATTTTCAGGCCTGACTGGTTCGAAGCAAAGGATTGGTTTAGCCCCTTCGGGGGAGCTACACTGAAAGGATTTTCGGGACTGAATTTCTCGGCCATTTCGGTGCCTCCTTGCAAAATCTGCCTCAGACGGGACAAATAAGCTAAATACGCTATATATAGTAAACCCCAATGGGAATAACACGATATATTGAGTTTCCACGCAAAAAACAATATCGGCAAAATAGCGTGGAATTGAAAAGCTGTAAAGAGGGAAATTCCGGAATTTTCATCAAATTTTTACGCGCTTTTCATATCTCCTTGTGCTGTCGAAAACTATGAGCGAAAAAATTTTATAATTTCACCGCCGAGAACGCAGAGAATTTGTAAAAAAATTTCAAATCACAAAACCCAAACAACACATACCAAGCAAATTCTTAGCCCGAATCCGTCGCAAAGATTAAAATCCCACTGCCTTGAGCCATTGGCGGGCGAGCCAGCAATGCGCCCAGATTTCGGGGTGGACGGAATCGAGGGACCATTTCAGCGGCGGGACGTTTTTAATCTTCTCATCGATAGCATTCTGGAAGGAAACCAAAACAGCATCGAAATCTACAGCGATTTTTCGGACTATATCAACGTAACGGCGAAGCTCGACGAATACGGGAAGATTGAAATCGTCGCAGAACATAAACGGCTCACATATCACAATCCGGCTGTTACATTTCTGTTTGGTATCTTCGAGCAGTCGTTTGTAGGTCGCTTCATATTCGTCGGCGAAGACGGCTCGCGACATTTTGCCTTGCTCGAACTGCCGCCAGACGTCGTTGACGCCAATGAGAACGCTCAAGATATCGGGATTATGGTCGAGACAATCCTTTTTCCAGCGTTTGTCGAGGTCTCGGACGGTGTTGCCGGAGATGCCCCTGTTGATAATGTTCAGGTTATATTCGGGGTATTGGGCCAGGAGGAAATTTGCGACGAAATGGACGTAGCCGAAGCCGAAGGGCTTGTATGCGCGGCTGTTCCTGTCGGCGTCGGTAATGCTGTCGCCGATAAAGAGAATGGTCTGATTAGGTTTTAATTCGATTTTGTTCTGCATTTATGAATTTTACCACCAAGACACAAAAGAAAAAGTTAAAAGTAAAAAGGAAAAAGTAAAAACAAACGAAGAAGGAAACCCTTTTACTAAACAACGCGTAAAACTACAATAATGCAAAGTATGAATAAATTGAAAACAATACGGGAGCAGATACAGGGTTTTCCGACTGGGCCGGGGCTGTATTTTATGAAGGGGGCAAAGGAGGAGGTCTTGTATATAGGCAAGGCGAAGAACCTTCGGTCGAGGGCGGCGAGCTACTTTCAGCCGGGAAGCGACGTTATAGAGACGCGCGGGCCGAAAATAGCCGAGATGCTCAACAAGGTCGAAACGGTCGATTATATCGAGACCGAGAGCGAGGTTGACGCGATGCTGAAGGAGGCACGGCTCGTTAAGGACATCCGGCCGCCTTACAACACGGACCTTGTCGATGACAAGACGTTTCCGTATCTGGAAATTACGACGGGGGATGACTTTCCGGGCGTGTATATCACGCGCAAGCCGAGAGCGAAGGGAAAGAGGTTGTTCGGCCCATTCGCAAGCGCGAAGGACCTGCGTGCGGTGTTCGTGGAGATGCAGAAGATATTCAAGTTTCGAAGCTGCAACCTGGATATATGTGCCGACGATGAAAAGCAGAGGTTTTTCAGGCCTTGTCTTCTTTACAGTATAAACCAGTGCACGGCGCCGTGCGGGGCGAGAATCGAAAAGGCCCAGTACAAGGCAATCATCAGGGACCTGATTAAGTTTCTGCAATCGAAGCGTTCGACGGTCCTGCGGCAATTGAAAAAGCAGATGGAAGCAGCATCGGTGGCGAGGGAATACGAGAAGGCGGGGATGCTGCGAGACAGGATTGGTCTGATAGAGCGATTAGACAGGCGCGGCGAGCCGGAGGAAGACGTCCAGCCAGAGGTGTTTGCGGCCGAGCCGACAGAGGCGTTAGTCAGGTTGCAAAAGATTCTGGACGCGCCTAATCCGATAAGAATTATCGAGGGAATCGACATTGCGAATATCGGCGGCAAGGAGGCGGTTGGGTCGCTTGTGAAATTTATCGACGGCCGGCCCTTCAAGGCGGGATACCGTCGGTTCAAAATCAAGACGGTCGAGGGTAGCGACGATTACGCGATGATTGCGGAGGTCGTGAAGCGCAGATACAAATACGCGCTTCGGGGCGAGGAGCTTTGGCCCGATTTGATATTGATTGACGGGGGATTGGGGCAACTGCACGCGGCGGAAACAGCGCTTAAAGAACTATTTGCCACAGAGGGCAAAGAGGTTTTTAGCCACAGAGGCCACAGAGGACACAGAGAATTTATAAAGAATTTAAGAGTAGCGGGGATTGCGAAGCGAGAGGAGGAAATTTATCTTCCCGCCTCGCCGCAAAGCGGCGGGCGAGGCAAGCGCAAGCCATTGAGGATGCCGAGGCATTCGCCGGTTTTGAAGCTGCTGCAATACGTCCGCGACGAGGCACACCGATTCGCACAGCATTATTTCCACATTTTGCAGCGCAAGAAACTGCTCGAATGAATGATTATTAGATAAACCGTGAAGCGATTCGCAGGAGGAGGCGTTTTAAGAAGGGTTTGGTATAAGAGGTGGCCAGGAGGGTTTGTTTTATTGCGGGACCTGAATTTCGCGTGGCGCCTGCGAGCATTGTGTTTGCGACGTTAGCGGATTCGTTTATTTCGAACTCATAGCCGCGGATAACGGCGACGGGGATACCCGCGCCGGTCTGGCCGAAGACGAGGGCACTTGCGGAGCACAATTCGTGGGCGGTCAGGTCGATGCCGCCGAATTTGGGCTTTCCGTAAATATCTTTCTGGCCGAACTGTTTCGAGACGGGGTCGATGCCGGACGAGCCGACGGCGAAATCCATTGTTCCGAAGGGTATCAGCTCGGTGTCGGCGAGAATTACAGCAAGTTTTTTGCCGGTCAATTTCTGCAGGTCGGTCCGAATGTCCCTTGCGGCCTGGTCGGGGTCGGCGGGCAGCAAGCTGACGACACCCTTTTCGTGGTTCGAGCCATCGATGCCAGCGTCGCAGGTGTGCAGTCGGCCGTCCCTGCCGAGCGTGATGCAAAGTGCCTGCTCGTGCTCGACAAGCTCGTTGGCGACTGCGGCGTCATCGGAGGCGCCGAGGATGTGTTTTTCGACAATGCCTTTGAGCGGCATAATGGCGAGAATCTCGTCGCCCTCGTCGAAAATCATCTGCAGCCATTGAGCGTCCTTGCCGGTTTTTCGGGAGATATATTCGGCCTTAGGACCGGGGACGACGTCGGCCATTCTTCGCATACGGCCCTGGGCCTTCGAGACGATTTTGCTGGTGAGGATGATAATATCTTTGTTCTGGAGGCTGCCTATTTCCCGGCCGGCGCAGGTGTGAATTATTTCAGCGAGGTTGTCGCCCTGTTTGATTTTCGGGACGGTTTGAAGGCCGAATACTTCGATTTTTTTCATTTAAAGTTCCTCTTTAATACACTCTTACTTCTCATATTTTAATAACAACGAAGCAAATAGACCTCTTTGAGTGATTCTTGAAATACGTATACCATAATAAAATCTTTTAACATTTAAAGAACACCAAGCGTCAGAAGCCGGCGCATTTTTTACAGCCGAGGTAATATCCGCACAACCTTTTACTCCAAGAATCTCCGGTGTGATATAAACAACAATTTCATCGGCAAGTTTTTTTGTCAGGAACGAGCCGATGACGGTCGGGCCGCCTTCGACGAGCAGATGTCGGACGTCGCGTTTGCTTAACCGAGTAAGCAGGAATTTAAGATTCGAGCCGGAAGCAGGACAACCGAGAATTTCTGCCCCCCTGTCGATGATTTGCTTTGCTTTTTTTGGTTTTGTCCGCAAGGCAGCGGACTTTGTCACTATAAGTAGCGGGACATTTGATGCTGTTTTTAGCAATTGACAATCGAGAGGAATACGCAGGCGGTTATCAAGAACGATGCGCAATGGTTTTTTTCCGAGAGAAGGTCTCGGCGTTAGTAGCGGGTCGTCTTTCAGGACGGTGTTTATGCCGACAAGAACCGCTCCGACGCGTCTTCGCAGCTTGTGCGCATCCTTACGACTTTCTTCGCAGCTAATCCAGCGGCGCCTGTTATCCGGTTTGGCCCAGGCGAGTTTGCCGTCGATTGACTGGGCCCATTTGAGCGTTATCCAGGGTCTGCCGGTCGAGGCGAATTTCATAAATGGTGCGTTAAGAATGCGTGCTTCGGCTTCACATAAGCCGACGTCAACTTTGATACCTGCTTTGCGGAGTTTGCGGACACCTTTGCCGTGCGCTTGTTTCGAGGGGTCGAGCGTTGCAACGACGACCCTTTTTAATCTGGCGGCAATTAAGGCATCTGTGCAGGGGCCGGTTTTGCCATAACTACAACAGGGCTCTAAAGTAACATACATCGCAGCGTTTTTGGGATTAGCTTTGTGCTTTTTGCAATCGGTCAGGGCGTTGATTTCAGCGTGGGGGCCGCCGAATTTTTTGTGCCAGCCCCTGCCGATAATCTTTTCACTTTTTACAATCAGTGCGCCGACGGCCGGGTTCGGCTCGACGAAGCCAAGGCCTCGACGTGCGAGTCGCAATGCAATCTGCATATATTTTTCGTCGCTGGTCACAACATCTCCTATTCCAACTAATTATCTTCACGCCAACGCTGCGACTGAAAGGGTACCAAAAGGGTCTTGTCCGAACGCTTTGTTATATCGCACGAGCTTAATTTTAAAACCTGCTTCCCGGATTTCGGACAAAATACTCTTCCAATGCAACACTCTGCGCGTGGGTATATAATCCCGGCCATTAAGCACAATCAAACCCTCGTATTCCCTGGCTTTATCATACTGAGCGTAAATAGTATAATTTCTAAGCACTTGTTTCTCGCACATCTTCGAGAATATTTTTCTATCAGACGGACTGCACATAGTAAATACGATGAAAACGCCTCTTTTTTTCAACAGTTTAAAACTGTTTTTCAGGAACTTTTTTCGGTCTTCAAGCCGGAGAATACAATGTAAACAATGTCCATCTATCGCCAAATCAAATTTGCCGATTTTTCCAGTATCGATACGGCAAATATCTGCTCGCTTAAACTTAACATCGAGGCCCTTCGACTGCTCCTTTGCCATAGCGACAGCCGTTTTGCTGACATCAATACCCAATCCGTTAAAATCCTTTTTGCAAATCAATCTCAACAACGGCCCGGTTCCGCAACCAAGCTCAATTGCCCTGCCAAGCTTGGGTGCCCAGGGCTGAGCGAGCGCATCAGCCAAAAACCGCTTTGCATCTGAATCAATCTCTTTGGGTGTAATACCCTGAGCTTCACCCCAGGAGCGAATACCTCTTTCTTTCATCTTCTTGTATGCAATTTCATGTCCTTCGTACGGCTTTTTCATTTTTCCTGCTTTTCGATCATTGCTGAAAATTGTTCTTCACTCAGCACCTCAACACCCAATTTCAATGCCTTGTCGAGTTTGCTGCCGGGGTTATCGCCTGCGAGGACAAAGTCGGTATTTTTGCTGACGCTGGAGGATGTTTTGCCGCCTGCGTTTCTGATTGCCTCTTCGATTTGCTGCCTGCTGAAGTTTTCAAGTGTGCCGGTTACGACGATGGCCTTGCCGGCGAGGTTGCCTTTGTCTTTTGTTTTCTTATGTAATTTCGGCGGCTCTACACCGGTTGACCATAATTCTTTTATCATGGTCATATTTCTGTCGTCGTGAAAATATTCGTATATGCTCTGGGCGACCTTTTCGCCGACCTGCTCGATTGAGTCGAGTTCCGTCTCGCTTGCGTTCATAAGGGCGTCGAGCGAACCAAAATGCTCGGCGAGTATTTGCGCGGTCTGACTGCCGATGTGACGAATGCCCAGCCCGGCGACGAGCCGCCACAACGGTTTCCTTTTACTTGCTTCGATTGACTCGATGACATTTTGGGCGGATTTGTCGGCCATTCGCTCGAGGGCGACGAGATCGTCTTTTGTGAGCTTGTAAATATCGGCGAAGTTTTTGACTAAGCCGGCGTCAACCAACTGGTCAATGAGGGCAACGCCGAGGTGCTCGATATCCATTTGCCCCCTGCCGGCGAAGAAACGCAATCGTTCCTTCAGTTGACCAACGCAATGGGGATTGACACATCGCAGGTAAACGCCTTCGGCGTCCTTTTTCACTTCGCCTCCGCAGTTGGGGCATTTTTGGGGCGGCTCGAACGGTTTTGCAGCCTTAGGCCTTCGTTCTTTTTTTACCTCGACGACTTGGGGGATGATTTCACCTGCTTTTTCGATAATGACCGTGTCGCCTTCGCGGACGTCAAGGCGGCTTATCTGGTCGAAGTTATGCAGGGTCGCCCGTTTAACGGTCGTGCCAGCCAGTAACACGGGCGTCAAATTGGCGACGGGGGTAAGCGTGCCGCCTTTGCCCACCTGGACGGCGATTGACTCGACTTTGGTTTCTGCCTGCTCGGCGGCGAATTTGTAGCTGATGCACCAGCGCGGCGCACGACCCGTGAAACCGAGAATATCACGCTGGTTAAAGCGGTTGACCTTAACGACCATACCGTCAATCTGGTAATCAAGTTTTTCCCGTTTGGCGTCCCAGCTATTGCAAATCTCGATGACCTCATCGATATCTTTGGCCTTTTGGATATTGGGGTTGACGGGCAGGCCAAGCTTTTTGAACGCCTGCAATGTCTCGTAGTGGTCTTTGTCAAGGGGTTGCGACATCTCACCGGTGGCGTATGCGAAAAACGACAGGTTTCTTTTGGCGGTGATTCTGGAATCGAGCAGCTTTAATGAGCCGGCGGTCGCGTTACGGGGATTGGCAAATAACTGCTCGCCTGCTTTTTCCTTCTGTTTATTTAACGAGACAAATGACTTTGTCGGCATAAACACTTCGCCGCGGACTTCGAGGACATCGGGGATTTTTACCAAGTCGGCGATAAGCGAAAGCGGGATTGCCTTAATGGTTCGGACGTTAGCGGTGATATCGTCTCCGACGCGGCCGTCGCCGCGGGTGGCGCCTGTAACTAACAGGCCGCGCTCATAACGTAAGCTCGTTGCGACGCCGTCGATTTTCAACTCGACGACATAATCGTAATCCCTGCTCTCAAGCCCTTTTGCCACGCGCTGGTCGAACGCCCGCAATTCCTCGGCGGAGTAGGTATTATCGATACTGAGCATTGGGATAGCGTGACGAACGCTCTTGAAACCTTCGAGCGGCTCGCCCGATACCCTCTGGGTAGGCGAATCAGGCGTGATAAGATTGGGGTGCTGTTCTTCGAGCGATTTCAGTTCGGCGAATAGCTTGTCATACTGCCGGTCGCTGATTTTGGGCTGATTGAGGACGTAATACAGATAATCATGCTTTCGTATTTCAGCACGCAACTGCTCGATTCGCTTTTTGGTATCGGTGGACATAATGCCGTAATTTATACGCTTGGTAGCGTGATTTTGCAATACGCCAACAAAGACGGCGAAGTAAGCGCCCTACCCGCAGTTATTTTTTTGCGATGACGACGCCGAAGGAGGGGTGGCGGGGGACTTTTTTGACGGTAACCTTGCGGAAGCCAGCTTTTTTGCAGAGAGCGGCCCACTGCTTAAGCGAGACGCAGAATTCGCCCTGATTGAGGAAGTGCCTTTTGCTGTTATCGAACATCCTTTCAAACACTCTCATATCTTTAAGCTCAAAGGCGCCAATCCATTCCTGCTCGAGGACCTTGATGATGCGTTTGAACCTGTTGACGTCGGTATGGCTGCCGGTAGTGTCCATATCGATATCGCCGATAAGCAACCTGCCGCCGGGTTTTAGAATCCGGCGCATATTTTTGAGGGGGTTTAGTTTTTGTTTAAGGTGATGAAGCGTTACCGTAGAGGCAATGATATCGAAGGTATCAGCCGGGAAGTTCGGGGAGCCGGCATCCATAAGTTTACAGGCGACACGCTTTTGGATTCCGAGCTTTTTGATTTTATCCCGGAAAAGCGCCATCATTTCCCTTGAGTTATCAACGGCTGTGACAAGGCAATCCGAGGCCTGCAGGAATTTCAAGCTGAGAAGGCCGGTGCCGCAACCGATATCCAGCACCTTATCGTTATACTTAACTGCCGAACTTTTTACCACCAAATCCAGCAGGTCGCGATGAAAGCTAATCCTCCCCAAGGTCCGGTCATATTCGTTCGACCAGCTCCTGAACCATTTCTGCGTGCCCTTATTGCCGGTTTTTTCAGACATAATATTTACTCCAGTGGTATTTAAGTGCCGCGATTGTAAAAAGGCAGTTTATACGGTCCGGCCTGTCTTTTTGCAACACATCTGTCCGGAAGAAACCGACTGGTCCAGCAATATTGCCTGCGAGGAACCTCAATGCCTGAAGTGCCTTTTGCCGGTGAAGACCATAGTGATGCCGTGTTTGTCTGCGGCGGCGATTACCTCGTCGTCCTTTTTCGAGCCGCCGGGCTGGATAATGGCGGCTATTCCGGCGGCGGCGGCGTTCTCGACATTGTCGGGGAACGGGAAAAAGGCATCGGAGGCCATAACTGCACCTTTGGATTCGTCGCCGGCCTGTTTGATTGCGATGCGGCCGGATTGCACACGGTTCATCTGTCCTGCGCCGACGCCGATGACCTTTTTGTTTTTGGCAAGCACGATGGTGTTGCTTTTCGTGTGCTTGGCGGCAAGCCAGGCGATTCGCAGGTCCGCGAGTTGCTCCTCGGTCGGCTGTGTTTTCGTAGGAACGGTAAGCGAATTCGGCTCCCAGCCGACAAGGTCCCGCTTCTGGAGCAATACTCCCCCTACTATGCGGCGAAGGTCGTATTCGTCGCCGTCGATTCTGGTTTTGTCTATAGGCCCTGTCTCGATTAGGCGGGCCCTGCTTCCCCAGCTTTTAAGCTCGCGGATTATTTCGACGGCATCTGGCTCGAAACAGGGAGCGATAATCACCTCGGCGAAAAAGCCGCCCGCGCCGAGGGCCTTTCCGAACCTGCTGTATGATTCCATAATTGTCTGCGCAAGCTCGATGTTGATATCGCGATTGACAGCGACGATACTGCCAAAGGCACTTATGACGTCGCATTCATACGCCTTGCGGTAGGCGACGCAAATATCGTCGTCAACGGCACAGCCGCAGGGATTAAGGTGCTTTACGATGACTGCCGCCGGCTCATCGAACTCCTTGACCAGCTCGAATGCGGCGTTGGCATCCATCAGGTTATTAAAGCTTATCGCGGTGTCGCACTCGATGATTTTTCCTCTTCCAATGCTCGTTTCAACGGCATCAGGCAGTATATAAAAGGCGGCGCTTTGATGCGGGTTCTCGCCGTATCGCAGCGACTTTTGCTTTACCATCGCTATAGACAGCTTATCAGGGTATTCCACGCCTGCCTTTTTGTTCAGATACCGTGCTATTGCGGCATCGTAAGCGGCGGTGAGGGCAAACGCGGCCATAGCGAGGTCGCTACGAAGCTGCTCGCCGACGGCCCCGTCGTTTTTGCTCATCTGCCCGATGACCGTTTTATACTGGTCGGGTCTTGTGACTACAGTGACGAACCTGTTGTTTTTCGCGGCGGAGCGAATCATACTCGGGCCGCCTATATCGATATTTTCGATTGCCTGGCCAAGTGTGCAGCCCGGTTTGGCGACGGTCTGCTCGAACGGGTAAAGATTAACGCAGACGAGGTCTATAGGTTCGATTCCGTGCTGCTGCATAGCGGCTTTATGCTCGGCCTTGTCCCGAATCGCCAGCAGCCCGCCGTGAATTTTGGGATGCAGCGTTTTGACTCGCCCATCCATCATTTCGGGAAAGCCGGTAACGTTCTCGATTGGGGTAACGTCGATACCCGCCTCTGCGAGCGTTTTGGCGGTGCCGCCGGTGCTGATGATTTTGACACCCATTTCGGCCAGTTTTTCGGCAAAATCGACAATACCGTTTTTGTCTGAGACACTGATGAGAGCGGTCCGGATTTTCACATCCATTTGAAAATCTCCTTTCGTCAGGTTATCGAACGGGCTGGAGGCACGCCAGCCGGCCTTTTGCATCGGCGATGTAAATTTTCGAATCGGCCGTATTGGTCGCGTATATGACGGCCTGGTCGAGGTCAACCGAATAAATCTGTTTGGCCTTGACGTTATCCATCGACACCAGGACGCCCGTGTCGGTAATAAGGAACGCCCTGTCGCCGGTTTCGGCCAGCATTCCAAGACCACCGGGAAGCTGCCACAGAAGCTTGCCGGCCTGCTTGTCCAACGCTATCAGGCCTGAGCCGGGTATATGCTGGTAAACAACCTTATCGCCCGGCTGAGGCGATTCATCCAGGATTGCCTGCGTCTGGTATTTCCAGAACATCCTGCCCGTTTTCAAATCGAGCCGATAGATATTGGTGCTCCGGCAGGCGACATATAATGATGTTGAATCGCGGGCCATACCGGCTATGGCGCCGGGCGCATCGAACTGCCAGAGCTTAACGGGTTTGTCGGATTCGATGCATATTACGTTGCCCTTTACCGTGGTGAAAATGACAAAGTCCTCCTCAGCCAGAACTGAAGTTATTTTGGAATCGTTTTCTGCGGCGACCTCGAAAATCAGGACCTTGTCGTCGGCCCGCAAGGCATGCAGGCGATTGTCACCGCCGGCAACGTAGAAAAAGGCATCGTTACGGACCGCCGGGCAGGTTACGCTATTGGTGATATGCGCGTATGTCTGTTCAGTTCCTGCATCGGCGCTGATTTCAATCAGTTTGCTTCCCACGATTGTAATAATCTCTCCCTTGTAGAATTCGAGTCCCGTCATCGGCAGCCCCGCCGGCGCGACGATGCTGCTGAATATAACATTGCCGTCGGCCCTGTTGAGGCAGGTCAGGTAGTTTCTGCCGGATAATGCGTAGAGACGATTGCTGAAAACTCTCAGCTGGTCGAGCGTCTCACGTTCAGAAAGCGGCAGATTATATTGCCATACAATCTTAAGCTCGGTTGTGTCGATTTTGCTTCGGGGGACCAGCCAGCGGGCGTCGTCTGCTGCGTTAAGACAGGTTGTCAAAACAAGCAAACAAGCGAGGGCTGACAAAACACGAATTGATTTTAACATAGCAATCTCCTCCTACGCCGGCCGAGTTAAAAACCGGAGTCAGTCACTGCCCCGGCAGGCCGGGATTATTCAATTTCAACGTAATCTGCAAGGTCAACGTTATGGTCATTCTCGTATTTTCTCATCTGCTCTATACGCTCGACGTCGTCCTGAATCCTGTTGGCCAGCTTGAAAATATAGGGTTTTCCGGCCAGCCGGTTGCGAAGATCGTCGAGCATCGGCTCCCAGACGCCGCCGTATAACTGGCGCTTGAGGACTATAAGCATCCGGTATTCTTCGCTCAACGTCCTGATGTAGGCATTTACGTCCTGCCTGACTGCGCCTTTGCCCGGCTTGTTTCGAGTTTTTTCAGTCATCAAAACGCTCCGCCTTTTGGTATCCCTCACGGGACTGCCCGACCATAAAATAACCGCTGTGCGGCCTTCGGCAAATTCGGGCCTTTTCAGGCCGCGCCGGCGAGGACAATACTAACCATTCATGGCGGAAATTGCAACAGGTTTTCGGAAATTAAGAAGGCGGCCGATGCCCGGCCGTGCAGGGACAAATCAAAAGACACCGGCCCGGTGTTTACGTTCCGGCCAGACAGCCGCTGTTGACGACCTCAAGTGCGGCCTGTTTGTCCGCGGCGAGGTCGAAAACCCCGTTGAGGCCGGTAACCTCGAAGGCGCTTCTGGTAAAGGGGTGCATGCCGCAAAGAACAAGCCGTTTGCCCGAGGCCATTACCGTCTGCCGCAATTTAAGAAGCTTGGTCAAGCTGGAGCTTGTAATTATATCTACAAATGTGAAATCGAGAATGACATTATATCCGGACCTTTCGGCCGCGATGTCGATTACGGCCTGGATCTCGCCGTTCATTTGCGGCTCTTTCTGCAGCCCAAATGATATGGTGTCGTCGGTAATATCTTCGGTTTTCACGGCTTCCCCTTTCAGATTTACACGGTCTAAACAACCCCTGATATTGTATCGGCACGAATCAGGAGGACCTTGACTATAGAAAGGCATTTTTGGGATAAAAAAGCGGATTGGGAGGCAGTTTTAACCGAATCTGCATATAAACCGGCGGACAAAAAGTAAAAAATAATCGTTTTTTTTCACTTTTATCTGTTATTGCCGCAGTCAGGTAATTATAATGGGGGGAAATCTGACACTGGTATAACGGTGTGAAATAACGGAGTGGTCAGCAAGCAAGGGAGGCGGGCCAGATACAAATAAATCGAGACCGACGGTAGGGTCAATGATGAAAAGCTGAGCCGTTGCCTCCCTTTTATTATGCGCACTTCCAGCGTAACATAAGTTTCCAGCACATGCTATTAATGAATTTCGACAGACCAGAGGATTTCGGCACAGGTACAGTGGTTGCCGAGATGACATATCGCCAGGCGCGAGACGGCGAAGTCACGAGGCAAGGGCCGGTCGTCCAGGTCGCCGTAGCCGATTGTTATATGTGGCGAAAAATTATGGTAAGCCGATTTGATAAAATAATTCCTTATCCATTCGAGAGTTGACTCGCCTGCCCGCCCCCCTGCTACCATATCTTCAGCAATTTCCGGAGTGCAAAAGGGCCTGACTATATCGCAGATTTTTTCGTGGAGTCGCTGAAGCTGTTGAGCCCTTTTGATTTGAAAGACAGACACGAGCTCACCGGAAAAGTTCGTTGATTTTTGAATGCCGGCCGGTTCGAGCCGTTTGGGGACAATTTCGACTACCGGTCGCAGCAGCTCTCCGATTCGGGCAACTTCATTGTCTTTAATGCAGCCCATTGCAAGCGAAATATGGGGCAGGCAGCATTTTTTGGCGAGGATGATTTTGCTGCCGGTCTTTTCAGCAAGCCCGGCGTTGGCGGCGATTGCCAAACCCGTCATCGCCTCTTCAGGAAGTAAAACGACATCGACAGCTATTCCAGACATCAGTAAAATACCCGAGGTCAGCGCAAAAAGGAATGGGAGAGTCCCGATTCATCGGGAATGCTCTCCCATTATTCTGGTGGCTCTTGCCTTTTCTTTTTTAGCCAATATCTTGCTGCAGCCCGTATCACCATCAGACCTGTATGCTTTTGCGTGTCGGGCCAGTAAGGCCTGGCTAATTATGGCCGGATTGGTCATTTTCCAGAGCCACTTATTTTTTCACTTTTCAACACCGCTCTCAATCGACATTTACTTTAGCTTCTCTTGACTTTTTTATCAACTTTTTGAATTAGGCAATAGCACCCGGTATCAGTCAACGAACCCGCGAAATCCAGGCAATTTAGGCAAGCAATTTAAGTCCAATAACATTCGGGGAGGTCCCTTTTTCTCTGCAAACTACTAATGGATTTTATCTAAAGCAATTTATTGAGAGTCGGTTTTTTTGTAGAATTCGGCTTCGTGGTCGGAGAGTTTGTTTTCGCGAATCATTGTTCGGACCTTTTGCAAATCGACGTTTCTCAGCCGGCCGGCAGAAGATACGGTCGATGAGACAGAAGAGCTGACAGGTAACTCGTTGATGAAACTTTTGACCGATACGGCGGCTATGCATCCAGCGATGATGATAACCGCCGGCAGAAAATAGCGAGAGGCGGGGCCAGGTGCAGGTTCAGCGGTCGCGGCCCGCGGGGACTCGAACCGGCATTTGTCGCAGTATATGCAGTCGAGCTTATCGTTGTAGCTCAATCCGTATTCGCAATCGGCGAAGTGTTTGGCGTGCAGCTTTCGGGCAAAAAGGGAGATTTTATTAAACAACGACAAAAATGCCCCTGCCGGGCAGAAATACCGGCACCAGAAACGAGAATAGAAGATTGAGCCGACAAGTGCAAGGGCAGCAACCAGCAAAAGCAGCGTATTAGAACGGCTGAGCAGAACCTTCAAGCTGAAAACCTTAATCAGGGGATCGATAGCGAGCGTGCCGTGATTTCGAGATATAAAGAAAGCAGCGACCAAAACAAACAGAACGACATATTTTATAAACCTCCCTTTTCGCATCTGCTCTCTTGATAATACGGGCCTGAATTGTGCTGGCAGGATGTAACCAACAAGCTCCTGCAGCGCGCCGAAGGGGCACAGATAGCCGCAATAGATATTTCCGAACAGCAGGAGCAAAAGCGGGACGCCTACGGTGAGGATAAAGACGCCGGTCAGTGCGCCGAGAGGAAAGGTAAGCGAAAAGAGTGACACAATCTGCTCGGTTGAGAACTGGGCGTTAAAAATAATACCACCGACAAGAACGTCAGCGACAAGAACAAGAAGACGTGACCAATAGCCACCTTTATATATGACAACAATGGTAAGCAGAAAAGCGGCGAGGAGATATATACCCTGTGAATCCGGCAGCCAGCGGGAAGCGGCGGATGTTTTTTGTAGTCCGGTTTGACCAAGAACATTGTCGGCAAATACGATACCAGATTCGGCGAGTGAATTGAGGATTGCTTTCGAGCTGATGGTGGCGCCCGTCACTGCGTCAATACCCTCGAACGGCCGGCGGACAAAAAGCGGACGGCCTTTGAGGGAAACCAGCCAGTTATCGAGCATATCGAGGTAGGCGGGCGTTTCGTTCGAGCGGATTATATAAAAATCGATGAGGTTGCCTGATGTATCGGTATGAATTGCGAGATTTATTTTGCCGCCGTAGCCGCGGACGCGCGGAGCGAAATCATCGGAGCTGAAAATAAACCCCGCGAGAACATCGTTGGCGTCGTATATCCTGAAATAGGTCGATGACCCGGCGGTGTGCACGGGCTGGATTCGCAGCGGGCCTGCAAGGGCCTGTGCGGCGCTTAGGGGAAGAGCAGGTGCGAGCCGAGAACCAGCGAAAGCGAAAAGATTAGAGCAAATAACAAGCACCGCCGCGACACCGAACATCGTATAGCCAGCCACGCGGACAGGCACGGCCGCAACAACCTTTGACGGGCGGTAAACCCTTAAAAACAGCGACGGCACATTGGCAAGTATCAGCAATACGAAAACAAAAAGCGTCATACGTGCGCCAAGGACGGGGACAAGGGCAAGTGAGGCAAGCAGCCCCCCTGCCACTGCTCCGAAATGGTCGGCGGTCTCGATACGGGAGGCGGCAGGAGTTGTTTCAAGGCCGCGGTCGGCGAGCATCCAGGCGGCCAATGGGAAGAAACAGCCGGCACACAGGCCGCAGAAAACAAACGCGACGGCGAAGTGCAGATGAGACCAGCTTTGTGCCGGCCAGAATGCGATTGTTATCAGTATTGCGCACTGGATAAACAAAACGGCTGACAGGAGCATCTCGATATAATTTGCAAGTCGATTTCGAATACCTATCAGATGACTAATGAGAGCGGCGCCCGCGGCGAGACCGGCCATATAAAGGGAGGAGACGGCACCGATATACAAATAGAGCGAGCCGAAGCGGGTTTGATAAAGGAACATCAGGACGATTACGACGCCGATACCGACGACGCCGGCTGAAAAGATTAAAAACGTGAAATCAAAAATAGACGGCCTTGCGCCGGCGGGGTTTGTCAGGATGAATATCGAACGCAAAAGCATATAAATGATAACGGGGGCCAGAAAAACCGGAAAGCCCGCAAGCAGCAGATGCTTGAACAGCACTGTTACGGGTGCATCGGACTGTCTGGCTGAAAGAAGAAGAGAATACAAGCCGGCAAGCGGCCTCGAATCGCGATTAAGCAACTGGTCGGCGGGAAGGTCGGCGGAATTGTAGGCCTCGATTGCCTTGGCGGCGCGGTCTGGAAGGTAGATACTCAGCAGGCCCGCGGGCGGATAAACATCTGCGGCGTTGGGAACAGAGGCGAAACGGTCACGCAGCGTGCCGGGGTCGCCGGTAATATTGCCAGCATCGGAGGCGATGAACCAGGTCGTGTCGCCCGGAGCAAGAGCGAGATTGGTAAAGACATTTGAGAGAGTCAGCTTTGTCGATGCACCTATATTGACAAGCTCAGTACCCATAATATTTTCGCCGCCCGGAACGCAAAGAGCAAGGACCCCGTCTGGATTCAGCGAGGACTTTACCTGCCGGAAAAAGTCCAGCGTAAAATAACGGTTCGAGACAGAACTGGTCGCACCGGGCATATTGATGATTACAAGGTCGAACCGCTCTTTGCCCCGGCCAAGCATCGAACGAACGTCGCCTGAAAACCCCTCGAAGCGGGAATCAGAAATGCTCATCTCAGGCGGCACAAATTTCAATACGTTATCGACGTATTCGTTGTCGGGGTTCGCCCAGAGGAGCCGGTCAATCTGCGGCAACTGCAGAAACTGCCTGCAAAGACCGAGGCCAGAGCCGATAACCAGGATGCGCGAGGCCCGCGGATTTTGAGACAGCGACAGTACGATAATCCTGCCGGCCGAGGTCGTGTCGGGGACCGCCTCGACGACGCTGCCTTCGCGGACGGCGACCCACTGGTTTTGATAAACGCCGTAAAGATACTGGGCCTGGGCGGTGTGAAATGAGCCGGCAAGCGATTCCGCGGGAAGAAGCCGGGACCATTTGTACCTGTTCTGGTAAGCGGAAATCGGCTTATCGGCCCGAACAGCCAGACCGAGACCGAAAAAAAACATCACAAGAACACCTGCGAAAAGCGTTATCCTGCGACCCGACCGAAAAACTACAAACAGGGACAAACAAACAGCAAGCGATAGAACAAACGCAAGCATAAGAAAAATGCGAGCGGAGCTTACGCCGAAAGCCAGAAGCAAGGTTGTGCCGAGGCCTCCGATGAAGCTGCCCAGGGATTCTAAAATATAAATGCGTGAAATGGACCTCGTTGTGCCAAGTTTCACCCACCGGCAGGCAAGAGGAAAAAGCAGACCCGTAATCAAACTGACAGGCGCATTTACGCAAACAGCCAGCAGTAAAGCGGTCGGTATGGGCAACAGGGTATAAGGAGCAAAGCCTGCCAGCCGGCGGATATGAATAATAAGCAGCACCTGGATAATAAAGGCGGGAAGGTAAGCCAGGAAAAGCATCTCGATATTGGCAGTAAGCAGTTCTGCGAGCCGTTTGCTTTTGTTGACCAGAATCGCGCCCATGGCAATCCAGAGAAACCAGCAGCCAAAGAAGATGCCGATTGTGATGTCGTTACTTTCGAAGGAGGCAATGAACTCCCTGAAAATAAGCGTTTGCGCCGCGATTGAAAACAGGCCGTATACGAATATCACAAAACCGCGGGCTATACCTGCAAAAGGAGAAGCGGCAATCGAATTGTAAATTTTGTGGTTGTCGGCAGGTGACATTACTCTTCACCAAACACTTCTGCCTGAAAGACCTGAAATTTTGCCCCTTCCTTCCAAGCGCCCGGCGGCAGTCCGGCCTTCAGTGAAAGCTGAGTGAGCGTTTCAGCCAGCGTCCATCTCTGCTCAGTGGCGACCTGCGGGAGGAACAGGGCCTTACGACCGTCTTTTTCCAGAACAATACCGTCTGTGCCTAATCGGATTTGATTGTATGAATCAATCGCGTGCGGCACGGTCAGTGCGGATATTTCAATCTTTATGCCGGAAAGCTCATCAGGCATTACAGGCCGAAATCGCCAGTCGTTAACGGCTGCATTAATGGCGTTGACAATAACTGATTTATACAACGACTGGCTGGGAAATATCTCGCCGATACAGCCCCTAAGGTTGGAATCTATTTTAAGCGTAACAAAAGCGGCTCGCGGCACCTTCATCGCCTCGGTAACGGTGATGCCGAATTGCTCAGGCGAAGGGACGCGGTTGTGCTGTAAGTAAGATTCGATTGAATTGCGGGCGAGTAATAAAAGATTTTTGTGGTCTTCCTGCGTCAGCGCGGCATCGGTTTTTGGCGGCTCGACGCGGGACTGCTTTTGCCATCGGCCGTGAAAAGCGATTGAGAAATAGCTGACTGAGTTTGTGAAATCGCCGGTAATTTCGCCGGATGTTGTATATTTAAGCAGTGTCCGTTTCGTATCGGCCGGCAGCATCGAAAGCAGTATGGCTATCGGGACCCTGCCGCAAATCGTGGCACCGGTCCGGTCGCAGTAGTTTAGAAAGCCGGCACTGTCCTGCTTTGCGATATAATCGTAAGCGCCCATATCGAGTTTTTTCAGCTCGGCGGGTATGTTCTGCGTGAAGGGAACATAGCCATAGTTCGGGCCATAGTGTGTAAAGTCGGAGCTTGCTACGATGAGCGTATTCTTATCGACGAGGGGTTCGAGAATTTCAGCGGCTTTCTGCACCGTCTCCAGTGAGCACTGCCCGGCCACAATCGGGACAAGCTTGAAATCGCCGAATTGGTATTGAAGCAGAGGCAGTTGGGCAAATACACTATGCTCGGCTTCATACGCCGGGGGGATGTCCTGAAAAATCCTGTGCTCAAGCAGTTTTCCTATGAATTCCGTATCGAGGGGAATTTCACCTAACGGTGTCTTATAATGCGTCACTCCTCGTGGTATGCTGAGAACGTCCTGCATAGGGACGCGATGCGAGGGGCCGATTACAATGATGCGAGTATATTTTCCTTTCGCGGCCTTAACGCCGAATGCGGCCGTCTGGCCTGAATACGCATAGCCCGCGTGAGGGCTAATCAGGGCTATGATATCATCGGCGGGCTGCACATTGGCATTTTTGAAAAAGCCCTCGATTTGACGCTTAAGAGTATCTGCCTGCGCGGCGTGCCAGCCCATCTGGCCCAGAGGCGATGTCACAACTGTTTTCTTGACAGCCGGTTCAGCGGCTTGTGCCGACTGCGGAGATTGCCCTAACGGAATAACGTCTTTTTGAATGCGCAATCGGTACCAGAAAATGCCCAGAATAAGAAACGGCAGCACAATAAGAACCAACAGCAGGATTGCACGTGTTTCTCTGTGATAACGGTCGAACATATCATCCGCTCCATTTCGCCTGTGTTGTGATATTTTCCATATTTTTCAGCCGGCCGGGATATTCTGACACCGGTCTGGCCCTTAGAAACCTGCGGGGTGAAATCTTTTTAGCCAAAACCAAAACAGCAGCTAAAGCCCCTGAGCCGGCAATAATCATTTTTTGAATAAACGTTCTTCGCGTCATTGCCATACTCCATAAATCTTTTTTCCGCAGCCGGGGCAGCAACCGTCTTTAAGGTTGTTTTGCAGGACTACGTACCCCTGTCTCTCAATGAGCAGCTTATGACAGGCGGGACAATACGTGTTTTCGCCTTCCCTGCTGCGAATATTGCCTATGTAAACATAATACAAGCCCTCTTCAAGGGCAATTTTCCGGGCAGTATCGAGCGTCTCAAGAGGCGTAGGGGGCAGATGCCGCATCTTGTACTGTGGGAAAAAACGGGAAAAATGCAAAGGGATGTCGCTGCCGAGATTGGCCCTGACCCAGCGAGCGAGTTGTCGAATATCGTCGGGGTTGTCATTGAGCGTCGGAATAATGAGGTTTATAACCTCGACGTGCACTCCCGCGGCTACGGCGTCGATAAGACATTGCTGAACCGGCCCGACAGTACCAGAGCAAAACTTTCGATAAAAATCGTCACTCATACCCTTGAGGTCGATACGTGCTGCATCGGTAACTTCCAGCAAGTGCCGCCACGGTGCCGGATTGCAATAGCCGGCCGTTACAAGCACGTTACGCAAGCCGGCCTGTTTTCCCAATCGAGAGGTATCGTAAGCATACTCATAATAAGCAACGGGGTCGGTATATGTATATGCGATTGAAGCACAGTTGTAGCGTTTCGCTGCCTCTACAATCATTTCCGGCGGCGCTGATGCCGCTTCCGACTGCTCTGGGTTAAGCTGAGATATTTCCCAGTTCTGGCAATTAAGGCAATGCAGGTTGCAGCCGACGGTTGCCAGCGACAGGATTGGTGAGCCAGGCAAAAAGTGAAATAACGGCTTTTTCTCAATCGGGTCGATATGGATAGAGCAGGGATAGCCATAAACGACGGTGCGCAGGA
>CAZHVR010000050.1:0-20895 GCA_964536225.1 uncultured Pirellulales bacterium
ATTGGATGTTCTGGTTCGGCGAGGGATATCAGCTCCTTCCGGGTTTGTATGGGGGACCTGCCTGTGTCTGGGCTGTACGTGACGGTGATTCTACACCCATAATACCTGTTCCCGGCGCTATTTTGCTCGGCGGCATCGGTGTAGGTCTTGTCGGCTGGCTTAGACGCAGAAGAATACTGTAAGAATTCGTTTTATGATCTTTGTAGTGATGTAAAGAAACAGGGCCGGGTGAGGACATCCGGCCTTGTTTTTTATAGATTTATCTGCGAAATCTGTGGTTGCTGTTATTTTTCCCATAGCCAGTTTTTTGCCAAAATCTCAAGGTCATCGACGTTTACCACGCCGTTTCTTGTCAGGTCTTCGATACTGCCGGTGTTCTTGTTCCACAACGAGGCGATCATCGCAAAATCGGTAAAGTTTACTTTCCCGTCGATATTGATGTCCGCGATATTGCCGCTTTTGCCGGCCTGGTTTGTTCCCCCGTAAGCACCGATATTTATTCGTTTGCCGTTTGGCCACGGCTCTGCCGTCCAGTCGGAATTCGGGTCGCCTGCGTCAACGCATGGACTTGTATTGACATCTGACACCCACCCGTCCTTGAAACTGTTCGCCAGATAGTATTGAGCAAATAATTCGAGGTCTGGCCAGTCAACTATGCCGCTATTGTCTATGTCCTGGGGCAAATTGCCTTGTTCTAACCATACCTCTGCCAATTCGGCAAACTCGGCTAAGTTAATTATTCCATCATTATTGAAATCGATTCTGTAAAAAGGCGGGTTCCATCGTCCATAACTGCTTTGCAGATGAAAATCACACAGGTTCGGGTCGTCGCCGGGGATAAATGAAACAAAGCAGGGGTCAACATCTATATTCCCTTGGCCCCAGGCGAGTAATCCGCACGGGTCATAAACGCCTGTTTGTCCGTCTTGTATATCGCAGTATTGGGCGGATATCGTTCCTTCATAATCCATCCCAAGTTGTGTGCCTTCGGGCGCTGAATTTGCCCAAATGATACTGTTTTTGATGATTGCACTGCCCTGGGACCAGCAATACACGCCGCCTCCGAAATAATCGGCCGAGTTGGCGGCAATCGTGCAGTTGACTACGTTGGTATCGCCTGGGTAATAACAATTTATACCGCCGCCTCCCAGGGCATTGTTGTCGATAATTATGCAGTTAAGAATATTCGGCTCGCTTGCTCCGCTATCGATGCCGCCGCCGGTAATTGCGGCGGAATTTCCGCTTATGGTGCAGCCGATTATTGTCGGCGATGAAAATCTGCAGCTTATACCTCCGCCATAACCGTAATGACCTGCGAAATTACCGGCTATGGTGCAATTGATAATGGCGGCGCTGCCGTAATCGAAGCAAATTCCGCCTCCGGAACCTCCTTCGGCAGAACAATCCCGAATAACGCAATTACTTATAATGGGGCTGCAATTATAACAATAAATACCCGCCCCATTGTCGCCGATTGCAATACGGGCATTTCTGATGGTAAGCCCTGAAATAATGCAGTTTGCATCCTCATCGCCGTGAATGTTGAAACCGCGTCCGGCGTCATTTGGGTCGATGACGGTATTTGAGACGAACCATTCATCATCAGGTTTTATACTGCGTATAGTTATGGATTTTCCGCCCGGGTCTAAGTCACGGTTTCCAGAGCCGCTGTAAACTCCGGGACGTATTTCAACGATATCTCCGGAGACGGAATTATCTATTGCGGCTTGTATCCTGCGGAACGGGTCTTCAAAAGTCCCGCTGCCGGGGTCATTCGGTGATGCAACATCCACGTAAATCGTATTGGCTGCCCGGCCGGAACTTACTGTCAGCCATAACAATAATAGAACAATAAAAAACGTGTTTTTCTCCACCACCCTTAATCCCAAAAGCGAAATTCGGAACTTTGCCTACACTGTGTCTGTTATCTGGTAGCTGACATTCGCCAGCTTCCGATACCATCCCACCAGTTTGAAATATAATCGGTAACGGCAAAATTCCGATATTTTTCTTTATTTATCCTCATAGCTGTATCGCGAAGCCGTCGCATACAATCAAGTCCTCCCGTTTGCCACGCATGAACGCCTATACGCACGGCTTCTTGTTCGGCCTGCTCAAAATCAACTGCCTTTGCCGCCAAAAGCTCTGCCAGTTTCACTGCCTCGGCAGCCAGGGTTTTTTCCCAGCGATGCTGTTCCTTCTCCTGCTGAGCAAACAGTCGTTTAAGTGATTCCTCGCGTTCGAGGCGTTGTTCCTCAAGTCGGTGTTTATCTGCTGCCAGACGTTTGAGCCGATATTCCCGGCTCTCGGGCGTCAACATCTCCAGTATTGAAACCACGGAGTCCACGATGACCCAGGTTAGAAATGTTACCGCAAGTGTCCCTAACGAGATACCCGTAAGAAACGGGACGATTTTTGCCTCGCCGAAAGTTGAATAGGCGCCTGCAAAAACGCCCAGAAAAGGAGCGGACATATAAAATACAAGGTAATATCCCGAGCTTGTAAGCGGGTGTTCTTTCTCAAGGTTGGGGCCTTTGTCCATGTTTCTGAAAAGGGCATACAGATATAAATTTACCAGCAGTGTGGTAAGAAGCGCCAGATACCCGGAAAGTGAAAAAATTACCAGCCAGTTAAATCCGGCCTGCCACATCGCCAGAATGAATACATAAACCGTGCACAGCATAAACCACACTGTGCCCGCGAAGTGAATTATTTTAAGCGTATTACGGCTCATCTGCCTTTGCCTTTCCGCCTGACCATACCAGTAATAGATATAATCCCGTGAAAACGGCTATGGGTTTCCATAGCCACTTACTGTACGATTGCCGCCGCTTTGAATTATGCTGGCACCTGTGAAAGCTCTCGCTATGGGGCTTATTATCTCTTCTACTTTCAAACCGATAGCTGCCAGAACGGTCGGCGGCACGTAAATGACGTCTCCTTCCTGCAGTAAGACATTTTTTTCAAGCTCACCGTGGGCTGCCATCCTGTCGAAATTGACCTCGAATATTTTTGCCTTGACGTTCTTGTCGGCTGAAGGCCGGATTACCTGTACCCTTTCAAGCCAGGCCAGCGCGTTTGGCCGGGCATCAGAAATCGCCGACATAACGGTGTCTCGTCCCGTATAAAGCTTGGGGCCGGGGGAATAAACCTGGCCGAGGACGTAAAAGGATTTACTGTTGAAAACAATAACGCGCACCTCAATGGGTTTGTCGCCTACGAACGTGTATAATGAGGAGGCCTTCTGCCGGATAGCTTCAGCGAGCTGCTCAGGTGTCTTGCCGGCTGCCTCAATTTCACCGATTGTCTCGAAGCCGACTTTGCCGTCGGGACGAATCCGCTGTCGCTGAGCGTTCAATTCCGGGATACTGGCGCAGTGAATTTCGATTTCATCAGGTGGCTGCAGGACATAGTTTTCACACGTTACGTCCGCCTGGTACGGCTTCAGGAATGCTTCGATGTCGCGCGGATGAGAAGAAAAACAGCCCGTAAGCCCCGTTAAAAGCAATCCTAAAAGCACTATACATAGAACCTCTGATTGATATGTTTTCATTGCTCCGTTCCTTTCCCTTCTGAAATAGTTAGCGAGAGAACCCGTACGTTTTCATAATTATTGTAATGACAAGGGCTTATAAACTCCAAATCTCCTACTAAAAGAATATTACATGACACACACAAGGCCAGGTAATATTCAAATTAAAGTATATTATAACTGATTTTTAGGCTCAGAGTCAATTATTTTAAGTGCTTTTTTATGAACATCTTAGGACACATATTAGTAGTTTTCCACAAGCTTTTGAGAGGTCGGAGAGCGGCCTGTCTTATTGCTGGAGGGCTGAACTGTTATAATTACGCCGGTCCCAATTTATGGCCGGTACCGAGAGAATACAGACGTTTCCTGCGTTTGGTGTTGACGTGGGAGCAGACAATCTCGCCGACGAAGGTGATATGGTCGCTGGTGGCAACCTGCTTAATCAGTCGACATTCGAAATTGGCGACGGCGTCTCTCAGCAATACTGATTTAATCTTTTTGGCAGGGGAGGTCCTGCACTTAAATTCCGCTAATTTATCCGTGTCTCTGCCCGAATGCGAGCCGAAGAACAGAGCCGCCTTAGCCATATCGGAAGAGGGATAAACCAGCGTAAAGCATTTGGAATGACGGATACATTTGACGGTGTAATGGCCTTTATATACGCCGATTGCCATCATCGGCGGGTCATAGGAAGCTATCATTGTCCAGCCGAGAGTGACCGGGTTTGCTTTTCCGGCCTTGTCCTTTGCAATCGCGATAACGACCTGTTCGGGATATTTGGTTTTTATCGCCTGCTCAAAACTGACTTTCTTTTGCATTGTCTTTCTCCGCAAATAGACATATATTATGCGTTCCGTGTTATGGGCAAGATTATAATTCAGACATTAATTGCAACAAGAGGGAAATATGGGCACGATAGGATTTATTGGTGCGGGAAATATGGCCGAAGCGATGATAAAAGGCATTATCAACGCGAAGCTGTATCAGCCGAAGGACGTTCTGATAAGCGATATCCGCGAAGAACGTCTGGATTTGCTCAAAAAGGAATATGGCGTTACGCCGGCCAAGGACAATTCTGAGCTTGCCGGCGGAGTTGACACGCTGGTCCTGAGCATCAAGCCGCAAAATATGGCCGATGCGGTTATGGGTATCAAGGATGCTGTCAAAAGCGATTGCCTTGTCATATCGATAATGGCAGGGGTGCGGATAGCGAAGATTTCTTCGATTCTTGGCGATATACCTATAGTTCGCGTCATGCCCAATACGCCTGCATTGATTGGCGAAGGAGCAAGCGCTCTGTTTGCCAACGGCAAGGCAAGGCCCCAGATGGATAATGCTATGAGAATATTCTCGGCAGTCGGCAAAACGGTGAACGTCGATAATGAGGATTTGATTGATGCCGTCACGGCGGTCAGCGGCTCAGGCCCGGCGTATTTCTTCGCATTGATGGAAGAAATGATAAAGGCGGCACATAATTTGGGTTTGTCTGCTGAGATTGCAGGGGCCCTGGTTCTTCAGACCGCAAAGGGCGCAGCATTGCTGGCGGCCGAAAGAGATGAATTTGATGAAGGACCTGCTGAGCTTCGCCGTAAGGTAACAAGCCCCGGCGGTACGACTGAAGCGGCGTTGAAGGTCTTTGCGGCCCGTGAATTCGGTCAGATTATCGAGCAGGCACTCACGGCCGCCCGCGACAGAAGCACAGAACTGTCAGGCGGTTCAAAAAGCTGACCGCGGGTAAAATTATTCTATTACTATGGCTTCAACCGGGCATTCGTCTGCTGCTTGCTGGACGGCATCTTCGTGTTCGGCCGGGACCTCTTCGGCCTTCACCTGGGCCATATTGGGGCCCATCTCAAATACCTCTGGGCAGGTGTCGCAGCACAAGCCGCAAGCTGTGCAGGTATCCTCGATTCGGACTTTCATAATTATCTCCCTTAACCGGTTTCTATTATTTGATTTATATCATTTTATTAGCTTGGAGGCGTAAAATGTTCAAGCAAAATTTATGGAAATTATCAGATCAGTTGTTATACTGCGTTATTCGAACAGCAAATTGAAGCAATAAATCTTTTTACCGGCCGGGTCCCATGCAGACCGAGCCCGCGAATCTGGTCAGGCGGGGAACCGAGCAGCCATAAGCGCGGCATCGGCCGTGCGCGGCAAACCCGGCCGATCTTTTTACTGATTATGGCATATACTGTTTTGGCGCGCAAATACCGTTCGCAGACGTTCGACGACGTTATCGGGCAGGACCCGATTGCGCAAACGCTGAAAAACGCGATAAAAACCGGCAGGGTCGCCCACGCGTATCTTTTCACCGGGACACGCGGCGTGGGAAAGACCACGATGGCAAGAATCCTGGCCAAATCGCTGAACTGCCTGTCCGCAAAAGAACCCACGGCCGAACCCTGCTGCAAATGCGACAGTTGCGTTTCGATAAATCTCGGCGAGGATATCGACGTCATAGAAATCGACGGGGCCTCGAATCGCGGGATTGATAATATTCGCGAGCTTCGGGATAACGCGGTCTACAGGCCCGCCAGGTCGCGGTTCAAGATTTACATCATAGACGAGGTGCATATGCTTACGACGGAGGCGTTCAACGCCTTGTTGAAGATTCTCGAAGAGCCGCCCAGCCACGTCAAATTCATATTCGCCACGACTGAGCCGAACAAAGTGCTGCCTACGATTCAATCCCGCTGCCAAAGGTTCGATTTCAGGAACATATCACCCGCCCAGATAGCCAAACAGCTTGAGACCATATTGGGCCAGGAAAAACTAAAGTACGAGGAAGACCTTGTTCTTGCCCTGGCCAAGCTTGCCAACGGCTCGATGCGGGACGGGCTTAGTTTGCTTGACCGGCTGATAAGCACGGGCGTTGAGCCGTTGACCGCTTCGTTGCTTGAGGAATACCTCGGCTGCCCCAACAGTGAAAAGGTCAGCGAGCTTGTCTCGGCGATTGGCGGCCAGGATGCGTCGGCCACGCTTACCGCAGCGGGGGAGCTGATGAGCTCCGGTCTTAGCGAAGTCCAGATTGCCGATGCCTTGGTCGAGTATATGCGGGACCTGATGGTCGTGAAGACGGCAGGGGCCCAAAGCGACCTTCTTATTCTGACAGAACAGCAAAAGAAAAATGCCGAACAGTTAGCGGAAAAGTTTGACATAGCAGGGCTGGTTTACAGCATAACCGCCCTCGAAAAATTACGCTGGTCGCTGAAAAACAGCGATACGGCAAGGCCGCTTCTTGAGGCGGCGGTCCTTCGGCTGGCGATGAGTGAGCATTTTCTCAACGTTGACCAGCTTCTTTCGCAATCGCCCGGCACTGCCCATAAAAAAAAAGTAACAGGTAGCGTAAATCAACCCTCTGCGGCAAAAAACCAGCCTAGTTCGCCGCAGATTGACAATCTGGGGTCGATACAGAACGGCTGGCAGGATATTTTGTTAGTCATTCGGCAGCGACTGGGACCCGGGACGGCAGGCCTGTTGGCTTGTGCGCAGCCGGTTCGCTTTGAAAATGGGATGTTAACGCTGGAGTTCGGCCCGTCTTCTGCTATCCAAAAAAAGATGTGCGAAAGCAGCGGCCGAATCGAGCAGGTAGAGGCAGTTTTGCGAGAACATTGGGGGGGTATGGTAAACGTGGTTTTACACGTTTGCGAAAGCCAGAAGCAGGCGGACGACAGGCCGGCACAAGCCAAAAGCAGAAGTGAAATACAAAATGAAATCCTCAACGACCCCGCCGTCAAAACCATCCTTATGGGCCTCGACGCAACCATTACAGGTGTCGATGACAGCTAATACAGGGTTGGCTGTTGTTCCTCAAATTTTCTGCATTGTTTGAGCGTTTTTCTCACCTGCCAGCGGACAAAACCGGGTGCCCCATAAGCCAGATATATACTTAGCCCCAGCATTACAACATATTTTACAATGTCCGATTTCGGCGACATATAATGCTGATTTGGTTTGTAAATCATATACGTATACAAGGTCATAATCAGGTTTGGGACCGACCAGTAAAGGAACAATACGCCCGCGGTTACGCATACAAGACGAAACACGGCAGTCAGCCAGGAAACCTGCGTGTCATCAGCCGGCTCAGGTTCCACGATTTTGGCAGAAATGCGATTTGCACAGCGAAACAGAAAATATACTGTCACAATCGCCAACGCGGCATATATACATAGCGACACGATTATTATCAGGGGCCCCGGTGTAATCTGGGAAGATACAAGCGTCGGCATCGCTGCGGCACTTGATAAGATAGTTAGGAACATTTGTATAAGGACATACAGCCCTACGCCAATCAGCATTATCCTTGCTATTACGCGCAGCTCATTTTTGCTCATTTTTCACCCCGTTTTTTGCCGCGATTGCCCACATTTGCCATCGCACATAATGCGGGGCGCCAAAAATCAAATATATCGCGGCAATCCATTTGGTTATTTCCACAAGAATTCCCGCCAGTGTTTTGGCTGAAAGCAGCGACGACTGGCCCTGTAATGTCATATAAGACAGAATTGGACCATTCATAAGAATAGGAACGTAATAAAACAAATATCCTATGCGCGGGTAGATAATCAATAACCCGCAAAAACAAGCAGTAATTCGTAAGCCGCCTATTATCCAGCGAACATCGACCTCTTCACACAGGTTAGTATCCGGTCCTGTTACCATTCTTGCCAGCCAATCGGAACGGAACAGTAAAATCAATGAACCTGCCAGAGTAATTGCTAACCCAGCGGTTACAACAGGAATTTCCCATTGGGGTTTTACGGGAGGACATTCGCGATATAATCTCCAGACAGCCGAAGAAATGCTGGTAAGAAAGCGCATCAGGAGATAAATCCCCATCGCTGCAAATATCAGTTTGGCTATCAAGTGCGGTCGAGACATAGCCGTTTATTATAGAACTGTTTGCCGATTACTCAATATTTCGATACATTTACCTGCGGCATAGAGCCGGTCGCGAGGAAGATGATTCGTTCGCAGATGTTGGTGATGCGGTCGGCGATTCGCTCGAGATTGTGCGTTGCCCAGATAAGCGGCGTTGCCTTCGATATCAAGCTGGGGTCTTTAATCATACGCATCAGCAGGTCGTTATAGGCCTCGTCGTATAGCTTATCGACCTCGTCGTCCTCGTCGCAGATGGCGTTTGCGGCCTTTGTGTCCCTGTCAACCAGCGCCTGCATGCTTCTTTTGAGCATATCGTTGGTCTTGTCGGCCATTTTGGGGATAAAAATCAACGGTCTGATTAGCTGCTCGCCGCCTAACATAATCACAATCCTGGCGATTCCTTCGGCGTAATCGCCCATACGTTCCAGCTCGGTAATAATGTTGAGGACAGCGATGATTTCACGCAAATCGGTGGCGACGGGCTGCTGCAGGGCAATCAGGTTTATACATTTTTCCTCGATTTGCCATCGTTTCTTGTTGATAAGCAAATCGTCCTCTATGATTTTTTTTGCCTCGTCGACGTCGAGGTCTCCCAGGGCTTTGACTGAGCGGGCTGTCGCTGCGGCGACCATCTCGCCCATATCGACGACTTCTCTGTTCAGTTCCTTAACGTGTTTTTCAAAACTTTCTCTCATTTTGGGTGCCTCCCTTAATCAGCCGAAATGGCCGCTAATATAATTTTCAGTAAGTTTTTCTTTCGGGTTGGTAAAAATCTGGTCAGTAATACCGAACTCGATTAGCTGACCCAGATAAAGAAAACCGGTGTAATCCGAGACCCTTGCCGCCTGCTGCATATTGTGGGTTACGATGACCAGAGAATATTCTTTTCTGAGTATTCGTAAAAGCTCTTCAATTTTCAGCGTTGATACAGGGTCCAGCGCCGAGCAGGGCTCGTCTAAAAGGATAATGTCGGGTTTGAGAATCAAGACCCTTGCTATGCACAGCCGCTGCTGCTGCTCTAATGAAAGCGAGCGAGCGTTTTTTCGCAGCTTGTCTTTCAGTTCATCCCACAAATTGACGTGTTCGAGGCCGCTCTGGATGGCCTGTATAATGTCATCTTTGTTTTTTAGCAGGCGATGAATACGCAGGCCGAACCGCAGATTGTTGTATATCGACAGGTCGAAAACGTTGGGCCGCTGAAAGACCATCCCGACCTTTCGTCGCAGATGTATCAAGTCCGTGGCAGGGTCGAGGATGTCCAGGCCCTCTACGAGGATTTTGCCTTCGATTTTTATCTGCTCAATAAGGTCATTCATCCTGTTGAAGCACCTCAGCAGTGTTGATTTTCCGCAGCCGGACGGCCCTATGATTGCAGTGATGTTGCGATGGGGTATGGTGATATTGACGTCCTTAAGGGCCAGAAAATCCCCGTAATAAAGGTTAAGATTGTGTGTCTCTATTTTTGTTTCGAATTCCATACTTGTCCGCCTTTGGCAGATTATCCGAATCTTCCGGTTATATAGTCGTCGGTGCGTTTGTCCTTGGGATTGGTAAATAGTGTCTGGGTTTCGTCTATCTCGACCATTTCTCCCATAAGGAAAAACCCACATCTTTCAGTAACACGTGCTGCCTGTTTCGTATTGTTGGTTACGAGTATCTGCGTGTAGTCCTTTTTCAACTCCCGCATAGCGTCTTCGACTTTTGCGGTGGAGATAGGGTCAAGTCCTGAGCAGGGTTCATCGTAAAGTATCACATCCGGCTCGACTGCAAGCGTTCTTGCGATGCAGAGTCGCTGCTGCTGGCCGCCGGACAGTTTGGTCGCGGGCGTGTTGAGGCGGTCTTTGATTTCGTCCCACAGGTATGCTTTTTTTAATGCATTTTCAACGGTTTCCTTTACGACCCCTTTTTTCGTGATTCCGTGAACCTTAGGGCCGTATGCGACGTTGTTGAATATGCTTACTGGCAGCACCTGCGGCAGGGCGAAAATGATGCCGATTTTCTTGCGTAATAAACCGTCCGGGATTTGTTTGATGTTTCGGCCCTCGAAGAATATGTCCCCGGTTTGGGAGTAAGAGACGTTCAGATAGTTCAGCCGGTTTAACGCTCTCAGGAACGTTGTCTTGCCGCTGTTGGCCGGGCCGATAACACCTAAAATTTCATTTTTATAAATATCGAGATTAAGGTCCCTCATCGCAGCAGTCGGGCCAAAGCTGCAATTCAGGTCAACTGTTTTTATTACGGCCTCGGCTACCATTGTTTCTTCTTCCTGTAATGCGCACGAAGGATGATGCTGACAAGATTCATAAGAAAGACCAGTGCGATGAGGACCAGGCCCGTGGCGAAGCTCAGTTTTAGGGGCATATTCGGGACCTGGGTTGATATGACATAAAGGTGATAGGGAAGCGCCATAACCTGGTCGAAGACGGAGCGGGGCAGACGTGGCAGATAAAACGCCGCTACGGTAAACAAAATCGGGGCCGTCTCGCCCGCGGCCCTGCTCAAGCTCAGCACCGTTCCGGTCAGAATCCCTGGTATCGCGTAAGGCAAAACGCAATAGCGGACGGTCTGCCATCTCGATGCGCCCAGAGACAAGCTTATTTCCCTGAAACTGAAGGGTACCGATTCCAGCGCCTCTTTGGTAGCTGTGATAATCACGGGCAAGCTCATAATCGCTAACGTCAGTGAGCCGGCCAGTATCGAAGTGCCGAAATGCAGAAACACCACAAACAGTGTGAAGCCGAACAGGCCGTAAACAATCGAGGGTATGCCGGAGAGGTTTACAACGGACAATTTTATCAGGCGCGTGAACAGGTTGTCTTTCGCGTATTCGACAAGATATATGGCCGAAAGAATTCCCAGGGGCAGCGAGAAAAGCATCGTGCCGATTATCAATATAATCGTGCCCACTATCGCAGGGAATATCCCTCCTTCTTTCATCCCGTTTCGCGGCGATTCCGTAAGAAAGCCCCAGCTTATAGCGCCGGCGCCGTTTTTGACGACGTAGAGAATTGTCAGCAATATGGGGATAACGACCAATAGCGTGATTAGCCCCAGAACGATAAAAGCAACTTTTTCTCTTGTTTTGGCGGCGTTCATTTTCTTGCCCTTCTCAAGCAGATATCGGCAATGAAGTTGATGATAAAGGTTATTATGAAAAGTATCAGCCCGACGGCAAACAGGGCAAAATAATGCTCGGAGCCGGAGACGGTCTCGCCCATCTCGCCTGCAATTGTCGCAGTCATCGTTCTCAACGGCTGCAGCAGGGATGTCGGTATGACCGGCGAATTGCCCGTAACCATCATCACTACCATCGTCTCGCCGATGACCCTGCCTATGCCTAACATCACCGCCGCGATGATTCCCGATGACGCCGACGGCAGGACAATCCGCCATAATGCCTGCCACCGCGTTGCCCCGAGGCCGAACGCGGCTTCCTTGAAGGTCTTCGGCACGCCGATAACAGCATCTTCTGATATACTTATGACCGTCGGCAGCGCCATAAACGCCAGCAGCAAGCTGCCAGTCAGCCCGCACATTCCGGTATTAAGATGCAGGGCCTTTCGCAAAAACGGGCCCATCCAGACGATGCCGATGAAACCCAGAACAACGCTCGGGATTGCGGCCAAGATTTCAACGAGGGATTTCAGGACGTGCTTGAGATAAGACGGCGCGACTTCTGCAATGTACATCGCAGAGCCGACGCCTAAGGGAACGCAAATGGCAATCGCGCCGATGGTAACGTAAAGAGATCCGAGAAAAAGCGGAATAAGGCCGAATTTAGGCGGCTCTGATATCGGAAGCCAGTTTTTGCCGAACAGGAAATCGCGCACGCTGTAAACGCCGAACAGCGAAAGCGAATCCTTAAGCAGGAAAAGGAATATCGAAACGACGAATAATATTACGATAAGGCCGCTTAGCTTAATGCACGTTTCTATGATGTATTCACTGATTTTCTTGTGCAACAGCTGTTTCTCCTATTGGAACGAATCCTGCTTCCATAAACTGCCGCTGGCCAGCGGGGCCAAGCGCAAAATCGACAAATAGTTTGTTGACACCTGTCGGCTCGCCGTTGGTATAAAAATACAGTGGGCGTGAAAGCGGATATTTTTTCTGCCGGACGTTGTCCACGTTGGGCAGGTAAGCGATATCGTCATTGCTGATAAGCAGGGCCTTTGTCCTTTCCGAGACATAGCCCATACCCAGATAGCCGATGGCCGCCTCGTTGGCCGCGACCTCTTCCACAATTGCCTGAGAAGAAGACAAAAGCAGCGTCTGGCTGGAAAACTCCTCCGTGCTTCCCTTTTTGCCTAACTGGACGACCTCCTCCTTGAAATACATATGCGTTCCGGAGCTTACTTCCCGCGACAGTGTTACTATTTCCATATCTTTTCCGCCGAATTCCTTCCAGTTGGTGGCCTTGCCCGTGAAGATTTTATGCAGGTCATCGATAGTCAGCCGGTCGATTGGGTTGCTCTCATTGACTATTAACGCTACGCCGTCGTAGGCGACTGTAAGCTCTTTGGGGAAGACGCCGCGTTTATTTGCGATTTCTATTTCTTTGGGCTTCATTTCTCGCGATGCGGTCGCGACGTCGCAGGTCCCGTTTATCAAAGAGGCGATGCCGACGCCGCTTCCCCCGCCTGTTATAGCGACAAAGACGTGGGGGTAATCTTTCATAAATTGTTCGCTGACCATTTGTGCGGCGTTGACAATGGTATCGGAGCCCTTGACCTGAATAAAGCCGGTCGGCTCGTTGGGGTCAACATCCTCGCTGCATCCGGCGATTCCAGCCGCCAGAATCAGAACTATTGTCAGAATCATTCGTTCCTTCATTGTGTTAGGATTTTATTAAGGTTTTGTTAGTTTTGCAAGGCCGTTTGATTTTTTGTAAGCCGTTGTGTATTCTATGCCCTCAGTTTAAAATCGGGGAACTTTATGACGACCGGCTATACAGAAACAGTAAACAAGCTCGTCGAGGAATTAGGCAGGTTGCCCGGAATCGGCCCAAAGACCGCCGAACGCCTCGCCTTTCATATCCTTAAATCCAAAACTGCCGATGCAATAGCCCTTGCCCAGGCGATAAGCGACGTCAAGACCAGAATCAAACAGTGCAAAATCTGCTACAACTTTGCCGAGGCCGATATTTGCCCGGTTTGCTCGGATACCCGTCGTGATAAGGCCCGGATTTGCGTCGTCGAACAGCCCAAAGACGTAATCGTGCTCGAAAAGACGGGCCAGTGCAAATGGGTTTATCATGTCTTAGGCGGTCATATCGCTCCTCTGGACGGAATCGAGCCGGGCGATTTGACAATCGATAAACTCGTCGAGCGGGTCAAGGCAGGGGGCGTGGAGGAAATTATTATGGCCACAAACCCTAATATTTTAGGCGACGGCACTGCACTTTATATTAATTCCTTATTGAAACCCACCGGCGTTAAAATCACACGTCTTGCCCGCGGCCTTGCGAGCGGCTCAACGCTCGAATACGCCAGCGGCCGAATGCTCTCCGATGCCATTACCTCCAGACAACCATTGGAATGACCCTTTGGGGTGAAGTGTAAAGCTTAAAGCTTTAAGCCCAAAACCAAAGCTGATAACTGAAAGCTTCAAGTTATGCCTTTGGCTTTTAGTTTGACATATTTGGCCGATGAGGATAACCTTCAGACAGGTATTATCGGTATAAATTCAACAAACTTTTTCTGGAGGATGCAAGAATGGCTGTTAAATATTTGTGTTTGGGCCTGCTTTTGGCGGCGGTTATGTCATTGGCATCGGCCTACGGCGATACCAATATCCTGGTAAACCCCGGCTTCGAAGACGGGACAAAGGGCTGGGAGGCAAGAAGCTGCAAAATCGAGGCAGTAACGACCCCCGTCCACAGCGGCAAAGGAAGCGCAAAAGTATATGACAGAACAGAGACGTGGCAGGGGATAAAACAATCCCTGCTGGGCAAGATGTCGGACGGAAGCACATACACGATTTCCGGCTGGGTAAAACTCGAAAACGCCGACTTCAAGACGGTAATTATCTCTATCGAGCAGACCGACGACAATGGGACAAATTATATAAATGTTGCCACAGACACGGCCGTTAAGGACGACTGGATTGAGCTTTCGGGCGAGTTCACCCTGAACGCCAGCGGCACACTTACGACGCTTGACGTTTATTTCGAGGGGCCTGAGCCGAACGTTGTTTTCTTCGTCGATGACGTGAACGTCTATGGTCCCGCCCCGGCCGGCAAGGCCGCACCTGAAGCACCGAAACAGGAAAATAAAATAAGCGCATCCGAAGCACAGGCAGACGTTATCTGCGATTCGGCAGGAATAAATTCGACACGCCAGGCCGCACTTGCCCAGCAGCGTGACGAATTCTAATGTAGCCGCTTTTTAATTATATGCGCAGGATTATAAAGATGAGATTTCGCTTTAGTTGTTTTGGGAGATAAGACAATGCCGTGCACATTCGTATGTCTCACGCCAGTTGTTATCGCCACTTGGCCTGCGATTGTGTCGTGCGTTGTTGGGGCAGCTACATCGCTCGGTTTTGCGGCTGTGTCATCCGTCAGCAAAGAAGAAGTCGAAGCAAAAGCCCAGATGGTGAAGATTGAATTGGAGGGAAGTTCGGTGCTGGAGGGCTTTACAGGGCAGGAACAGCGGTTTGTCAAAGAGGGGATTACACTTGCTGTCGGAAAGAACGAGCAGGGCCGGGTAGTCCTGCGCGCGACAGGCGATGAATCCAAAGAGGTCCTGCGAGAGAAGGCAATGACTTTTGCCGGAAAACTCCAGCAGGTGTATTCGTACCACAAGGCAATGACACAGTTGAAGACGTCCGGATTTAACGTGGTAAGCGAGAATGTCGGACAGGACAGGGAAATTCACATAACCCTCAGAAGGTGGTGATTATGGAAGAGGTGAAAATGACCATCGGACAGGACGGCAAAGTTACGCTGCACTTCGAGGGGATGAAGGCGGACGTGCGACATTCGCTGGCAAAAGAGCTGGAGAAACTCATCGGCCCGGCAACTGAGCGGCGACACGGCCCCGGCGATGAAGAGGTTAAACAGCACATACAGCAGAAGGTCGATGATCACTAAAGGGTGACGTGACTGTGAAAATCTGACAGTAAGCCGCATCATATTTGACGTTTACTGGCCTCAGAAGGGTTCGAGCACCCAAAATTTTCCCCGATAAATCAGAAATGCCGCATTTGCCAATTAAGCGGCAATCAGGATATAATCAGGCATAGTGCTTATTTGTCACGGCGAATCGGAAAATATCACAGGGGAAATGAATATGCCGCTTTACTGGAAGACGAGGATGAATATCGCAGAGGGGATGCTTTTTACCGATTTTTATGAGCTGACGATGGCCCAGCTCTATTTCAGGACGGGCCTTTATGAAAAGCAGGCCCAGTTCGATTATTTTTTCCGCAATTACCCCGACTATGGCTCGCATAAGGCGGGATACTGCATAAACGCTGGGCTGGAATGGCTGATTGAGTGGATGGGCAAGGCCCGTTTCGGCGACGAGGAGATTGAGTTACTGCGGGGTCAAACCGGCCATAGCGGTAAGCCGATTTTCGAAGAGGACTTTTTACAGTGGCTGCGAAAAAACGGGACATTCGAAGGTATAAGTATAAGGGCGATACCGGAAGGCCGGGTCGTTCACCCTAACGTTCCCATAGCGCAGGTCCAGGGGCCGCTGATAATGGCACAGATTCTCGAATCTTCGTTTCTCAATCATCTTAATTACCAGACGCTGATAGCAACCAAGGCAAGCAGGGTCAGGCAGGCGGGCTGCCGGAACCTCACTGTCGAGTTCGGATTGCGGAGAGGCCATCACACCGGCGTAAACGCCGGGGCGCGCGCCGCCTTAATCGGCGGGGTCGATTTTACGTCTAATACGGGAATATCCTGCCTATTGGGCTATCCTCCCAAGGGAACGCACGCACACAGTATGGTGCAGGCATTTATGGCACTGGGCCAAAGTGAGCTTGATGCATTTCGCGCCTACAGCGAAATATATCCGGACGATTGTCTCTTGCTCGTGGATACCGTGAACACACTCGAAAGCGGCATACCCAATGCCATAAGGATTTTCGAGGAGTTGAGGAAAAAGGGCCATAAGCCGGTGGGTATCCGCCTTGATTCGGGCGATTTGGCGCATCTTTGCATTAAGGCGGCCCGAATGCTCAATGACGCGGGTTTCGAAGACGCGATAATCCTGCTTTCCAACGAGCTCGACGAAATGGTCATCTGGCAAATCATCGAGCAGATTAAAAAAGAGGCCCCCGATGAAGGGCTGGACGCGAACGAAATAATCGACAGGTTGGCATACGGCGTCGGGACGCGACTGATAACCTCCGAAGGTGATTCCTCGCTCGACGGTGTGTATAAGCTTGCCGCCGTGAAGGAAAAAGGCCAGTGGCTGCCCGCGATTAAGGTTTCAGAGAGCATTTCGAAGACGATAAATCCCGGCCTTAAAAACGTCTGGCGCATATACAACGGCCGGGGCAGGGCGACCGCTGACCTGCTGGCCCTGAATGAGGAAAGGCCGGATGAAGAGGATATACTGAAGCTGCATCACCCGACTGAAAGCTCAATAAAGCGCACCTTAACGAAAAACCAGATGTCACGGATGGAACCGACGCTGGTTGATATAATGAAGGACGGCAAATTGCTTCACGAACTTCCTTCAATAGAAGAAATCAGGCAGCAACGGGACGCCGACATCGACAAACTCGACGAGGGCGTCAAACGGCTGATTAATCCGCATATATATCACGTGTCGCTGACGGAGAAATTGTGGGGGCTTAAACAAGAGCTGATACGCTCGCAGCGGAGTTGATTTTTATATCATTTTTGCGTATCTTTTGAAGATGCGATTATACTGCGCCCGATGAGAAATATGGCGAGAAGCTTAGGATAAATGAACAATACAAAGGAATCACGGAAGAAGCCGGTCAAAACCCTGTTGAAGCAGCAGATAATGAGGCGGGTATTGCTGGCGTTGTTACCCTGCGTGGCGGGCAGCGTTTACTTTTTTGGCTGGCGTTCTCTCTTTCTGGTTATTTGTGCCGGCGTTACTGGTTTTCTCATTGAGTTTATTTTTACCAGACGTCGCGGTGAGCCGGTGACCGAAGCGGTTTTTGTTACGACGACTATTTTCGCACTGATTATGCCGCCGACGGTTCCCTGGCACGTCGTCATCATAGGGGCCGCGTTTGCCGTTATGTTCGCAAAGGAGGTTTTCGGCGGCTTCCGTTACAACATCTTCAACCCGGCTATGGCGGGCCGGTGCTTTGTCTATATCTGCTTTCCCATTGCGCTGACGGCAACGTGGGCGGCGCCGGCACAGGGTTTATGGGGCGGTCTGAATCGATGGACTACGGCCTCTTCGCCCGATGCGGTAACAGGAGCTACACCTATGGCATATCTCAAAGCCGGCAAGCTTGTTGTTAATACCGACCAGGCAGATAAGTCCTCCGCCGGTATCCCTTTTGAGATAAACGAGGGCCAGCAGGTTAGCATCAGCAAGGCGATGCTATACAAGGCACTTGCCTGGGGTAGAATCAGCGGGACGATGGGCGTGACCAGTGCGGTGCTGATTCTCATAGGGGGGCTGTACCTTTTTTACACGAAAACGGCCAGTCGAAGCATTATCCTGTCGATAGTGATTAGCTATGCCGTTCTCAATCAGGTACTGTATATGTTGGGTGTAGGGCCCGTTCCGGGAGCGTTGACGGCGGTGCTCGGCGGCGGGTTTCTTTTCGGGGCGTTTTTTATGGCTACCGACCCCATAAGCGCACCGAAAACGACCGAGGCGAAAATAATTTACGGCATTATCATTGCCGTCTTCACTGTGGTCATCCGCAACTTTTCGATTTTCAACGGCGGGCTGATGTTTTCGATACTGATTGGCAATATGTTTGCGCCGCTTCTGGATGTCGGCGTCCAGGGCTTTAAGAAAAGAAAAACCATGAGAGGGCAGACCTGATGCGGGAAAAGCGGTGGTATGGGCCTTTGTATATGTTTATCGTGACGGCGGTGTTCAGCTCCATAGTCATCGGCTTTGCCCGCCGGACCGAGCAGCGCGTCGAGGCCAATGCGCGACTGGCTCTGGAAAAGGCCGTGCTGCGGGTTTTGCCCACGCTTTATAATGAAGCCGACAGCCGGATTGAATTGCACAGGACTTTTGTCCAACAGGTCAGCGAGCCCGATGACCAAACGGGCGGCGCTTATGTTTTCAAAAAGGACAGTCATATAGAAGCATACGCCGTCCCGTTTTCGGGCGAGGGGTTCTGGTCAACCATCGGCGGCGTCATCGGCGTCAAGGCAGACAAGAAAACCATTACGGGAATTGCCTTTTATAAGCAGAACGAGACGCCCGGTCTCGGCGCCGAGATAATAAAACCCGCCTTCAAGAACCAGTTCCCCGGCAGGGTGCTTGCAGGGAAAGGCCCTCCGCTTAAGATGAAACGGCCGGGTGAGCCGTTAGGCGAAAACGAATACCACGCCGTTACGGGCGCGACCCAGACCAGCACACGTCTTGAAAAAATCATTAACGACGCCCTGAACCAGTGGCGTGAAAAACTTCAAAAGCAGGGAGGCCGGACGTGAAAGCGAAATCTACGAAGCTTATGATCGAGGGACTTTGGGGCAATAACCCGATTTACAGGCAGGTCCTTGGAATATGCAGCACATTAGCGGTGACCAACCTCGTGCTTAATACCGTGGTGATGTGTGCGGGTTTGGTGTTTACGCTGTCTCTAAGCGCAGCAACGGTATCTATCCTGCGAAACTTTACGCCCCGCAATATCAGGATGATGGTCGAGACGCTGATAATTGCGTTTTACGTCATTATAATAGACGTCGTTTTGAAGGCCTACTGGCCCGAAATGAGCACAAACCTCGGCCCATACGTGGGTCTTATCATCACCAACTGCATCGTTATGGGCCGATGCGAGGCGTGCTCCATATCTAATCCGCCGGTGACGGCCTTTTTCGACGGAATGTTCAACGCCCTCGGCTACTCTTATATTCTGCTTATTATCGCCTCTTTTCGTGAAATTCTCGGAATGGGGACATTGCTCGGAATCCCTTTTCCTTACTTTAGCGGACCTTACTGGGACAAGTGGATTATTATGGTAATGCCGCCGGGTGCGTTTTTTATGCTCGCCGTTGTTGTATGGGTTTTTCGTTCGATTCAGCAGAAAAAGGAGGTTGAGGCAAAATGAATGGCTCTTCGGAAATCTCGCAGGCCTTTGTCGTATTAGTCGCGGCGATTTTCACACAGAACATCCTGCTGAGCTACTTTCTTGGTTTTTGTCCCTTCATAGGCGTATCGCGGGAACTAAAGGCGTCAATCGGTCTCGGCGGGGCGGTCATTTTCGTGATGGTATCGACCTGTCTGCTTAACTGGCTGGGTTACCACTACGTGCTTGTTCCGCTCAAGCTGGAATTTTTCCGTTTCATTCTTTTCATAATTATTATCGCGGCCTTCGTTCAGTTTGTGGAAATGGTCATCGACCGTTTCTCGCCGCGTTTGTATCAGGTGCTCGGCGTTTTTCTGCCGTTGATAACCGTCAATTGTGCTATTCTCGGCGCATCGCTGTTTATGGTTATTCGCGAATATACTTTTATTGTCACTATCGGATACGGGCTGGGAAGCGGAATCGGTTGGTTTATAGCCATCATCGCGATGGGCGCTATCAGGCAGAAGCTCAAAAACGAGCGGATACCTGCCGGTCTGCAGGGGCCCGGTATTACCCTTATCATTGCGGGCCTGATGGCGATGGCGTTTGTCGGCTTCGCGGGTGTCCTGCAGGGTTAAGATGACCCTGCCTGAGAGACGTAAATGATTCAGGCGGTCATAATCGCAGTTTTGATAGTAAGCTTGATAAGTGCTGCTCTGGCGGCGGTGCTGGCCGTCTCGGAGAAATACCTCACAGATTACGGCGAATGCAAAATCTTAGTCAACGATGAGAAGGAGATAGCCGTGCAGGGGGGCAGGAACCTGCTGTCGATTCTCACGGAGGAAAAAATCTTTATTCCCAGCGCCTGCGGCGGACGCGGCACCTGCGGCCTGTGCAAGCTGAAGGTCCACGAAGGTGCGGGCCTGCTGCTGCCTACCGAAGAGCCGTACCTGGACAAGCAGGAGAGAGAATCCAACGTGCGTCTTTCCTGCCAGGTAAAAGTTCGAAACGACCTCAAAATACAAATCCCTGAAGAGTTATTTTCCATACGTGAGTTTACCTGCAAATGCACGGAAATTATCGACCTGACCCACGACATAAAGCAGTTTCGCTTCGAACTTATCGAACCCGACACGATGGATTATATCCCCGGCCAGTACGTTCAGCTTTTAACGCCTGAATATGAAAAAAGCAGCGAGGAGGTTTACCGGGCTTATTCCATTTCGAGCGACCCGGCCGACTGGCATAATATCGAGACGATTATTCGCCTTGTCCCAGGC
>CAZHVR010000051.1:0-20576 GCA_964536225.1 uncultured Pirellulales bacterium
AATGTTGACCAGGCGGACCTTATAGGGGCAAGCGACGGGGCCGGGTCGGCAAGCAATACGCCGAACCCAATCACTACCAATGCCCTTTCAACAAATGACGGGGATATGGTTATTGTGGCCGCAACCTGTGGTAATACGAGCGACTATACTGTCAACAACGGCTTTACCGAAGCTCTCGAACTTGACATGTCTTCATCAACGGGCGTGGAAGGATATAAACTTGCCGCTGGTGCAGATGAGACGCCGAGCGTAACGAATAGCAGCGTCAATCGTCAGGTGATAATCGGTTTTGTGGTCAATGCCAAAGCGGTGACCGGATATTCTACGTGCAGCGAGGCCATCGCGGCCGGCTTCCGGCTTGCCGGAGACATAGCCGGCAGCGGCGACTGCTACGTGGATTATTACGACCTCGACACATTCGTCGATTACTGGCTGGTTGATACCTGCACCGGGCCGGACAATTGCCATGGTGCTGACTTTGCGCCTACAGACGGCGTGGTTGATTTATTGGATTTCAGTGATTTCGCGAACCAATGGCTGACCTGCAACAATCCCGAAGACCCCGCCTGCACGCCAAACTGGTAATAAGATGAGGCCAAAAGAAAAAATTTTCAACGGCGCTGCTTTTTTAACTATGCTTTTGGCGTTTATTGTTCTTTCGCCGCCAAAGGTATATGGTCTTATCCGGCCGCCGAAAACGCTCACCGACCCGCAGGCCACCAGCGAAACGAAATCGTTAATGTCTTTCCTGGTGGACTATTATGGTATGCAAGTCCTTTCCGGCCAGCAGGATATGAGCGAGATTGACTATATCTACTCTGTTACCGGAAAACAGCCCGCAATAGGTGTTTTTGACTTGATGGATTATTCGCCGTCGCGTATCGAACACGGTGCCGACCCGACGGGCTTGGTAGAAAGCTGGATTGACTGGGCCGATACCGGCGGCGGGATGGTGAGTTTGAGCTGGCACTGGAATGCGCCCACCGATTTAATTGATGAGCCGAACGCGGAATGGTGGCGAGGGTTCTATACCGACGCCACTACATTCGATATCGAGGCGGTCCTTGCCGACCCTAACGGCGAAAGATACCAGCTTTTGATTCGCGACCTTGATGCGATTGCCTCGGAGCTTGCGAAGTTCCAGGACGCCAATCTGCCTGTTCTTTGGCGGCCTCTTCACGAGGCATCCGGCGGGTGGTTCTGGTGGGGAGCAAAAGGGCCGGGGCCTTTTATCGAACTATGGCGGCTTATGCACGACCGCTATGTAAATTATCACGGTCTGCACAACCTGATATGGGTTTATACCGTCGGTGATGCGGCGTGGTATCCGGGCGATGATTACGTTGACGTTGCGTCAATGGACATTTATCCCAGCGACCCGAACACCAGCATGGTCGGATTTTGGCAGGATACCCAGAGCCGTCATGAGGGGGTTAAGCTGGTAGCGCTGTCTGAGTCGGGAATTCTACCTAATCCCGATAAAATCAGAGAGGATAACGTGTGGTGGAGCTGGTTTTCTGTGTGGTCAGGTGAATTTATTCATAACGCCGACGAGGCATTTCTCATTTCGGTTTATGATGATGAAGATGTTATTACACTTGATGAACTGATTGACTGGAAGCACTATCCCGTTGAGGGCGGTGCTCCGGTCGTATCGATTACACAGCCGGCCGAAGGCGCTGAATTTAATGAGGGAGATGATATTATAATTACTGCCGATGCGTCTGACCCCTGCGGCGCTGTTACTAAAGTGGAATTTTACAAAAATAACGTCAAGCTGGGAGAAGATACAAGTGCGCCATATAGTATTATATGGACAAATGCTCCCGAGGGACATTATGTCCTCAATGCCATAGCCACTGATAACAACGGGCTGATGAATGATTCGCCGGACGTGAATATAACAGTCGGAAGTCCGCCTCCGCCGAGGATTATCCGATATGAAGCCGAAAATGCCGTCAGCGACGGGCCGACTTTCCGCACCGACCGACCGGGTTATTCCGGAACCGGTTCGATGCTGTTTAACGCAGACCCGGGCTATGGGACCGGACTTAACTTTACGGTTACTTCCGGCCGGTCGGGCAGTTTCCCGCTAACAATAAGGTATCAGATACCAAGCGGCTGGGGTGACAAGACAAATACGATACTTGTCAATGGCCAGGAAATATGGTCCCCCGTTTTCACCAATACCAACGGCGTCTGGACTGATTTTGATTTTGGAAATATAACACTTAATGCCGGTTCCAATACAGTGCGCATCCAGCACAACTGGGGCTGGTTCTACGTTGATTATATCGAGATTGAGCTTCCATACTGCTGCTTTGATTTCAGGGATTTCGCCGATTTGGGCATACGGTGGAAGCGAAGCGATTGCGGGCCGGACAATAGCTGGTGCAGCGGTTTTGACACTGACCGGGACGGCAGCGTCGGATTTGACGACCTAAAGTCATTTACCAACGCATGGCTGGCGGAGTAACGAATAAATCCAAAAAATTCAACACCTATTCGTGGCGGAGGGATTCGATAGGGTCCATATAGGCGGCGCGGTAGGCGGGATACAATCCGAAGGCAATTCCGACGGCTCCGGATATACCGAATGAAAGCAGCAGTGATATGCCTGTTATTGCGGTTGGCATATTACCGAAATGGGTCACGAAAAAGGGTATAGTGCAGCCGAGCAGTATCCCGAGTAATCCGCCGGCAAAGGTCAGCAGAAGCGTCTCGGAGAGGAACTGGAAGATAATGTCTTTTCGTCTTGCACCCAGTGCCCTTCGGATACCGATTTCGCGGGTCCGCTCGCTGACGGTCGCCAGCATAATGTTCATAATACCGATGCCGCCCACCAGCAGCGAGATAGCGGCGATAGAGCCCAGGACGATGCTGAAGATTCGCTGTGTGCGTTTTGCCTGCTGGAGAAGCTCGAGGGGAACGGTCAGCTGGTAGTCGGTTTTTTTGTGGAAGCGTTCGAGCAGGGACTGGAGGATGTCGCGCGTGGGCAGGACAAGGTCGGTATTGTCAACTTTGACGATAATTTCCTGAAGCTCGACCTTTTTCGCGCTTACTCCGCTTTGGCCTGAAATCTGGACGGTCATTTCACCGAAACGGTTTTTAACGGTTGTAATCGGTATATAGATGTTCCCGGCATTTGCGCCTGACTGTTTTTCAGAAGAACCATTTTCTTTTGTTTCCTGAGGCCCCCCGGAGGCGACCATTGGCTGAGTGCTGACGATACCCACGACGTTATAATAGTCGCTTGCGATTTTTATATACTGGTTCAGGGGGTCGTCGAAAGCGAAAAGTTCGTTAACGACGCCTTCGTCAATGACGCAGATGTTTTGTTTGTAATCCATATCGGTTGGCGAAAGAAATCTGCCCATAACCAGGTGAATCGGGGCTGTTTCGAGATGCCAGGGGACGGTGCCAATCACTTCGATGGGGACTTTTCTGTTTCGATACCAGGCCTGCTGCGCGACGCGTCGAATAGGGACTATGACCTGGGCGTTGGAAATGCTGCTTCGAAAATGTTCGGCGTCGAGATAGGTGAGGCCGTATTCCTGCAAACTTTGCTGCTGGCCTGTTGCATGCTGGTCTTCGGGCGGCTGGACGGTTTTAATGATTATGTTGAGCGAGCCGAGCCGGGCGATTTGTTCCTGTGCGGTCCGGCTGGCGCCTTCGCCTATGGCCAGCATCGCTATAACGGAAGCGACGCCGAAGATAATACCAAGCGCCGTAAGCGTGGAGCGAAGGCGATGGAGCCACAAGCTCTTGATGCCCAGTTTTAACGTTCGTCTTGCCCGGTATAGAAACATAGTTTTAGCGGTTATACCATTGTTTTTCGATTTTTCCGTCGAGAAGCCGTACCTGCTTTTGTGCGTGTTTGGCGATATTTTCGTCGTGTGTGATTACGATAACTGTTTTACCCTGTTCGCTCAGGCGGTCGAGAATGTCGAGGATGTCCCTGCCGCTTGCGCTGTCGAGGTTGCCGGTAGGTTCGTCGGCAAGGACAATCAGCGGGTCGTTGGCCAGCGCCCTGGCGATTGCCACCCGCTGCTGCTGGCCGCCGCTGAGCTCGGACGGCCTGTGTCTGGTTCGGTCGCCAAGTCCGACCAGTTCGGCAAGCTCTTTTGCCCTGGACTGGCTTTGTTGTTCCGAAAAGCCCTGGTAGAACATAGGGATTTCGATATTTTCTATTATATTGAGCTGGGCGATGAGATTGAACGACTGAAAGACAAAGCCGACGTGTCTGCCGCGAATGGAAGAAAGCTGGTCGTCGTCGAGCATCGAGACGTCCTGGTTTCCGAGAAGATATTGTCCGCAGGTGGGTCTGTCGAGGCAGCCGATGATATTGAGAAGAGTGGACTTACCGGAGCCGCTGGGCCCCATAATGGCGACGTACTCGCCTTTTTTTATGACGAGGTCAATATCACGCAGGACTTTAAGCTCGACGGCACCGACCTGATAGTTTTTGCAGAGTTTATCAAAGACGAGGATGGAGCCATCGCCGCCAAAATCAAGGTTCTTGTCGGGAAGATGCTCCATCTGGATTGTTCCTCATACGATTTCTAAATTGTCTGAATCTTTCACGGCTTTGCTCATCGAGCTTGTTCGGGTCAAACGGCAACTCGCCTCGTTCGGCCATTTCTCTGAATTTTTTCATTCTTTCGCGTGTCTTCTCGTCGAGCTGATTCGGGTCGAACGATCTGCCTGAAGCAGGGCCGGAAGGCATATTCTGCATTTGCCTGCCGGCACGGTTGGTGTCGCTCACTTCACGACGATTTTGGGCTTGCTGGCCCTGCCCCGACCGGCGTCGTTGTGACTGCTGGAATCTGTCGGCCGACGGGTTTGCGGTTTTCGATGCCGTCTCGGTGATTCGAGGCGGATTGAGCATTACCTCTTCGCCTTCTTCGAGGCCGTCAAGAATCTGGACAAAGGTGTCATTGAACTGGCCCGTTTCGACCTCTCTCTCGACAGGCCTGGAGCTGTTAAGGACGTAGCATACTTTCCTGCCGCTCCGGTTTGCCACGGCCTGAACGGGCACGATAAGGGCGTCAGGCACGGAATCAACGAGAATTTCGACGCGGGCGGACATTCCGGGTTTGAGGAAATCGTGGGTACCTTTGATGGCTACCTGTGTTGTATAAACCTTTATATCGGGGCTTAGCCAACCTCGCTGCTGGTCCGGCAGCGGCGCGATTTTGATGACTTCGCCGTCGAAAGTTTTGTCCGGGAAGGCGTCCATAACAATGGTGGCCTTCTGGCCCGGTTTGACCTTATCGACGGACGACTCGTGGACGGCGATTTCCGCCATCATTTCGGTCGTGTCCGGCAGGGTGATTATGGTCTGACGCTGATAGACCTCCTCGCCGGCGGCGATAATATTGCCGCCCCTGAATCTCCGGTAAACGTCTCCGGTTGTGCCGTAAACCACCAGCCCCGTATCCGGGGCTTTTATTGTGCAGGCGGCAATCTGATTTTTGGTCTTGTTGAGGCGTTCCTGCTGAAGCTCGAATCTGGCCTTTGCGCTTTCGAGCTGTGCCTTTGATTGCGCGAGCTCAGAACGTGCTTTGGCGTAAGTTCGCTCGAGGGCGCGTTTTGCTTCGTAGTAATCGCTGATGAGTTTTTGTGTCTGCTTTGAGAAATCGTAGGCCTTGAACAAGTCGAGGTCTGTTTTGGCCTGGCCGTATTTAATCTGCAAACTCTCGACTGAGAGCTTATCGGTCTGGAGATCGGTTTCGGAGACGTATTCTTTTTCACGCAGCCGGATGGTCCAGTCGAGGGTATTTTGCGCTTTTTTGAGCTGTTCATCGGCCAGAAGGATGTTGTCCTGCAGCTCACCGAGCGTTTGCGAGGCCTCGCCCCCGAGATTGTTGGGGTCCTTAAGGAGGCCGTAAACATCGATAACGACGGCGAGGTCTGCGTTCGGGTCTTCTGAACCATCGATTTTTCCAATGAGCTGATTGGCGAGGGTCTCACCGAGGTATTTCTGGAAGTCCATAAGTGCGAATTTGACCTTCAGCTCCGCCGCCGAGATGTCACTTTCGTTTTGCTTGACCTGGATGTCGTATGCCTCTTTTGCCTGTGTGAAGCTTGCCTCGGCCGAGGCAAAATCGATTTCCCGCTGGCTGAGCTGCTCTTTGAGGTCACCGGAATCCAGCTCGACGAGAACTTTGCCGTTTTTGACATCCTGGTCGGTGATAATGGTTCCTTCCGGGACGATATTGATAATGGTGGCACGGCCTTCGACCTCGGACTTGATTTCAACAGAATTTCTCGCCTTAATGCTGCCGCTTTCGGTGACGGTAACAGTGAGGTTGTCCCGCCGGACGGCAAAGGTGTTTATCGCGCTGCCCGGTGCGGACGCAGAGTTGTTATCTGAAGCCAGAACCATCGCGAGCACTGCCAGCGCAACAACCGGGCCTGCAATGACAAGCCATTTGCGTCTGCCTGAGGTTAGATTATAAATTATTGTCTGCCATTTGCTTGTCTTGTTCGTGCTCATTTATCTGCTTTCCATTAACTGTGTCGAGTTGCGCCCACATTCCGTCAGGTTTGACGTTTAATATACCTACGTCGCGGAAGAAACTAAGTTTGGCATTAAGATGGTCAACAAGAGCGGCGGTAACCGCGTTTTGTGCCTGTAAAAGGGCATCCTGAGAATCAAGCAGGATACGAACGGTAACCCTGCCGGCGTCCAGCAGCAGTTTGTTGCTTTCCACACGCTGTTCCGCGAGTTTTAAGCTGTTCTGCTGGATTCGATATTGTTCGGCTGTCTGCACAAGCTGGCGATAATTGTCCCTGACCTGGAGCTTGACGTTGTCGATATCGGCGCTGTATTGCCTTTTCTGCTGTTCAAGGTCAATCAGGGCCGTCCTGTAGGCGTTACGCTGATTCTTTCTGTCCAGGGGCAAATCAGCGTCAAAGCCGAGTTCGTAATCGCCTTCGTGAAAACGAATATTTGTGAAATCGGTTTCACCTTCGGGTATCCCGGAAGCATTCACCCTTCCGGGGCTGGTGTAGTTGGCACCGGCCGAGATGTTAAGCTGCGGACCAAGTCCTTCTTCGGCAAGTATTACCAGGCGCAGATTGTCGTCGATTTTGTCCGCGGAGTTGGCCAGGTCGAGCCGTTTCAATAAAGCGGTCTCGACGGCTTCGCCGAGTGCGAATGCCGGCTCTGTAACCCCAATTTCCTGAAGGGCAATCAGCTCATTCTGATCGAGCTCGACATTGGCGTCGGGTGGTATTGCCAGGCGATATTTGAAGTCGTCGAGAGAACTTTCATATCGCTGTTGTGCCTGCACTAAGCTGGCCTGTGCCCTCAAAACATTCTGGTATGCCTCGTCCACGTCGATTCGGGTCCGCCTGCCCGCCTCGGCCTCCATTTCAAGGCGGTCTTTCGATTCGAGAACCCGCTGGTAATTGTTCTGGGCGTTGGTTACCGTGTCTCTTTGCTGCAGAACGCCATAATAAGCGTTTATGGTATCGACTACAAAGGTCTTTCTGAAGCGGTTAAAAGTGCGTACTTCATACAGCACGTTTCGTTCGGTCTGAATCAATGTTTCACGTTTTTGCTTGCCAGCGCCGTTACCGAGTATTGGGGCGGTAACGGTTGCGGTAAGGACCGAGCCGAGGGTGGTTCGCGGGTCGCCCGTGAGAAATCTTATCCACTCGACGGCCAAGTTGGTGCCGATTTCTATTCCGTTTCCGAAGAGAAAATCCTTTTGGGCGCCGAAATCGGAGGTTAGCGAAAAATCGTCCTCGCCGACGTCTGGGAAGGTATATAAGCCGTCGATGGTCGCGAACAACTGCAACTCGTATTTATGTCTTTCAGTGGAAAGGTCAAGGGCCCTGAGATAAAGATTTTCCTTTTGGGTCTGGTAGTTTCTGCTGTTTGCAGTTGCGATTGCGACGGCCTGTGCAAGCGTCATTCTTTCCGGCATCACGGGGTAGCTGTTGATTTTGAGGTCATTGGGAGCGGGGATATTACTGTCGCTGATGATGTAGTTTGCTTTTTGGCCGAAGGACGGACGCCACCTGGAATCAATGATTTTATAAACGTCTTCGTCGGCCTTGTCTTTATAAAACTTGGGGCTGCACCCTCCGATTATTGCCGAAAAAAAGGCAATTAAAGCGCACACATAAATTATTGATGGGTGCTTATAAATCATACATCCCCACTCCAAACCGGCTTGTTAAATCTGAATCATACTCGGTGGTGTTTCATACCATTATATCAAAAGTGATACTCCTGTTAAAGCCCAAAAATGTCATACTTAAATGACAAAAGGCACAAGCTTTGCGTATTATACCGATTGTATTCCCTGTATCGACTGTTACTTAAGGTCTTCCCCGGCCATAAGAAACTTCCGAGATTATATAACGCTGCCTTTAAGTTTGACGGTTTTCACCTGCCGGCTATTTCACGAAAATACCACGAGGCAGAAGTTCAAATGAGATTTTTAAGGTAATTTTTGAGCAGGTAGCGGGCAAGAGAGAGGATAAGAACGCTTGATATTACCGCCAGCCAGATATCGAGAGAACTCCCATGTGTGACGGCGGCTATCGCTGTTCCTGCGGCGGGGGGGTGTTCGAGGTCCAGTGCGACCATCAGGAGAATGGCGATGCCGACTGCGACCGGATACGCAATATAATGGGGCAAAGGGATAAGCGCAAATGTTGTCCCGGAAAGCAGGCCGACGAGATGACTGCCGATAACGACCCTTGCCGTTGCCGAGGTAGTTTTGGGCATTGCGAAAACTACGAAGGCAGTGGAGCCGATGGCGCTTATCAGAACCATCCTGGCCTCGCCGAGCACGAGGAAGAGAATGGCCAGAACGCCCGCGGCCATAGCGCTTTGCACAAGGTAATATACCCAGAGTTTTTTGAATTTAGCAGTTATGTTCGCGTCAGATTCCATACGAAAGCACCTGTATAATGGTAGCGTTTGCAGAGGGTTTGGGAAAACAAAAAATGCGGAAAATGAGATTCATTTTGCAGTTCCGGAGGACCGGTTTATCGCTTAATGCAGATTTTTTTGATAAGCCGGACGATGGATTTTGGGGTATTGGGGAAGAAGTTGTCGAACGGCTGGATTTCATTGACGTCGGGCGTCTCATCGATGTCAAATTTCAGGCCGGGACAGCCCGAGTCATAATAGAAACGCCCGTCTATATTATACCAGGGGTATTCCCGGCAGCCCTTTGGCCTGTGAGGATATATCGAGCACAGGCCGTTTTTCAGCAGTGTGCATACGCAGCCGGCGGATTTGATAAACATCGCCTGTTTGTTGGTCATAAGTGCCGCCGAACCGATTCCTTCGGCTTCCTGGGGTGTTACTACGGGAGTGCCGATGACCCTGCAGCACCTGGCGCATTTGTCTTTCAAACAGACAAGGCGGACCGGCCCGGTTTTGAGTTTGAAACGATACAGGCCGCTGCGCCTTGCCTTAATAACACTTTTGATGAGAATCCAGTTTACATTTGTGCTGATTTTGTCGCAAAAGATGCCCAGGCCAAGCAGCAGCAGCGAGGCAGTCAAGCTGAAGACCGGCGCCAGAAAGACCAGATCGGTATTGTGCGTCAGCCGGCCATAGACGGCGGCGGTCCAGCCCGATATGAATCCCGCGGAGACGGCGCCCGTGGCCCAGGCGGACAGGTGTTTCAATCGGCTTCTGTCGAGTATCAAAGCGGCCAGCACCAGCGGGCAAAGGCCCAGTTGCGCCCCGTATATTGCGAAGACCAGGTCCGCTATCGAAAATCCGATTCCGGAAAGCAATTGCACTAATATGGTTGAGATTACGGCGGCAAGGATGAGGATGGTCCTTGAGATGTTCATTTCTTTTTTGAAGCCTGGGCCGTCGTTAAGGTTTTTGCCAGGCCTCAGGAAAACATCGGCGTAGAGCGTGTGCGAGACGGCTATAAGCTGGGTCGAGGCGGTTGAAAGCATCGCACCATAAAGACCGATGACCGTTACGAACAGAACGACCGGAGCGAGCAGACCGCCTGTGGCGCCGATTATGCCGACGAGGGATATCAGGGGATTGCCCTGCTGCCCGGACGGAACAATCATAAAGACAAAGCACGCCAGCAATGCCAGGACTCCCCAGGTTACGGCCGCACCGAACGTGCTCCTGCCCAGTCCGGCGGTCACCGTTTGCCCCTTTTCGCAGCCGGCGATTCGCTGCCAGATGCTCATATCCGAGATGAAGGTGGGAACGTTAATGAAGAAAATGCCGACAAGAAAAGACAGGACCTCTCTCGAATACGATAAGCTCAGTATGCCGGTCGGCATCCTCGCGATACTTGCCTGCCAGCCGCCGTGAGTGACGGCGTAATACACGTAGAAGACAGGCAGGCAAAGAAGCAGCAGCCATATCGAAATCATCTGCACCCTGTCGGTAACAATGACGGCACGAAAGCCGCCGACCGCGGTATACAGGAAAGCGGCAACGCAGAGCACCACGACGACCAGCCAGGCGGGCACGGCAGGAATAAGGCCGGCAAAGAATTTCGAGCCGACCATCAGTTCGACGGCAAAGGCCCCGAGAAAACCCAAACTGGTGCACGCGGCCCCCACGCGTAAAAGAATTGAAGAGTTGAACTCCCTGCCGAGAAACTCGTGAAGCGTAGGCCGATGGTCGTAAATCGACATACGCTGCCAGATTCTGCCCGCGAATGCGCGAACGACAAATAATCCCGCGACGGTTGTTACCACGGTCCACAAAAGCCACAGGCCCAGATAGCGTGACAATTCGAAAAATGCCATTATCACAGTGGCCAGCGATATTGTGGTTGCGATTGTGCTGGTGCTGAATTCTGCGGAATCCCTGACTTTTGCCCTCCTGTCGCTGGCCAGAGGCAGCAGGTCGGCGACGCTTTTTGTTCGTCTGCCTATGGTGATACCAATGCCGACATACAGGGCGAGCGCCAGTAAAAGTGCGGACAAAACTATGAAACTCATAGTCATCGAGGGTCCCGTTGGTGGATTTTCAGCTCGACGCTGATTCTGTTTTTGAGTCCCTCAGGGACGCGTGTATACAGGCCTTTAGCGACCTCGGCGAGAACTCGCAGCTCCGAGCCGGGGTATAATTCTACGCCCCAGCCGCGTTCGGACAGCGAACTGAAAACCGCAATCTCCTCCATAATATATTGACAGCAAAGCCGCAGCGCAACATCGGTCTCAACGGCAGGGCGTTGATTGTGTTTTTTTTGCCTCTCGACAAAGGACAAGGCGTCATATTCCACTGACTTTCTAAAATCCTCGTTCGATTCGAAAATCTCGTCCAGTGTCTTTTTTGACCTTTTGAATTCTTCGGCCTGTAAATGCTCTTTCCAGCGGGTTAATGTAACTCTGCCTGAGGGCAGGGCGGCGAAAATTCCTTTTGTTTGTGATATGAATGAATCGCCCGTTTTTATTGCGAGCTGACCTGCCTTGTTTTCGTCGCAGCCGGTGATAATCTGCTCATCAAAACGGGCAAGATAATCGCCGACTATGACCAGGCACTGCTCGAATTTTTCCGCGGCCCATATCAGCATTGCCCTGAGTGAATCGCCCGCGAAAAGCGGATTTTCCAAGCTTATGCCGAGGTAGCATTTTTTTCGCGAAAAAAGCTGCGAATCGGGAAGCCGCGGCAGGATTTTCGCAATACTTATATCGGGCAAGGTGTCTTTACATTGCCAGTCCGATGTCATTGCACAATTTCCTTATCTTTACAAGCTTTTCAGAGGTTTCGTCGTAACCCAAACTTGTGCCGTAAAGGCCCGTTCCCGCCGAATCAACGGTCGCGTCGTCGACAAAGGGAACCACGTAGCCGTTGAGCATAATATACGCCCAGAGATTGTTCATAGGAACACCCCTGTAGAGGAGAATTTCGTCAATTGCAGTTTTTTTATCGCCGCTGTATTTGATTATGAGCTTTTTGTTGAGGACCTCGTCAAAGGTCTGCAGTTGGCGTTCGTATTTAAGACGGTCTGTTTCGAGTTTTTTCCTTAGGTTCTCGACGATTTTTGCGTGGGCCCACTTTGCTCGCTCGGCGGACCCGTCGCGGTAAATTATCAGAATCTTCTGGAAATCCTCTTCCCAAAGATAATTGTAATCGAAGATGCCAATTTCGACGACAATTTCGGGCTTGCGGACGATGCCGATTAAATGTGAGAATTTGTTTTGGTGCAGGTGCTCCCATCTGGCGAGCTCTTCGGCCGTAACGCGCGGGGTGATATTTTTAAGGTTGTCGGTGAGCTGCAGGACCGCGTCGAGATAAAAAGGAGCGACTCCCTGTAATATATTGCCAATTTTCCCGTAGAGACGGCCCGACAGGGGATGTTCGTACGTAGGGCTCATAAAGTCGTCAATATCCGCTGCGCCGAAAGGGGCCGGCTCGGTCGTTAGAAAACGGACAAGCTCGTCTTTGAATCCGCTTTCGACAATCGCCTCGGCAACATCACCTGATTCGCCGCTGCTTATTATTTTCCACAAGGGTTCTAATTTGCCGAGCACTCTAGCTAACGACGGTGTGGCTTCAGTCAGAAGGGTTATAGTTGTCTTCATATCTCTGACCGAACTCTTGGCGCTGTCGAGCATTTGTATGGATACGAGTATCTCGCAAAGGGGAACAAATTCAATTGTGTCAAAGGCCTGAACAATTCGGACCGCCCTCGAGGGCTGGAGTATAGCCGAGCCGGCCTCAATCATTCTGTAATGCGAGGCCGCAAGACCCAGTTGCGATGCAATATCCGAAGAGGATATCCCTCCCATTTTGCCCCGCATTTCCTGCAGGACGAGTCCTAACGCCTGGGCTAGAGGGTTTTTAATTCTTTTAGCCATTTTCTTCTCAAAATCACTTCATCAACACGTTGATTTTAAAAGATTCGATACCAAAGCTTCGTCAAAATTGTAGGGGCTATTGCAAAAAACAGCAAGCATAGTTGTCAACATTTTTTAGTCGAGGAGGCCTAACTGCGACATAACCGCTTTGTTTGAAAGAAGTTATAGTATTACTGAAAAAAGTTAAAATTTTCTTGCAATTTTGCAAACATTACTTGACATAAGGCGTCTATACTAATAGAATGACAAAGCAAATCAGCGAAAAGAACGTTGAAGCTCATTGATAAAAGGGAAATTACAATGACTCGGAAAGAACGAACAAAAAGGAGGTGTATTATGGCAACATTAGGATTGTCAAAAGCGTTAAAGGCCGTGGTTGTTATCTTGGCCCTGCTCGTATTGTCTTTGGCCCCGATGGCTCTGGCCAAAGAGGGGCGGGGCAAAGGCGGCAATCGAGGAAGTGATTCACAGCGACAACAGGCCGACAGGTCATCGGCACGAAACAAAACTCCGTCGTCTTCACATTCGCCGGCTGTTATGAGAAAAGAACCTCAAAGAGCTGTTTCCTCGCCATCAAGGCCTTCCACAAGTGAGCGGATACAGAGAACCCCTCAGATTTCACAAAGAATAACAACATCGACGAGAGTAAATACGCCGGTAATCTCCAAGCCGCAGGTTCAAATAAACAAACCTTCGATAAGTTCGCGGATTAATTCACCCAGCCCGCGAATCAACGTTACAAAGCCATCCAAAGAGACGGGTCAAAGTCGTGCCTTTAGAATTTCAAAAGTGCCAAGCGGCGTGGAAGTCAGGCGGCCGGGAAACGTGAATGTGTCCGGTCAGCAGGTGATAAAACCGAACGTCAGTGTGACCACAAAACCGAAACCTGTTATCAGCACACGGATTAACAAACCTGTAATCCGAGAGATTGGCACAAGAGTCGAAACTAAGCCGCTTGTCCGTGAAAAACCGCAATCAGATCGGGCCGAGCGGATTGCAACAAGGATTGAATTGCCGCAGGCCGATTCGAGGCCCGCAAGGGAGCAGGGGCGTAACAACGAGAGAACGGTTAACGACGGCAGAACCTCTCACGTCGCGTCGCCGCATGAAAAACCGACAATTTCGCAACAACCTCGTAGAAATGCTGGAAATGAAAGCCCAAGCAGGCCAATTACGGACAGGTCTGGCCAATCCCGCGCGTCCGGCAAACCGCGATGGTTCGGCAGAGGCCGGCAGGACGGCGGTTCCAAACCCTCAGGAAATTTAGCCAACAACAGAAGGGATTTTACCAGGAGCAGTCGCAGAACCGTTGCGATAGGCAGCGGTGACCACGATTTCAGACGCTTCAGGCCTGCATCGACGACGAGGGTCAGCTTTGAAGACCGAACCGGAACATTCGGTCATAAGCACCATCGCAGCTTTGTGTTCAGAGACCAGCATCATCTCTTGGTTAACCGCATCATCTGGCCGAGCTATCACTATCCTGTGTATTATAGATGGGGCGGCCATTACAGCTTCCACTACGTATATCCGTTTTATCAGCGCAGATACATCTTTGTAAGCTTGGGCGGCTTCTGGCCGGATTATAGCTGTATACGCTATTACTGGTATCCGGTCCATTCGTTCTTCTGGTACGGCTATTCACCCCTTGCTTATGAAGTCCCGGGCGATACCTATAATTATTACACTTACAACTATTACACAGGTCAGCCCGCTTCAACCGCTGTTTACAGCACAGAGGAAACCGGCCTGACGCCCGTGGATTCCAGCACCTTCGCCGACGTTCGTGAGAAGCTAAACCAGCAGCAGGGTCCGGATGCCCAGACGGTTGCTGATACCTTGTTCGATGAGGGTATAACGGCATTTGGGCAGGGCGGTTATGCCGAGGCAGCCGACAAATTCGCCGCTGCTATGGCGCTTGCGCCGGATGACGAGATACTTCCCTTTGCGTATGCCCAGGCGTTGTTTGCAGACGGCAGATACTCCCAGGCCGCCGATGCTCTTCGCACGGCCCTGCAAAAGGCAACTCCGGAAAAAGAGGGCGTTTACTATCCGCGTGGTTTATATCTCGACGAAAACAACCTTGATGAGCAAATCGACCGCCTGGCTCAAGAGGCCTTAAGCCGCCCCGACGACAGCGACCTGCAGCTTCTGCTCGGCTATAATTTGCTGGGGGCAGGTGAGACCGAACAGTCAATTGAACCGCTTACAAAGGCAAAGGATGATTATAAAAATTTCGGTGCTGCATCGGTTCTGCTTGATTTAGCTGAAAAAATTAAGACAGGTGAGACACAATAATTTAGGAGGCATAAAAATGCTGAAACGAATCTGCACAATCTGGTTGATTTTGTTCGTCATCGGCGGACTTGCATTTGTCGTCGGCTGCGAAAGCAACGCCCAGACGGGTGCAGTCATCGGCGGCCTGGCCGGCGCAGGTATCGGGGCGCTGGCCGGGGGCCATAGCGAATCAACACTAATAGGGGCCGCAGTCGGAACGGGGGCCGGTTATATTATTGGAAACGAAAGCGACAAGGCACAGACCCGCTCGCGAATGTATGCGATGCAGGAAGACATTAATTCGCAGCTTGTCAACGTGAGAAACAGCAACGGCTCCATCGTTCAGGTAAGATTAAGAAAGCACGGTGTCGGCTGGGTAGGCCCTCGCGGTGAATATTACCCCACGCTACCCAGTTCCGGGCAATTGCGTCCCGTCTATGGTTTTTAGCCGGGCCGCCTCTTGACGGCAAATCCTTCAAATCCCGCCTTCTCCAACGAAAGAATAACGGAGAGGGCGGGATTTTCTTTTAACTCTATTAATGACCTGCTCAAATACCCTGTTGGCTGGGAACCAGCGGATAAAATTTGTTGCATAGGCAAGGGGGATAAATACCCAAAAACAGCTTAAAAACGCAGTTTTAGTTAACTTCGGGCAAGGCCTTCTTAGAGAGTAAAGTCGTGGCAATATAGGCAAATGAGGTAGTATAGAAAAAGTTCTTGCATTGGGAGGGGTAGTTTTGTTAGTATTGTAAAAGCTGAATGGATTAGAGAGTGCAGGGAAGATTTTTCCAAAAAAGCCCGTATCAGTATTGATATCGGCGTAATTTTTGAAGATGAGGAGAAAAAATAATAGCATTCAAAGTCAAGCTATGATAACATCGCCGTGAATTTTTGTTTCAGTGTTCCTCTTTTTCGGAAAAGAGGATTACTTTTGGTTTGGATCAAATATATTATTTATGGCAATGTTAGTGAAGGGAGAAAAAGTATGAATTGCTACAGTTGGATGAGATGTTTTGTTGTTTTGTGTTGTATTACCTTTTGTCTTGTCATAGGACAGGTAAAAGGCCAGACCGCTGATATTACTGAATCTGAGCAGACACAGGCCCAGCAAAAGCTCGAGGAGAAGGAGCGGGTGGAAAAACAGCAAAAATCCACAAAACCCGGTATGGAAATCAGCCCTGAGGAAATAACACAACTGAATTTACCGGAAGATACTACCCCCACGATGACTGCAAAACAGCTTGTTATTACCGGCAATAACCTGGTATCTACCGAAGATATATTATCATCGATTCCTCCGGTCTTCAATGCTTCGAATTTGCCGATTAAAAAGGCGCCGAGTGAGGACCTTTATGATTTAAGACCAATACGGGCTTTAATAGAAGATCCCGGGCAGCCGCACAAGATTTCAGCCAGGAATATTCGCGGTCTTGCCCAGTGCATACTGCGTATTTATAGAAATAAGGGGTATTCAGGCATATTTGTGGCTGTGCCGCCCGAATCACTCGAAGGCGGAAATTTGCGGGACGACATTTTGAACATAAGGGTTACCGAAGCTGCCATTACCTCTATCACTGCAAATTATTTTAACCCCGAAAGTGAGCCGGTGGAGAAAGGTTATCTAAAAAAATCATTCTTGAAGGAATGGACGCCTTTTAAGGAAGGAGAAGTGGGAAAAGAGAAACAGCTCAATGAATATATCAACCTGCTCAATCTTAACCCCGACAGATATATCTCGGCAACGGTATCGAAGGGCACCGAGCCGGGCACCCTCGCTGTTGGTTATAATGTTTACGAGGCCAATCCCTGGCACTGGTTCATACAGGTGGACAATGCAGGCACCGAGGACAGGCAGTGGGCGCCTCGTGTCGGCCTTATTAATACGAATTTACTGGGTTTTGATGATACGCTTACAATCTATCATCAGGCGCCCTGGGATTCGGGTTTTACCGATAATTATTCGGTGTATGGCAGCTACGATTTCCCGATTGCCGGGCCTCGCCTGCGCCTTAAACTTATTGCCGCATACAGCAACTTTGACGTGACAGGCGGCGGGGGCATCGATTTCCTCGGTCATGGTTCGGTGTATGGGGGCGTATTGCGATACAACGTATTCCAGTCGGGCGAATGGTTCTTTGACGTTACGACCTCGTTAAGTTATGAAGAAAGCAAGGTTTCTTCGTCCATATTCAGCGCGATATTGGGCTCAGAGGTTGAGATGCTACTGTGGGGGGTGGGTGTTGATTTGCATCGTCGAACTGATATGGCCAATACTTCAATTACATTTGACCGTATCGATAGCATTGGAGGGTCGGACCAGGACAGCTTTTGGAATCCGGCAACGCTCACCGGTGCAAGAACAAATGCGGAAAAGGATTTTCAGATATACACTATAGCGGCCAGTCACAGCCAGTACTTAGACCCCGTAAAAGTCCAGCGAGTAAGCGGTTCTTTACGCTGGATAATTCCGACGGAAAGATTGGTGCCGGCGAAAATGACCACGTTCGGAGGGATGTACACCGTAAGAGGATACAAAGAAAACAGGATTGTGGCTGACGGCGGGGTGCTTGCGTCAATTCAGTATGAATATGACCTGGTCCGTCACGGGCTGTCGATAGAAGAATCGAAGAAGTTGTCGAGGGAAAAGCCGTTCCTGAGAAAGCTTGCTCCACTGGTTTTCTTTGACTTCGGAGAGGCCAGAATAAAAGACCCCGTTGCGGGCGAGGACAAAACACAGGACCTTTATTCGGTTGGTCCCGGCCTGCTCACTGAGCTTGGAGACAATTTCGTCGGAGGCGTATATTACGGATTTCCGCTTAAGGACACAGTTGACACCGATGAAGGAAAAGGCAGGTTGAACGTCAGCTTAATGATGAGATGGTAAACCGACGCTTTTGTCGGCAAGGACATATAACGTTTAGAAGGACCTGATAAAACTTAAAGTTTAGAGGATAAAGGGGCTGAAAAATGAAAAAGCTGAGAAGAATTTCGAGAAAATATTATTTGAGGCAGATTGTTGCCTGCTGGATGGTGTATTCGCTATTGTTCTTCATCCCGGTCAGGGTCGCTATGGCCGACCCGACCCCGGCTGCTGGGACGCTTCCGAGCGGACTAATTGACTCGACCGGAGTAAATGCACCTGATGTCATTGGTGATACAATGAGCATTACGCAGACGGCTAACGAAGCGATTATGAACTGGAACAACTTTGATATCGGCACTGGGGCAACTGTTCAATTCCATCAGCCAAACATAGATGCGGCTGTATTGAACAGGGTACACGATGGAGCAGTTACAGGTATTTTGGGTACTCTGGGTGCTGATGGTAGAGTGTTCATTATTAATCCCGCAGGTGTTGTTTTTGGTGCAGGCGCTACTATCAATGTGCCTGTATTAGTTGCTTCGAGCTTGGATATTGAAGACAGCGACTTTTTGAATGGGATGCCCTATACATTTTTTACTGATACTGAAATGGGCGCAGGAGATGTAAAGAACTATGCTGATATTTCAGCCGAAATGATCGGTCTTATCGGGAAAAACGTTATTAACAAAGGAGCGTTAGTAGCAGATAACCTGGTGATTATGGCTGCCGGAGATAACGTAAAAATCAGTGAGACCGGCGGAACTGTCGCGGTTGAGGTTACGATGGGAGACGATTGGGCCTATGGCGATCACTGCGTTTACCAGGTCAAAAACGAAGGATGTGATGGAATCGAGGTAGGAAATGATTCAAAAGAAGAGGATGGCGGGGCTCAGATAATTCTCGCAGCCGGCGATATCTGGTCATCGGCGCTGGTAAAGGCCTACTCCAATGGCGTTTCTGAAGACGGTTCTGATGCCGTTGCCACAGTTGATATTGCTGCAGCCGGCGACGTTACCATAAAAGACGACGTGAAAGCTGAAGCTGTCGGTGACGGTTTAAATGATGCCGTTGCTGCAGTTACAATTGATGCCGGCGGCAATGTGGAGATAAAAGACGGCTGGTGGGGTGGCACTGAAGTTGAGGCCACAGCAACCGATGGTCTTCGTAACTTTGCCACGATTGATATCACTGCCGGAGACGATGCTGTTGAGACCGATGCTGCGGTAATTAACACCGATGCGGTTGCAAACCTCCCCGACCAGGGCGATGTTACTATACAAGCCAAGGACGATGATGTAAGAGTCAAAGCCAAGGCCTATTCTGATAGGGAGGACGGCCTCTTAAACCTGGCAACGGTTTCGATTACGGGCAGAAATGTGACTGTAGAGACCCTGCGGGAATGGTTCGGAGACAATTGGAGCTCTGATGACGCAATAGTTGGGGCCTTTGCCAAATATGCCGAAGAGAACAGGGCCGGGGTTGATATTACGGCCACCGGCGGCGAGGTTGTGGAGGATGACAGTGACCCTTATTTTGTTCCCGGCGATGTTGAGCTGATAGCCGGGGGTTCGAAGGATTGTGCCCTGATAAAGTCATCGGCCGAGGGCGGAATTAATAACTACGCCGATGTGGCTGTTGACGCCACCGGCGATGTTAAAGTAAAGGCGAAAAAGGCCGACGCACAGATAATCGCAGAGGCCCTGGGCAACGAGGGAGATACTATTCTAAATGAGGCCGGTGTCGATATTACCGCCGGCGGAAATGTTTGGGTAAAGAGCGAGGGCGGAAAATATTCCTTCTGCGGTTTCGAGCCGTATGTTGCTTCGATAGAGGCAATAGCCAAGTACGCAATGACTAACACGGCCAACATTGGTATTGAGGCCGGCGATGACGTTTGGGTAAAAGCTGAGGACGGCGGCAAGGCCGAAATCGAGGCCATAGCAAAACGCGGTCTTGATAACACGGCCGGTGTTGATATTGCGGCCGGCGGCGACGTTAAGGTAATGGCGATGTGTTTTAACCAGCCCAGCGAGGCGGAAATAATGGCCCTGGCCAAGGATGCTGATAGTACTAACACTGCTGATGTTGAAATTACCGCGGCCAACGTCGAGGTAAAAGGTGAAGACGGCGGCCAGGCACAGATAGAATCTCTGGCCGGCAATGAGATTGAATTCGAAACAAATAAGAATGAAGAGGATTCGGTTATAACCGTAGCCGGCCTGACCAATGATGCGTCTATCGTGATTAATGCCGTAGGCGATGATGAATCCGGCGGAGACGTGTCGGTCATAGCTGAAGACGGCGGCAGCGCTGAGATTTATGCCGGCGCCTGGAACGAAGGCCAGTATGGCTATATGCCCGAATTTACTGTGGAGCTGGTAGCATTGCAGCCGGTGGATCCTGTCGAAGTAGTCGTGCAGGGCGATATCACGAACACTGCTAATGTTTTAATTAATGCCGGCGGCGATGTTAAAGTAGAAGCGGATAACTGTGGTTATGCTGAAATATGGGCACAGGCATGGGACGCAGTGGAAGAATGCGATGGTTCGTTGGATATAACCGGACTAGGTTCACTGATAAATACAGCCGGCGTTGATATTACCGCCGGCGATGATGT
>CAZHVR010000052.1:0-20195 GCA_964536225.1 uncultured Pirellulales bacterium
ATGTTGGCTCAAGCGGCCAAATCCGCAATTTAGGCGTAGAAAATGTTAACGTAACAGGCAACTCCTATGTCGGCGGACTGGTCGGCAGTAATACCTGCGTAGAGCTTTCCATTTCTTCGTTAACCAATTGCTATGCGGCAGGTTCGGTCACCGGCAACTCTTATGTTGGAGGGCTAATAGGGTTAACTCGAGGAAAACTAACCTCCTGCTATGCGATGGCTTCGGTTAACGGTGACATAGATGTTGGCGGACTGGTAGGGTTGAATAATACGGGTACTCTAATTTCCTGCTATGCGACTGGTTCGGTCGCCGGAATAGACAAAGTCGGAGGACTAGTGGGTTTAAATTCTGCAGTTATCAACATATGCTATACGAGTCTTTATGTAACTGACTGCTATGCGACCGGTTCAGTCAGTGGAACAGGATATGTCGGCGGGCTGGTTGGGAGTAATGTTTGCGCAGCTGGGGCGGTTCTTAAATTAACTGCCTGCTTCTGGGATGTCCAGACCAGCGGTCAAACAGTTGGAGTTGGCTATGGCACAACTACAGGGGCAACGGGCAAAACAACGGCGGAAATGAAACAGCAGGCCAACTTCATCAGTTGGGACTTTAATGATATATGGTCTATCTGCGAAACTACTAATTATCCGAAACTGCAATGGCAGATTCTAACAGGTGATATCGTTTGTCCTGACGGCGTGGATACTTTCGACCTTGCGGAATTGTGCGGACAGTGGCTGTTCGACGAGATACCGGCGGATTTGGCGCCGCTGCCGGCAGGCGACGGGATAGTCAATTTTGCCGACTTCTCTGTTTTTGCAGGCCAGTGGGGAATTACAAACGGCACTGACGAATTGCTCGATTTTACCGGGCAATGGTTAAAAACGGGGCTGCCGATTTGCTCTGCGGATATTTCGCCTTTGCCCGAAGGCGACGGCCGGGTCAATGCCGAAGATTTTGCAGTTATGGCCGAAAACTGGCTGCTTGGCCTGTAAATTTACGAGAGATTAGTCACGAGGCACGAGCGACGGAACGGAAGTAACGCCTACCGCCAGTTGGCGGGGTAAAAGACGTTTGCGGCGGGGATGTTGAATTTCAGCACAAGGGCCTCGACGAGCGCCTCGGCCCTTCTTATCTGGGAATTTGTCGGCCGGACGCTCTTGCCGTCGGCCACAAGACATATCCGGATGGTCTTGGAGCTTCCGTACCAGGTATTGTCTGGAATGACCGACCACTGCTGCTGCCATTTCTCGGTCGCCTGTATCTGCCCGTCGCTGCCCCCTAAACTGTTGCAGATAACGAAATGGCAGTTAATATCGTCACAGCTTGCCAGGCCCGACAGCGACGCAAGCTGCTCGATATTGCCCGCCCTGGTCCCGCTGTAGTAAACCTCGACATACTCCCAGCGCTGTGATGATTGTGCCGCACGAGAGCTTATCGCCTCACGCACCGGGTCGAGCCGGTAATACGTTGAGAGGCAAAACGGCCCCGCTGAAGGCGGATGATTGCCCAATGCCATCAGAACTACTGCACCGGTCGTCATCGAAACCAGCAGGACAACCATGACCCTGGCCACTCTCGGCCTGCCCTGCCTGCCGTTGAATGGTATTGTCGGGGGAGCCGGCCTGCGAGGGTCTTTGTCGAAGTGCCGAAGTGTCTGGTATGGCATATTTGCTTCCCTGCGATAAAAAATAATAGCATCCGGTCGCTATCTTTAAGACCGGTTATATAACATTTCATCGGCACCGGTCAAGCTCCTGCTGTAACTTTTATGCGCGGATTTGTTAAATTATTGTAATTAAAAATTTTTACCGTAAATTCCACACGCTCTTGCCGCGGAAAATCTCTTGACCTCGCACCCTTCGGCTGGTAAACAGTCACAACAGCGTCGTTACCGCTGCGGAAAAAGCACCTCTGCTGCCGTCTGCAATGGACATAGATACCGTGAAGATAGTCCAATAAAACGGGAGATACGAAATGGCTTCGAAATGGAGCCCTTTAACATCCGCCCAAATCAGCCAGCTTACCGCCCGTGGCTGCACGAGTTGCGACTGGTCGAAAGTTCAGGTCGCAGAGGGTTTTGACGCCGAACGCGTCAAAACCACCCACTTTTCAGGCGACGTTCGCCTCGGCCTGTTCCAAAAAGACGTCCGGTTTTGCGGCGGACTGACGCGGCCCTGCGGCATCTCGAACGCAACCATTCATAATTGCCGCATCGGCGACAACGTATATATAAACCAGGTCAAAACTTACATCGCCAACTATTCGATTGAAGACGACGTAATCATCGAAAATATCGACCAGATGACCGTTGACGGCCAAACCGCCTTCGGCAACGGCACCGACGTCACAGTCATCAACGAGGCAGGCGGCAGGGAAATACCTATCTACGACTTTTTGTCCGCGCAGCTTGCATATATTATCGCCCTTTACAGGCACCGCCCCAAAACGATTGAGAAATTGCGGGCTATGATTGCCGCATACGCCGATTCCGTCAAATCCTCGATGGGGCTTGTGGCCTCGGGCGCCAAAATCATCAACTCCAGAATCATAAAAAACGTCAAAGTCGGCCCGGCGGCGACAATCGAGGCCGTCAGCCGGCTCGAAAACGGTTCCATCAACAGCTCCCCCCACGACCCGATATATATAGGGCCCGGCGTCTTCGCCCGTAACTTTATTATATGCTCCGGCTCGAAGGTTACCGACGGAACCATCCTATCGAACTGCTTCGTCGGTCAGGGGGTCGAGCTTGCGAAACAATATTCCGCCGAAAATTCCGTCTTTTTCGCAAACTCCGGCGGGTACCATGGCGAGGCGTGTGCTATCTTCGCCGGCCCATATACAGTAACGCACCACAAATCCACGCTGCTCATCGCGGGCCTGTTCAGCTTTTTGAACGCCGGCTCGGGCACCAACCAGAGCAACCATATGTATAAGCTCGGCCCCGTCCATCAGGGCGTCGTCGAACGCGGCTCAAAAACCGCCAGCGATTCCTATATGCTCTGGCCCGCGAAGGTCGGCGCCTTCACCGTCGTTATGGGCAGGCACTACCGGAACTCCGACACATCCGACCTGCCGTTCTCATACCTCATCGAGCACGAGGACGAAAGCGTCCTTGTTCCCGCTGTCAACCTTCGTAGCGTCGGTACCGTCCGGGACGCCAGAAAATGGCCCAAACGCGACAAACGAAAAGACCCTAAAAAGCTCGACCTGATAAATTTCAAGCTGCTTAGCCCCTATACCGTCCAGAAAATGCTCAACGGCTGCGAGCTGCTGCAAAACATCAAAAACACCGAGGGAGAAACTACTGATTATTTCGCCTACCAGGGCGTCCGTATAAAAAAGGACTGCCTCGACAAAGGCATCAAGCTTTACCAGACCGGCATCGACAAATTCTTAGGCAACTGCCTCATCCACCGCCTCGAAGGCAAACAATTCGCAACGGTCCAGGATTTGCAAAAGGCCCTTAAACCCCAAACCGATGTCGGCTTAGGGAAATGGGTTGATTTAGCGGGCGAATTCGTTCCCGAACAGTTAGTTTCGAAAATCCTCGACGATATCGAATCCGGCACACTGGCGAATCTCGACCAGGTCGGCAAGGTGTTTGTCTCGACTTATGAAACTTATCCCGAATACGAATGGGCCTGGGCCGCCAACGTCCTGCAGCAGCGCTTAGGAAAGACAATCGACGCCATAAATCCGAAAGACATTATTGAAATGACAAACAAGTGGAAGTCGGCCGTAATCGAGCTTGATAATATGCTTCGTGCAGACGCAAAAAAAGAATTCGCACCGACTGCGCAAATCGGCTACGGGCTTGACGGCAGGACTCAGGAGCGGACAGAGGACTTTGCACAGGTCAGGGGCGACTTCGAAAATAACGATTTCGTCAGGGAAATAGACCGCCATATCGAGGAAAAGACCCGGCTGGCGGACGAGCTCGTCGGCCGAATGAAAAAAATTGGCTGATAAAATTGGCGGAGGGGCGGGACCTGTCCCGCAGAGTGAAATATGCGAGTTATAATACAACCGAATTACGAAGTTGTCTCGAAATGGGCCGCAAATTACGTCACGAAGAGAATAAGCGAGTTCGGACCGACGGGTTCGAGACCTTTTGTCTTAGGTCTGCCCGCCGGCTCATCGCCGCTGGGTATGTTCGCCGAGCTGATTAAACTCTATGAAGCAAAAAAAGTCAGCTTCAAAAATGTCGTTACCTTCAATATGGACGAATACGTCGGCCTGCCCGAAGACCATCCCGAAAGCTACCGCCGGTTTGCGTGGGACAATTTTTTCAGCCATATAGATATCCCCGAATCAAACGTTAACCTCTTAGACGGCAACGCAAAAGACCTCGCCGCCGAATGTGAGCGCTACGAGAAAAAGATAAAACAGGCGGGTGGCATCGAGCTTTTCGTCGGCGGAATTGGTCCCGACGGCCACATTGCTTTCAACGAGCCCGGCTCTTCGCTTTCGTCGCGAACACGCGTCAAGACCCTCGCAAGGGACACAATCATTTACAACTCCCGTTTTTTCGACAGCGACGTCGATAAAGTCCCCAAGACCGCGCTGACCGTCGGCGTCGGGACCGTAATGGATTCGAGGGAAGTCCTGACTATCGTCAGCGGCCGAAGCAAGGCACGCGCACTGCGGCACACCATCGAAGAAGGTGTCAATCATCTGTGGCCTGCCAGCGCATTACAACTGCACCAGAAGGCAATTTTCGTCTGCGATGAGGCCGCAACCGATGAATTAAAACACGGCACCGTAAAATACTTCAAAGATATCGAGTCGGCCAATCTTTACCCCGTGAGATAACAAATCAAAGAAATCAATAGTTTCTCTTGGCGTTTTATCTCACGGGACAAACCCTGCGACGCTGCTGCCGCGATAAGGCACAAAAGGATTTCACCGCAGGGAACGCGGGGAGTGCAGGGGCCCGATTTATCTATCGCAGATTTACGAGGAAATCAGTGAAATCAGCCGACCTGGCGGCGCTGGAAGAGGGCGACGGCCAAAGCCAAAATTCCGGCTGTATAGCATAGGGCGTACGAGGCGCTGATGAGGACATATTTGAGCGGGACGGTGCTGCCTTCGTAAATGGCGTCGCTAATCCAGAAAATCTGCAGGTTGGGAATCGCGAAATAAAGGATTTTTGCCCAGAGATGCGTCTTGGCCAGTGCGCCTAATGCCCAGTCGGAGACAAGGCCGAGAAGGAAAACGCCCACGCAGGCGGAAAGCGTCACCACGATATTGAACCTTGTGGATAGCGCGATGGCGAGGGCTGCGATTATGAGGGCGGCCAGGAACAGCAGGACGGAGCCATAAATATCGACGGCGGCGATTTTGTTGTTGGCGGGGTTGAATTTCCAGTCGCGGTCGATAAAGGTAAGGAAAATAATGCCGATTGTGCCGAAAATCGCCAGCAATACCATTGCTGTTGAGGTGGTTTTCCAGTCGTAAACATAGTTAAAAAAGGCACTTAGGATTATAGCGCCCCCTACGATGGCGCCCGTGGCTGATACGACGGTCCAGTCGTGGGTGTCATTTACGCTTTCGAGGACGCCGTGCCTTATGGTCATTAAAAGGGCGATAGTGCAGATATAGTGTGCCATAGCTACGGCGGCGGCGACGCCCAAGAACTTGGCCAAAATGAATATCGGACGCTTAACGGGTTTGCTGAGGACGGTCAGTATCGTTTTATTCTCGATTTCCTCAGCCACGGCCCCTGAAGCGGCGAAAATGGCTATGAACAAGCTGGCCAAAAACAGCGTAGATAACCCCAATTCGCGTAACAGCTTATTGTCGTCACTCATTGTGTACATCGTAATCGAGGGGCTGATGAAGAACAGCAGAAGTGCGGCGATAATGATTATGGAGTAAACCGGCTGGCGAAGGGTTTCGATAAAGGTGTTTTTTGCAATAGTAAAAAGTTTATTCATTGTTTATACTCGTTTTTCTATCGGCAAGGACAGCCGTTTTTCTTACACAGACGCTTTTTTTGAGTCGTCTTTGACGTTTTCATCAACGGTTATGTCGAGCTTTGGCGATATATCTTATAAGTCACTGTAGCCGGCTTGTAAACAGGCCGCTGAAATTATATATATGTTTGCTTTTTCAATGTGGTTCGATAGAAACGACAGGGACTAACTAATGACAACATCATCAAGACCTGCAAAACAGGCAGCCGCGGCGTCACTGGTCATCAGCGTCATATTTTTTGTCGCTACACTTCTTATCGGCAGATGGAGCGGATTTTATGCCGTTTATGCTTCGAGTTTTCTACTGCTTGCCGGGGTTTTTGTCTGGCTCGTGGTGCTGATTCAGTTCCACCAGAGGGCCCTCGCCGAGCAGGAAAAGCTCGATATGAGCTCACTTGCCTCGGACAAGGACGCCGGCAGGATTTTTCAGCAGAAAGGCGAGCAGGCACAATTGTTCGCGGTTGCGCAGAGGCGTCTTGAGATACTCGAGAAGTGGTTTTTGCCGATATTCTCGGCGATAATCGCGGCATATCAAACAGCAATCGGTTTTTATTTACTAAGGTTGGCCGGCGGCTCGAATCCTTCGCAGGGCAGGCAGGCGCTTCTTTGCGCGGTGATTATGATAGCCGTGGCGTTTGTGAGCTTTCTGGTTTCACGTTACGCGACGGGGATGAGCAGCCGGGCGGAATGGAAGCCGCTTCGTGCGGGGGGCTCTTTATTGCTGGGTTCGGCGGTGCTTTCTTTTGCGCTGGCGATTGCCCTTGCGCTGGTTCAGTTCAAGGTATCAGCAGTAATAAGGGTAATTGATTATTTTATCCCGGCGCTTTTGATACTGCTCGGTCTTGAGACGGCCCTTAACGTAATTTTCGACATATACCGGCCTCGTCTGGCGGGTCATTACAGCCGGGCGGCGTTCGACAGCCGGCTTCTGGGTCTTATTAACGAGCCGGGCGAGATACTTCATACCGCGGCGGGGGCCATCGATTATCAGTTCGGCTTCAAGGTTTCGCAGACGTGGTTTTACAAGCTGCTGGGAAAGGCGATTGTGCCGCTTATTTTCTTCGGCGCTATAACGCTTTATCTGCTGAGCAGCATCGTGGTACTCGATTCTGACGAGCAGGCGGTAATCGAGCGTTTCGGCAATCCCAAAGATGCGCAGGGCGAGGTCCGCATAGCGGGTCCAGGGGTAACGTTCAAGTGGCCCTGGCCAATCGACATAGCCCGCAAATATCCGACCAGACGTATTAGCGAGCTGGATATCGGGTTTGTGCCGAAGACCAACCCGAAGACGGGGGAGATAATTAATGAGCCGCTGTTGTGGGGAAAAGAGCACTACAAAGAAGAGTACAGCATTATGGTAGCAAGCCGGTGGGGCGCTGAAGAAGGCGCCGAAGGCGCGGCGCCTGTGAGCTTATTGAAGGCCAATATTCCGGTCCAGTACAGAGTCAAGGACATTTACGCGTTTCTTTATAATCAAGACGAGCCGCAAAAGGAGCTCGAGGTGTTGTGTTATCGCGAGCTTGCGAGGTTTGCCTCCAGCGCGACCATCGAGGTCGATGACAAGGAGGCGCTTCAGAGGAGCTTGCTCGGTGCCGGCAGGTTCGAGGCGAAGGAGGTTCTTACCAGGAACATTCAGCGTACCGCCGACGAGGCCGGTCTGGGAGTTGAGATAGTATTTTTGGGGATACAGGGATTTCATCCGCCGACGGAGGTTGCCGCGGATTATCAGAAGGTCGTCGGGGCCGTTCAGAGAAAGCAGGCACTGATACTCGATGCTGAGGCGCAGCGCAACAGGACCCTGAGCATGTTAGCGGGCAGCATCGCAGATGCGGAGAAGCTTTATTCATTAGCGGCGGAGTATCAGCGCAACAGGGCGCTGGACGATAATACGAAGTCAGCCGAGCTTGACAAGGCATTTGTATCGGCAGGGGGCGAAATCTTCGCGCGGCTGAGAGACGCCCATAGTTACGCATTCGAAAAGTCCACGCTTGCCGAGGCGACGGGCAAGCGGTTCGCCAGCCAGGTGAAGGCATACCGCGCCGCAAAGGACATCTATAAACACGAGCAGCGTCTTGCGGTCCTCGAGGAGGGACTGGAAAAGATTCGAAAGTACGTCGTGGTGGCTGACACCAACGACAGCCAGGTTTATATAGTTGACCTTCAGGAAAAATTAACACCCGGCCTTTACGAGCTGGGGGGATATCAGGAGAGTTCACAATAATGAAGAACATATCAATACCGCTGTTTTTGTTAGTCCTGTTCGTTGTGCTTGTGCTGGTCAGCACGATGTTTCAGGTAAGAGAGACCGAATCGGCATTAGTGACGACCTTCGGCAAGGTGACGCGAACGTTTACGGAGCCGGGTCTTCACTTCAAATGGCCCCTGCCAATCGAACAGGTGGAGAAGTTCGATTCCCGCCTGAGGATTCTCGAAGCGCAGCTTGGCGAGACGACGACCAAAGGGGCGGTGCCCGTTATCGTCAACACCTTCGTCGTCTGGCGTATAGCCGACCCGTGTGAATTCTTCAATGCCGTGGGCACTGTTACCGAGGCCGAGGCGAAGCTGAGGAGCCAGATAAACGACACCCAGAACAAGGTCATCGGCAGGCATTTCTTCTCGGAATTCGTAAACAGCGACCCGGAGAAGATAAGGTTCGACCAGATAGAAAACGAGATGCTCACGGAGCTTCAGGCGGCGACGAAAGGTCTTTACGGCATCGAGATAAAGGAGGCCGGTATAAAGCAGCTCAAAATCAGCGAGGACGTCAGCAAGGACGTATTCGAGCGGATGAAAAAGGAAAGAGAGCGTCAGACCGAGGCGACAATCGCCGAGGGTACGGCGGCGGCGAAGAAGATAAAGACCGACGCCGACTCGATGCAAACGGAGCTACTGGCGGCGGCCGACGCGCGGGCAAAGGCGATACGCGCACAGGGCGATGCGGAGGCGGCGAGCTACTACAAGATGCTGGAAGAGGACCCGCAGCTTGCGATGTTTTTGCGTGATATCGAGGCCCTCAAGAAGATACTCGAAAAACGTTCGACGCTGGTTATCGGCGCAGATTCTGAGCCGTTCAAGATGCTCAAGAAAATGCCGGAGCTGGAGCCGAAGAGCAAAAAATAGGGCGGATTATGGAAGAGCAAAACGATAAAGACATTCAGGAGCAGACGCAGGACACCGCAGGCCAGGCGGTTAGCCCGGGGTATGAATATTTGTCCGGGGCGTTGAAGGTCAGTTTTTTCCTGCTAAAAATCATAATGATAGTCCTGGTGGTTCTGTTTTTGGTATCGGGATTCAGGACGGTAGGGCCTGACGAGAAGGCAATGGTGCTTCGTTTCGGCAAGATTCGTGGCAGAGGCGAGGCGCGGCTTTTGGGGCCGGGGCTGAAGTGGGTGTTTCCTTACCCAATCGATGAAATCATCCGGCTGCCCGTGCAGAAGAAGATAAACGTTCCGCTTAACCTGTTTTGGTATTACGTGAAGCCGGGCGAAGAGATGAAAGAAGCGGCCGGCGAAAAGACATACGCGTCGGCGACGCTGAATCCCCTGACCGACGGGTATTGCCTCGTCCGCGGGGAAAAGCAGAGTGAGGCTGCGGCAGTTACCGAGGGCAGCGATTATAACATACTTCATTCGAAGTGGGTGCTTACCTACCAGATTACCGACCCGGAGAGTTTCTTTAAGAACTGTTTTGTGAACGACAGCAAGCTGGAGGCGGGCCAGAACTACGCCGACGTCATTGAGCAGAACGTTAATCCGATGCTTCAGAATCTCATGGCCGAGGCGGTAGTCGGGGCGATGGTTAATTACACAATCGAAGAGGCGATGTATGAGCGGTCGGCGGGAGTAACCGAACATGTGAGGCGTCTTCTTCAGGAAGAGCTTGACAAGATAGGCAGCGGTATTACGGTTGTGGCCGTCCAGCGCAACCGCATAGCCGTTCCCCGGCAGGTGGAGGCCGCCTTCCAGGCGGCGCATACGGCCGTCCAGACAAAGGAAAAGACCATCAGCGGGGCCAAGCTTTACGCGGAAAAGACGCTCAATGAGGCGGCGGGGCCCGTTGCCGGCGAGCTTTTGCAGGTCCTTCGCAGCGACGACGCAAACGAGCAGCAGCTGGAGTTTCTCTGGTCGCAGTTAGCCGGCAAGGCGCAGGAAGAAATCGCCAACGCCCGTGCGTATCGCACCAAGGTCGTCGAGGCCGCCCGCGCCAACGCGGATTATCTGCGGCAGATTCTTCCGGAGTATCGCAAGCATCCCGAGCTGGTGGTGCAGAGGATTTATATGGACGCAATCGAGCAAATCCTCGACAACGCGGACGAGAAAATCTTCGTTCAGCCGGGACAAAGCGCGGGAACGGAGCTCAGGGTCTTAGTCAACAGAGACCCTGCGTTAAAACCGAAAAAAGAAACACAGAAGCGATAGACAGCGAGAACTAAATAATGGCGCACGAACATCTGCATTTTAAGGACGATTTGGCAGTCGAGCACACGCACGGCAAGCAGGTCCGCGTAAGCATCGCGTTATTAGGGACACTGGCGGGGGGGATGCTGCTAATCAGCCACTATTTCGGCAAGTCGAGATTCATATTCGGCCCGGAGAGTTTCCAGAGCCAGATTTTAGCCCTTGCGGCGGCCTTGCTGCTCGGGACGCCGATTATCTGGCACGCAATCAAGAGCCTGGTGCGCAAAGAAACGCATATGGACGAGCTTGTGGCACTGGCGATTATTGCCGCCATTGCCACCCAGCAATACGAGGCAGCGGGCATAGTAGCGTTTTTTATGCTGCTAAGCGAGCTTGTGGAAAGCCGAACGGCGCTGGGGGCAAGGGCGTCTATAGAATCGCTGGTGAAGCTCACGCCGCAAAAGGCAAACCGTCTCGGTTCGGACGGCACTGAAACGGAAGTGATGGTCGGCGAAATCAGGCCCGGTGACGTTGTTCGGGTCAGGCCGGGCGATAATATTCCTGTTGACGGGGAGGTCGTAAAGGGGCTAAGCTCGGTCAACGAGGCCACAATCACCGGCGAGGGGCTGCCCGCCGACAAGGTCCCCGGGATGCAGGTATTCGCGGGCACGAGTAATCTTACGGGCGCACTTGATATTACCGTTACAAAGGCGGGTAAAGACACGACCTTAGGCAAGGTCCAGTCGCTGATACTGCAGGCCGAAGAGACAAAAATACCCATTATGCGGATTATCGACCGCTATGTTAAATGGTACACGCCGACGGTCCTTATGATAGCGGGAATTTCGCTGTTTTTTACGGGCAAAATCAACGTTGCGATAAGCATTCTCGTAATCGGCTGTCCCTGTGCGCTGATTCTTGCGACGCCCAGCGCGATGGTTGCAGCGATATCGGCCGCGGCCCGGCTGGGGATATTGGTCAAGAACGTCGCCGACCTCGAGGTCGCGGGCAAAATCACCGCTATGGTCTTCGACAAGACGGGGACACTGACAACGGGCCGGCTGTATGTAACGAAGCTGACGCCCGCAAAGGATATCGAGCCATCTAAATTATTGTCGCTGGCGGCATCGGCCGAGAAGATGAGCAAGCACCCCGCTGCAAGGGCACTATTGGAAGTGGCCAAACAGGCCAACCTCGTCCTGCCTGATACCGACAAGTTTACAGAGACGCCGGGTAAAGGTGTTACCGCAACAGTGGCCGGCTCCCGCATAATCGTCGGCAGAGACACCTTTCTCAAGGAAACCCACGTCGATATGTCCGGCATCGAGTTGCCGGCCCTGCACGAAGAGCAGGGTTTCAGCACGCTTTACGCGGCCCTGGACGACAGGTGCATCGGCTGGATAGGCCTGCAGGACAAGACCAGGCCGGAGGCGCGAGCGGCTGTAAAAGAGCTTGTTGCGCGGGGTGTGAAACGAGTGACGATGCTGACGGGCGACAGAGACGAGGTTGCCGGGCGCGTGGCGTTGGAGCTGGGCTGCACGGACTACAAGGCGCATTGTCTGCCGCAGGACAAGCTGGCGGTCGTGGAAAAAATCAAAAAGGACGGTCACACCGTCCTTGTCGTGGGCGACGGCATAAACGACGCACCTGCGCTGGCGGCGGGGGACCTGGGCATAGCTATGGGTGCGGCCGGCTCGGACGTTGCAATTAACTCGGCGTCGATTGCCCTTTTGAGCGACGACCTTAACCGGCTGCCGGCCCTGATTCAGTTGTCGCGAAGGACCCGTTTTATCATTAACTCGAACCTTGCCTTTGGCGTGGCCTTTATTATTGTCGGCTGGTCGCTCGCGTTGACCGGTTTTATTGTGCCGGTTCTTGCGGCATTTCTGCATTTCGCAGGTTCGCTCATTGTCGTATTTAACAGCGCGCGGCTGGTCCGCCACGGCGAGGAGCTCGGGCACCATAATGCAGCGACGGCGTAGAATCTTCGTATACAAATCTGGGATTGACGGTTATGGAATATGCGATTGAGACATTATTTCTGACGAAGGTTTTTTCGGACTGGTGGGGCCGCAACAGGGTAGTTGCCGTTGACGGGCTCAACCTCAAGGTCCGGACCAACGAGGTATTCGGTCTTTTAGGCCCGAACGGCTCAGGCAAGACCACCACGCTCAAGGTGCTTCTGGGACTGCTTCATCCCACGAAGGGCAGGTCGCTTGTGCTCGGCGGAGACGCCACCGACCCGCAAATCAATCGCAAGATCGGTTTTTTGCCGGAGGAATCATATTTGTACCGGTATCTGACGGCGCGTGAGACGCTGGATTTTTACGGCAGGTTATTCAAGCTGCCGCCAAAGGTCCGCAAGCTTCGTATCGAGGCGCTTCTCGATATGGTGGGACTAAAGGCGGTGGCCAACAGGACGGTCGGGACGTTCTCGAAGGGTATGGCCAGAAGAATCGGGCTGGCGCAGGCGCTGATTAACGACCCTGATTTGCTTATTCTGGATGAACCCACAACGGGGCTTGACCCCATCGGGACAAGACAAATCAAAGACCTCATAATCGAGCTTGCGGGACGAGGCAAGACGATTCTGCTTTGCAGTCACCTGCTGGCCGACGTGGAAGACGTCTGCGACAGGATAGCGATTCTCTACGGCGGTAAGATTCAGACCGAAGGCGCCGTGGATGACTTGCTGCGACATTCCGACAAGACCGAAATTACCACTGGGCGGCTCAACGCACAGGCGATTGAAAAAATAAAACGGGTTCTCGCCGACGAACACGCCGAATGTATGATAGACAGTCCTAAGACAAAACTCGAGACGTTTTTCATTGACATCGTGGCCGAAGCGCAGCGCGAGGCCATGCCGACCAGCGGCGCGGTGAGCAAGACGGGGCTTAGCGAGTTTCTTTCGGCCAAGTCCGATGAGCAATCGCGACGGGAAGCCATACTCGACCAGCTTGTTTCCAACAAGCCGTCGGGTGAAAAAACTGCTGACACCAGGACGCAGCAGGTCCGGGCGCAGCCGACGCAGGCGCCTTCGACCGATGAGGATTTGCTCAGAAAGCTGACCGAAGAAACGGGCTCGGCTGAACCCAAACACGTTTCGCAGCTGGCTCAGGACAAGCCGGAACCTGTTAAACCCGACAGGGCGGCCGAAAACGTTCTCGATGAGCTGACGGGCCGTTCCGGTCCCGACAAATCGCAAAAACCCGATATTCAGCAGGAAGAAAATAATGCGTAGTATCTGGGCGGTTGCCAGAAATACCATAAAGCAGGCGCTGCGCCTTAAGATAGCAGCGGTTTTTATAGTGCTGCTGCTTGTGCTTTTGCCTGTGATGGGACTGAAGATGACCGGCGACGGCACGCTGAAAGGCCATCTTCAGGCCTTCGTGAGCTATTCTCTATCGCTGACGGCTTTATTGCTGTCGCTGTTGACCATTTTTGCCGCGACATATACGCTGACCGGCGACGTGAAAGACAAGCAGGTTTACACCATCCTGACAAAACCCATACGGCGATACGAGTTCGTTATGGGCAAATTTTTGGGCATAGTGATTATTGACGCGGGACTGCTGCTGCTTTTTTCGGCCATCATTTACGGGATAACCATATCGCTGCCCACCTTTAAGAAGGCCGACAGCAAGGAGCTTGCCCAGGTCCGCAACGAGTTTTTCACCGCCAGGACGTCGTTGAAGCCCGAGAAGCCGGACGTATCCTCAGATGTTGACAGCGCTTATAATAAGTTAAAGGATTCCGGCGAGCTGCCGGCCGGCGTGGATGAGCATCCCGTGGCGCGTCGTAATTACAAGAAAGAGCTTGCCCAGCGCATCAGCCAGAGAAAGCGTGCGGCCGCGGTCGGCGAAGAGTTAGTCTGGCAATTCGATAACGTCAGGCCCGAAGACCCGAACCAGGACTTATTTGTGAGATTCAAATACAACGTCGCGGTCAATCCCCCGGACATGGAGGTTTACAGCAGGTGGTTTATCGGTGACGACCGGCAGATTCAAACTACCGGCATTATTGAAACACCCATTTATACGGTGGAGCGCAAGGATTTTGTCGGGACCTTTCACGAGATAGAGATTCCTGCCGACGCGGTGGCGTCCGACGGTTATCTGATGCTGGCGTTTCAGAACGTTCCTCTTAACAATACGGTAGTTTTTTTCCCGTCCGAGGACGGCCTGGAGCTTCTCTACAAAGCCGATACCTTCACCGCCAACTTTTCGAGGGCGGTGCTGCTGATATTTATCCGGCTTGTTTTTCTTGCGGCGCTGGCGTTGTTCGCCGGCTCGTTTTTGTCGTTTCCGGTCGCCATTCTGCTGTGCTTAGCGGTCTTCGCTATGGCCAATATGAGCGGCTTCATCAACGAGTCGTTCGACTCCTTAGGCAATAACATCAGCAGGGTCTATTACTATTCATTCAAGCCGCTTATCGGCCTGCTGCCGCGGTTCGACCAGCCCGGCGTATCCAAATATCTTGTTCTTGCGCGCATGTTCAGCTGGTCGCAGGTGGCCAAGCTCGGCACGAGCACGCTGCTGCTGAAGGCGCTGCCGCTGGCGATATTGTCGCTGATTATTTTCAGCTATCGCGAAATTGCGAAAGTCATAGTTTGACGCTATCATTGGCAGATGTTCGGCCGAAGCCGGCATAAACAATCACGATTTTTTTGTCGTAGATAATTTGTCGGCCTTGTCCATCACAGGTGGATACTGGTTATGCGTTTACGTGACAAACTGATTTTTACCGCTGGTATTGTCCTTGCCGTCGTTTTGATTGCCGCGGCGGGCACGCGCCTCGGGTATATTAACTCACAGCGGGTCGATATGAAGCTAATCAGCAACGAGCCGCTGAAGAACGCGCCTCCGTCACTGGCGTTTGCGACGGTGGCGATGGGGGCGTTTCGGGGGCTGGTTGTTGACGTTCTCTGGATGCGTGCCGACCGTCTCAAGGAAGAGGGCCAGTTTTTCGACGCAAAGCAGCTTGCCGAATGGATTACGGTCCTTCAGCCGAGGTTCGCAAAGGTCTGGGAGTTCCAGGCGTGGAATATGGCCTATAACATTTCTGTCGCTATTCCGGCAAGTGAGCCGGACCAGAGATGGCAGTGGGTGAAAAACGGCTACGAGCTGCTCCGCGACCGTGGTATCCCGATGAATCCGAAATCCATTCTGCTGTATCGCGAGCTCGGCAGGATATTTCAGCATAAAATAGGCAGCGACAGCGATGACGACCACAGATATTATAAATTACAGCTTGCTTTGTCGATGGAGCCGCTGTTAGGGCCTGCGGATAACGCCTGGTTCGAGAAGCTGGCAAAAGCGCCGGTTGACTGGCAGCAGGTGGCCGGCGACCCGAATATCTCGCCTTTTATAGCCGCCCTTAAAGCTGCGGACAAGACGTTCGATGATGAAAGTCAGTTCGTCGGCAATTACCTTTCTTTGCGGCAAAATCCGGCAAGATTCGAGCCATCTGTGTTCGAGGTAATAGACCGTTTCAGGGGCACGAAGGCGCTGGCTGATTTCGACGTTTTTGCAAAGGCGTGGCAGTTGCGCAACGTCTGGAAGCTCGACCCTGGGCTGATGCTTGAGCTAAACAGGACGTACGGGCCGGTGGATTTGGAGGACCCCAATATTCGTTATCCGCTCGACTGGCGTCACCCGGACACTCACGCGATATACTGGGCAGTCAAGGGATTGCGTGTCGCAGGAAACGTGAAAGTGAAAATAGAAGGCAGGAGAGAGGAGTATTCAGTCGATGAGGAGAACACCGACCGCGTAGTTTCGCAGAGTTTGCAGAACCTCTTCAGGTATGGGAAGATTTTTATTTATGATATTAAAGGCAGCCAGGTTACCCGGCTGGAGCAGGTCGGCGTTGAATCGGGACTTGCGGCAACGAAAGAGATATTTCTTCGCCCCGACTTGAGAATGTTCGACCCCTACGAAAAGGCGGTAACAAAAATTATCGGAAAATACGACGACCCCAACGACAATTTTGAGGATTCGCACGAGACGCAGAAGCGAAATATGCTAAGCAACGCCCTTTATGCGTTTTATCAGGCCGGCCATACACGAAAGGCACAGCAAATTTACGACCGCCTCAGAAAGCAATACAACCGTCCCGAGTTCAGCAATCCGTCGGTAGAATACTACGTCAGACAGCGTCTGCACGAGGAGCTCAAAGACATTTCCGCAACCAGGGCCGGCCAGATGATTATTACGATGCTTAGCGAGGCGTATTTCAGATACGCCGTTCGCGATGACGACGAGGCATACGCAAGAGAAAAGCTGGCCGAGGAGATTCACGACGCTTATAATAAATACTTCTACGATGACCCGCGAAAGATGCTGCCGGATTTCAAGGTGATGAGATACGTGGCTATACGCGATTTCTTTAGTGACGAGCTTTACCCGCTTGTAATGCGGCGAAATCTTCTTGCGCGTATAAAAGTCGAGCGGCCGGACCTTGCCGAGCAGTTCAGCCAGATTGAAAAGCAATTCCGCAAGGAATCACAGCAGACGCAATGATGAATATGTCGCGGGGAGAAATCGAGGGTGTTTTGTCTTCAAAGCTTACCGCTTCTCAGCAAAAGGCCGTGTTTCATCGCGAAGGCCCTTTGCTTGTTATCGCCGGGCCGGGCAGCGGCAAGACGCGAGTTATTACCTTTCGCATAGCAGCACTTATAGATTGGGGCGTTTTGCCTCACAATATCTGCGCAATAACGTTCACGAACAAGGCCGCCGACGAGATGCGTCAGCGTGCCGTCGCACTTGGCGCATCGGCCGGAGCACACATCAGCACGTTTCATTCTCTGTGTGTCCGCATTCTTCGCAGATACGCGGCGTCTGTCGATATTAATCCCAATTTCAGCATCTACGATGATGCCGACCAGACCAAATGCGTCAAACAGGCAATCGCCGACTGCAACCTTAACACGACCGATTTTTCGCCCGCAAGGACCCTCGATGCGATATCGACTTTGAAAAACAAGCTCATTGACGCCGAGGCCTTTCAGCAGCAGGCGGACGATTTTTTCTCGAAGACGCTTTCGAAAATATATAGCCGTTATCAGCAGATTCTGGAAGGGTTGAACGCCCTTGATTTCGATGACCTGCTTATGAAGGCGGCGTTTCTGCTCGAAGGGCATAGCGACATTCGCACCGAATTAGGCAGCCGTTTCAAATTCCTGCTTATCGACGAATATCAGGACACCAACCACGCCCAGTACAGAATCGCCAAGGCGCTTGCCTCGACTCATAATAATATCTGCGCCACCGGCGACCCGGACCAGTCGATATACCGCTGGCGAGGGGCCGACATACGCAATATCCTCGATTTCGAGCGTGACTGGCCGGACGCTTTGGTGGTTCGTCTGGAAGAAAACTTTCGCAGCACGCCCGGTATCCTCGATGCCGCCGACCGGCTGATTGCCAATAATCTCAGCCGGAAGGAAAAACGACTGATAGCGACAAGGCCGGCCGCGGGCAACGTAGCCGTCGAGCAATACGAAGATGAGCAGCAGGAATCCTTGGGGGTCGCGGATAATATCAGGAAAATGATTGATGAAGGAACTTCCTTTTCCAATATAGCTGTTTTTTACCGGGTCAACGCCCAGAGCCGGGCTTTGGAAGAGGCGTTTATCAAAAACAAAATCCCCTATCAAATCGTTCGCGGTGTCGAATTTTACAGCCGGAAGGAAATTCGCGACGTACTGGCGTATTTGAAAGTAACTGTCAATCCGGCAGACCAGGTAGCGCTATTGAGAATTATCAATACCCCCGCACGCGGCATCGGCAAGACCACGATAAACAAAGTTCTCGATTACGCCGGCAGCACGAATACGACGCTGTATCAATCGCTTCAAAATATCAGCGACATCGAAACGCTGTCCGAATCCACTAAGGCCAAAATCAGCCAGTTCGTTAAGATGATGGAAGGTTTCAAAGGGGATATTGCCGGTCCCGTTGCGCCCTTAGTTGAGCGGGTCTTTACCGAATCCGGCATGGAGAAATCCTTAGCTGCCGAAGGGGCCGAGGGCAAAGACGCCCTTGAAAACGTCGTCGGCCTTATAAGTGCGGCGGCCGTTTATGACAGGCAGACCGAAAATCCGTCATTAGTCGATTACCTCCAGCAGATAGCACTATTCAGCGACGTTGACGCGTATGATGCCGGGGCCGAACGGGTAGCGCTGATGACGCTGCATTCGGCGAAGGGGCTTGAGTTCGATAACGTTTTTATTGTCGGTGTAGAAGAAGGTTTACTGCCTCACGAAAGAAGCGCGGACGACGATGACGAGACCGAAGAAGAGAGACGATTGTTTTTTGTAGGCATCACCCGTGCCAAAACCAATCTCTGCGTCAGCTTCGCCAGATACCGCCAAATCAGGGGCCAGACCCTCCGGACGATTCCTTCCCAGTTTCTTTTCGAATTAGGCATTGAATTTGCCGAATCGACAACGGAAGAATTCACCACGGAGTACGCGGAGACCGCGGAAAAAAATTATAAATCAATCTCTGCGTTCTCGGCGGTCTCTGCGGTGAGAAATGGGTTTAAAAGCGGCGACATCGTCGTTCACAGGAAATTCGGCATCGGCACCGTTAAGGACTTCGCCGATATGGGCGAGAACTCCGTCGTTACCGTCGCCTTCAACTCAGGCCTTACCAAATCCCTTATGACCAAGTACGCCAAATTGGCGAAGCTTTGAACCCGCCGGGACATATCGGGATTAGCCACAGAGGTCACAGAGAAGCAATCTCATTTTTCAGACACTGCTTTAATCACTGATTACACTGCTTTTGCTCGGCTTTGTGTGTTCTCGATGAACCCTGCTTTTTAAGCGAGCCCATTCGGCTTTGCTCAGGACATGCTTAGTCGCAGGATTCATCATCGCCTACCGAATGCCTTCGGCCTTCATTTTTTAAGCTGAGCAAAAAACACGGTTTAACGGCCTGTCGTCATTGCGAAGCAATCTCTTTTTTTGGACGCTGATTTCCTTATCGGGATTTGATTTGTCCTGACGGGTAATTACCCGGACCAAACCATATTTTATATGACCTAAATTGGGCCTGATTTGCCTTATCGGCGACTTGCTTGTCCTCGGGATGAGCTTAATTTGTCAGCAAACGGAGGAATTTGCCGCATATTGAATTTGATTCGTTCCAAATCATATTTGATTTAAGGCATATCAAATTCGATTCATTGCAAATCGAATTTGAATCAGGGCAAATCAAACTTCATTTGCCTCATATCGAATTTGATTTAAGGCATATCAAATTTGAAACGTTCCAAATCGAATTCGATTTATCGCAAATCAAATTCGATTCGTTTCAAATCAAATTCGTTTTGTTCCAAATCAAATTTGATTTATCGTATATCAAATTTGATTTACGCTGATTCAATTTTCTTTATAGGACTTCTTTTTTGAAAAATCCTCGTTCCTGCCTCAAAAACGAAGATTTACCACGAAGACCGCAGAGATTTTTTATTTATCGGCCTTTGACCGCTAATTTACTGTAACGAGCAACGAGGATCGAGCCACGAGCCACGAATCAGATATAGGACATTGGTTTTCTTTATGATTTCATAAAGAATTCTTATAGAAGAGGGATGTTGAAAAAAAACAAAATTATCGGGCCAATATTTTTCTTGACATTTTGTCACTTAGCCGTTTTAATCAATCCGCCTTTGGCTGGGGGCAAAGGGCAATTTTTGGAGAAGGGTATGAGAGAGGCAGCACATCTTTTAGAGATATCCCAGATACATATACATCCGTGCGCACAATCTGCGCTAAAACCATTACACACTTTTTTTAGAGGAGAAAAAT
>CAZHVR010000053.1:0-20078 GCA_964536225.1 uncultured Pirellulales bacterium
GACCCTTTGAAAAATCGCGATTTTTCGACAAAATCGCGCAAGATCGCGCCATAGGATGGAGGAACATGTGTTCCTCCATAGGTTGTAGTTCGTTGTTCATAGTTCGTAGCAGCAACGAACACTGAACCGTGAACAATAAATATGGATCCCCTGCTGCCTGCCCAAAGAAGCAGCACTCGGGGACAAGGGAGGTGAATGAAGATGGCGAGGGTAGAGATGAAAATTCCGGACTGGTTAGATAAAATTTGTGTGCGGCCAGTGATGTGGTACAGGAGGAGGAAATACGGATACGAGTTTCGCAGGATTTACTTAGGCGAGGGCAAATTTGCTATTGTCGATGAGCAGGATTACTACCGGTACAACGATTTTAGCTGGAGTCCGCAGAAGAAAAGCAGGACGTATTATGCAATCCGGGTGATAAGCGATTGCGAAAAGACGCTGAGGATAGTTTCGCTGCACAGGGAGGTTATGAACCATCCGAGGGGACTGCTGGTGGACCATAAAAACGGAGACGGGCTGGATAACCGCAGGGCGAACCTTCGCACAGCGACGCGTTTTGACAGCACTCATAACAGGCGAAAGAGAAAGACGAAGACCAGCTCGCGGTATCTGGGGGTGCATCTTGAGAAGGAGACGGGGCGATGGGTGGTGAGAATCCGGAACAGGGGAAAGAGGATGTGGTTAGGCAGTTTCGCAGAAGAAGAGGAAGCGGCAAAGGCATACGACGCGGCGGCGAGAAAATATCACGGGGAATTTGCGCGGCTAAACTTTCCCTGACACATTTAAGTCCGCTTTTTTTGCGCGGGAGTGAGGGATTCGTTCATAGAGCCGGAGCGGAAGCCCCGGAGGTCGATTGTGACGTATTTGAAGCCGAGTGACTTTAGTTTTTTGATGATTTTCGAGCGGTTCGGCTCCGCGGTAATCTTTTTGAAATCCTGCAGATGGGCCTCGATTCGGACGATAGTATCGTGATGGCGAACGCGAAATTCGACGAGGCCAAGCGTCCGCAGAAAATCTTCCGCTTTTTCAATCTGGCCAAGTCGTTTTTCGCTTACTTCAAGTCCATAAGCGAGCCGCGAAGCGAGACAGGGTGAGGCGGGGACATCGGCTGTTTCGAGTTTCAATTTTCTGCTGAGCGTTCTGATATCCTCTTTTGTTAATCGGGCTTCTGCCAAAGGCGAGTGAACGCCGAAAATTTTCATAGCGCGATTTCCGGGGCGAAAGTCATCGAGGTCGTCGAGGTTTGTGCCGAAGAGGACGTGCTTTAAGTTGTTTTTGTTTGCGATATCGAGAAGCTCCTGACACAGGTGGGATTTACAGTGAAAGCAGCGGTCTGATTTATTGGCGACGAAATCAGGGTTCTTTAGCTCATCGGTATCGATGGTTCGAAGGCGAACGCCTAATTGGCCGGCGATTTTTTTTGCTCTTTTGAGGACGTGCTTCGGCTCGACGACGCCGGCGCTAATGCAGGCGAGGACGTTTTCAGCGCCCAGGGTATCGACGGCGACTTTCAAAAGAAAGGTGCTGTCAACACCGCCCGAATAGGCGACGACGACGCTTTGCAATTGTTCGAGTATTTGCTTTAGTGATTCGTATTTTTCGTTAAGCGTATCAGCCATAATTACTCTTTGAATAATTCCCAGATTGCTTCGCAATGACAAAAGGCATCAGAGAATCTCATCGAGAATATCGGCGGCGACGGCGACGTATTCGGCGCAAATTGTGGAGAAGAGTTTTTTGTCTTTTGCCTCTTTTAAGCCATCGGGGGTGGTGATATCGCAGCCGAGAAGCGCCTTACATTCGATTGAGCCGTAACGTGCCCTGAATTTGTCGGCGAAACGTTTCGAGACCTCGTATGTTTTTTGCTTTGCCTTGCTGTCGTCGGCTTTTGATTTGCCATATTTGAGGCCGATGACCATAATCGCGCCGGTGACGACGCCGCAGGTTTGTCCGAGGTGCATACCGCCTCCGAAGCCGATGGCGATTTTGAGGGCCCTGTCTTGTTGGAGGCCGAACTGCTCGCAGAACGCAGCGAGGACAGCCGGCGCACAGGAGAAACCTTCGTTATAAATCGCTTTTGCCTTATCCGCATTGCTCATATTCAATTCCCGACCATTTTTATTGTTTCTATGTCTATACTCGCTGCACCCCAACTTGTGCGTGTAGTCGCCTTCGAAACACAACAGCCTCGGACTCACATCTTTAAGAACAAGGTCCGTGAGTGAGAATCAGAACTATAACACTGACAGGCCAAGGCCATAAAGACAATATTTCATATATAAACACAGAAAATTTAATCGCATTCAACTTTTCATCGGTGCCGTCATCATAGATCCCCCTACAAAAACGGAATACAACAACCGGGTCGCACTGAATGGGAGCACGATGAAATCGCCTCCAGATATCGGGGTACGCATCCCTGATATATGTATCATGGGTAGTCCCTTCCGGGTGGTAACGAGGCAGAATAACTACTATAAGTACAGACAGGAATGCAAGACTTAACAGAGGGATAAGGGTAGTGATGCCGCACAGTCCGTACTTCAGCACAAGATAAAAATACGGGAAGCAGGCCGCCGTATACAATATTTCGCAGATGATTAAGAATATGTGCAGCTTTGATAACTTACGTCTTGCGACTTGCATATAGTGATATCTCTACTCTTATAACAGAATCAGTCTGACCTGCTATCGAAATCTGCCTTTTCAACCGGTGCGAAGTACAACAGCCGATGGAGGGATTCGAACCCTCAACCCCGGCTTTACGAAAGCCGTGCTCTACCGTTGAGCCACATCGGCGGCAAAACGTATGATACAGACAAGGGGGTGGCTTTGTAAAGTAAAAGAGGCCCCCTGCCGATGATGAAAGCGGACAAAATATCAGCACAGGCGGACATTGACAGTCGTCCGGTAATGTCCTATATTAAATCTTTTGTAACCGGCGGGACGCCGAAAGCCCGCTTAAGACAAAATGCGCAAAAATGACTGTTGCGCTCCAGACAACGAGAGAGATTATGGCGGAATCCGAACAAATATCAGGCCCCGACCCGCAAAGACACGAGCCGGAAATAAACAGGTTTTTCCGAGCGGCGATAAAGACCAGGGCCAGCGACGTTCACCTGAAGGTTGGTCAGCCGGCCAAATTGCGGGTACAGGACGAGCTTAAAAACACCACCGGGGAGGCGCTTACCGAAAAGCACCTGGAAGATTTATGTTTTGAAATACTATCCGATGAACAGAAGGAATTTTTTCGCAAGCACGGGACGCTCGATTTTTCATACGGGGTAAGCGAGGAAGAGCGGTTCCGAGTAAACATTTTCCGCCAGCGGGGACTGATAAGTTTGGTGGCGAGGCGCGTAAACACCGAGATACCGACAATCGAGCAGCTTCACCTGCCGGCAACCCTGAAGAAAATCGCCGAAAGCAATCAGGGTCTTGTCTTAGTCGTAGGCCCGACGGGCTGCGGCAAGACAACCACGGCCGTAGCGATGGTCGATTACGTCAACGCCAGCAGCTCCTGCCACATCGTCACCATCGAGGACCCAATCGAATACTTCATCAGGGACAAAAAGGCGATTGTCTCACAGCGGGAAATCGGCATCGACGTGCCGGATTACGAAGAGGCGCTGACTTATTTGATGCGCGAGGACCCCGACGTTGTCTTCATCGGCGAGCTGCGCGACGCACGTACGGTATCGGCGGGGATGCGGGCCTCGGAAACAGGCCACCTGGTTTTCGGCACGGTGCACGCCACCAACGCCGCACAGGCGGTCCAGCGAATCGTGGACCTGTTCCCGCAGATTGAACGCGACCTCGCGAGACAGACGCTAAGCATAACCCTTCGCGCCATTATCAGCCAGATGCTGATGCCCAGTGTAAAGCCGGGCGCCGACAGGATACCCGCAGTGGAGATATTCCTTGCCAATCCCGAGGGGCGAAAGCTCATCAGTGAGAAACGCGAAGGCGAGATTCCCAACCTCATCCGCGGCTGCATCGAGGAAGGGATGCAGGACTTCACCGACAGTTTGGTCAAGCTGATAATGGACGGCTTCGTCGAGCCGAAGGACGCCTACAGGCACGCACCCAATCCCGATGAGCTGAAGATGGCCCTTAAGGGCATCCGCACGGAGAAAGGAGGCATCCTGTGATGCAGAATACGATATCGTTATGGAGCACGTTATGCCTGAATTTTTAGCTGCTGTCGGATACGGCGGTTACATATCGCCCATAAAATTAATAATCTTCCTGATATTGTTTTTCGGCGGGCTGCCTGTCATAAGCTGGGTTCATAGAGATGCAGAAGCGCTGGGGACAAAAAGTGCGTTCTGGACGGGCGTGGTCTTCGGTGTCTGGGGAGTTGCGGGTCTCGTATGGCTGCTTATTCCGGTTTTTATAATCGGAACGGCATTTTATCTTATCGCCGCCGGCGCTGCGTCGCTTAGCTACGTTATGCATCGAAACGCCCTGGTCCCGGAATTTCAGCGGGTATTAACCATAGACCACATCAAGGACCTTTTCGTAAGCCGGTCGAAAAAGACCGCAGAGATGAAAAGTTTCGTTTTCATCACCTCCAACAACAACGAAGTGCCCCTGCCGGAACCCAAAACGGCCGATTTTTTCGGATACAAGGCGGCATACGACCTTTTCAGCGATGCTATTTACCGCCGGGCGTATGACATAATCTGCACGCCGACGCTTCAGAATTACAACATCACTTACTACGTTGACGGGGCCGCCCTCAAACAGCCGGCCCTTCCCAAAGACCGATTAGAGCACCTTCTGCATTTCGTTAAGCACCTTGCCAACTTCGACGTGGAGGAAAAACGAAAACCGCAGAAGGGCAAATTCACCATTTTTCAAAACAATCGGCGCATCGAATGGGAGGTAACGACCGCCGGCTCGACGGCGGGCGAGCAGATGCGGCTAAAGCAGCTCACACAGCAGGACATCACCAAGCTGAGCGACCTGGGCCTGACGACCGAGCAGTTCGAACAGCTAAACAGCTTGCAAACAATAAAAAGGGGCCTGCTTATCATATCAGGACCGAAGAAAAGCGGCGTGACAACGACGCTCTATACGCTGCTGCGAAATCATGACGCATTTCTAAACAGCATCGCTACCGTCGAGAGGCAACCGTCGGGCAAGCTGCCGAATATAACACAAAACATCTTCTCGCTAAGCGACAGCGGCGTGACTACTTATGCCAAAAAGCTGCAGTCGGTCATACGGACGGACCCGGACATCGTTGCCGTGGCCGACTGCGCAGATGCCGAAACAACCCAAATCGCCTGTATGGCCGCGGCGGCCGGCAAGCTTGTTTACGTGGCACTCGAAGAGGAAACCCTGCTCAAGGCGCTGGCAAAATGGATAAAACTGGTCGGCGACAAGAACAAGGCAATCGCACCGCTGCTGGGAATCAGCAACCAGCGAATTTTCCGCAAGCTGTGCGACCAGTGCAGGCAGGGATACGAGCCGAACAGGGCGTTGCTTCACAAATTCAACATACCCACGGAAAAGGTCAAGGTTTTTTACAAGGCCGGCAAGGTCGTCTATGACAAGCGGGGCAGAGCTTCGCCGTGTGAGAATTGCCAGGAGACCGGTTATTTCGGCCGAATGGCCGCCTTTGAAACGGTCTTTTTCAACGAGAAGCTGCGAACCGCCGTCAAAGAGGCAAAGTCGCTGTCGGATATCGACACCGAGTTCAGGCGCGCCAAAATGCGCTATCTGCAGGAACAGGTGCTGATAAAGGTCGTCGCGGGCATTACATCCATCAATGAAATGGTGCGGGTGCTGTCAAAAGCCGGTGACCAGAGGCAAAGAAGCGAAGAATGACCCGATGCAAAAATTACAAAGTATGACAATTGATGATTTATGCAGTCCCGCGGTTTTCTTATAAGGCGATTATCTATAAGTAAAGGAAAGATGAGGTTTTAATGGCAAGTGCTTTAGTGTTAGTGATTATGGCCGGCTGTGCGGCGCTGCAGTACCTGAAGGGCAGTTTTATCAAATCCTTTGCCTCTTTTATGGCGGCCCTGTGCGCCGGCTTTGTCGCGTTCGGGTGGTTCGAGCGGCTGGCCGACTTCCTTTTTATCCGCCGGGACACAATGCCCGCCTGGGCGCAGCTTATCTGTTTCCTGCTGCTTTTCTTCGTGTCCTTCGCCATTCTGCAGGTAATCATAATGTTGTCCTCCAAACCCCCTGTTAACCTCGGCTTATTGCCGGAGCGCATCGGACGGGCGGTGTTCGGCCTTGCGCTTGGGCTGGTAATTTCCGGCGTTCTGCTTGTCGCCGTTGCGATGGCGCCGCTGTCCAACAGCTATCCTTATCCGCGGTTTCCATACGGCACTCCCAACCCGCAAATTCCGAACAAGGCGCTGCTGAACCCGGATGGCTTCGTAACGGGCTGGTTTTCGATCGCAAGCAGCGGGTCATTAAGCGGGACCAACAGCTTCGCCGTTATGCACGGTGATTTTCTCAACCAGTTGTTCCTCAGCAGGTACGATACCGGCAAAGGCATCTCCGTCCTTGCACCGGCGGGCAGCATCAGGATTCCGAACAAGGCCGCCGCCTGGTCCGCACCGGAAGGACTTAAAAATACCGAGGGCAGGCCGGTGCCCTCCAAGTCCGGCCGGGAATTGATAATCGTCCGCGTGGGATTCACAGGCACGTTTGTGAGAACCGGCGGGACTTTTATACCGGGACAGTTGCGACTGGCATGCAAGGAAAAAAACGCCGAAGCTTCTTTCCAGGACAGCGCCGAAAGCATTTACCCCGCTGGTTATCTCAAGACGCCGGACCAGCTCCAGACAACACGGCTCGATGAGCAGATAAAAGTGCAGTCCTCGGAACTCAAAGAAGGAGTTAAATGGTTCGACTTTGCCTTTTATATTCCCTCGGGCACCAAACCGGTGGTGATTTGCTTCAAGGACAACATAATCCTCAATGTCCCCCCGATGGTTTCCGCCGAGCAGGCGCCGAAATAGAGCGGGTGATTTTCGATAAAGCTTTTTGATGTAAATACTCCCCTCCTTGGAAGTATATTCAGTGGTTATTGCCCTCTCGCTTAATCCGTGGACAACGAGGCGCCGCTTACGCGCAAATAAGGATCTCTTCGAGGTCAAGCTCCATCAGGTGTTCGAGGTATTCCTTTAGCTGCTCTTCCGAGAACGCGGCCAGGAATTCCGCCTTGGCGGTCTTGTTTATTTCGCAGATGCAGTTAATCAATTCTCTTTTGCTCATATTGTCGAGTCCTTTATTGCTCATTCGAAATTCTCCAATGCCTCTCGCAGTATCGACACCGTCGGTAATTTTTCTTTAGCCCTTCGATTTTCCCGGGCTCAACGCCCCATAACTAAAACCCCGATATACAGAAATACTTCTGCCCGACACACAACATATAGGACAGCCCTTTCGGACGGCCTGCAATGTCCAATAAAATCCGCAGCAGCGACTCCGGCCTCGCCTTCAAAAATTTTTCAATAAGTCCAAAATTCGAACAAAAAATCATCGATACATCGAGACCCTACGACGGCGGGAAGACAAGTATGGCCTGGCTTGCGACAACACGTGCCTTTTAACTGCACCAATAAGACACTGCCTGCCGAAATTAATATAAAGGACCTTACTCAAGGGAGTGAAACATGACGACAAAGAATTCCCCGTTGGCGATTACGCCGGACCAACAGCGGACAAGTTTCAAACTGCAATTTGTAATGGCGATAGTGTTCTGCCTGACAACTACCGTTGAAGCCAAATACAGCGGTGGCGACGGCTCGTCACAGGACCCGTACCAAATCGCCACTTTCGAGGACCTGATGACCCTTGCAGAAGATGCAAATGATTACGGCTTAAATTTCGTCCTTACGGCAGATATCGACCTCGACCCGGACCTGCCCGACAGGCGTGTCTTCACATCCGCGGTAATCGCACCTACATACGATGTTTACTTCACCGGGGACTTTGACGGGGGAGGACATAAAATACTTAATCTCACAATAGACAATAACAATGAATTTTCCGGCCTGTTCGGATTTATCTCTAATGGAGATATAAACAATCTTCACCTCGAAAATATTAATATAAACGGAACTTCCTATATAGGAGGATTAGTGGCCGAGTATGGTGAAGGAACTATCAAAAATTGCAGTTCAAGCGGTATCATTACAGGAGAAGAAAGCATAGGAGGGCTTATCGAGAGCAAAGGAGGTTCCGGTGAAATTATCAATTGCCATTCGGAAGTTAATATCACAGGCCGAGATGGTTCAATGAATATCGGCGGGCTGGTGGGAATCGGTGATCCGACAGCAATTAGGAACTGCTATGCAACAGGGACTATAGTTTGTGGAAATGATTCGATGTATGTCGGCGGCCTTGTAGGATTCAATCTCAGCGCTATCGACAACTGTTATTCAACAGCCGCCGTCAATGCAGGCGACGGTTCCCAGTTTGTCGGCGGGCTTGTGGGAAATAACGAGGGTGGAAGCATCAGCGACTGCTGTTCTACGGATGCTTCCATAAAGGGCTACAGTTACGTCGGCGGTCTCGTAGGCCAGAACAATGGCAGCATCGATAACTGCCATTCGACCTGCTCGGTCGAATGTCTGGACGATTCATTCTGCCTGGGAGGATTAGTTGGAATCAATTACAGCAGTATCAGCCGAAGCGATTCGGCAGGTAATATAAACCACGCGAGACAGGCCTCGAATACCTACGGGATTGGCGGGCTGGTTGGGAGCAACCACGGCAATATCAGCGACTGCTGCTCAATGGCCGCAGTAACAGGCAGTGCTTCCTATGATGTGGGAGGATTGGCAGGTTATAACGCAGATGAGGGCGTTATAGACAACTCCTATTCAGGAAGGGAAGTTATCGTAACTGATTCTTACAGCGTCGGCGGATTAGTGGGGGACAATTTCGGAACAATTAACGACTCTCGTTCTTCAGCCGTTATTTTCGATGAGGGCGGCTCATCTTTTGTCGGCGGACTTGCGGGATACAACTGGGGATGGCCCGGAGGCATCAACAATTGTTATTCGACAGCTACCGTACACGGCGCGACGGGTTCACAATATCTGGGCGGTCTGGTGGGAATGAATGAATCAAGCATAAGCGATTGCTGCTCAGCGGCAATCGTTTACTGCGGAAATAACTCAGCATACGTCGGCGGACTGTCGGGTGATAATATGGGAGATATAAGCAGGTGCTCTACGTCAGCCACGGTCATCGATTCGCACGGCTCCCAATCCATCGGAGGATTAGTAGGTCATAACATGAGAAATCACAATATCAGCGATTGCAATTCCACGGCCACTGTCAGGGGCGGGTTGTACACAGAACGTATTGGCGGACTTGTGGGAGAAAATGAAGGCAGTATCGTCAGCTGCTCCTCAAACAGCATAGTTCACAGCGGAGACCGGGCGTGGTCTGTCGGAGGACTGGCAGGAACTAACTCAATCAACGGCACTATAAAGAATTGTCATTCGACGGGTCACGTTATCGGAGATATTTATTCGTTAGCCCTCGGCGGACTGGTTGGAACAAACGAAGGCGATATAAACGATTCGCATTCAGCAGGCGACGTCAACGGAGTCAGCTGCACCTATATCGGCGGCCTGGTCGGAGAAAACCACAGTAGTATCAACAATTCTTACTCAACAGCTACCGTTAGCGGCTTAGATGATTCAATGTCAGTCGGCGGACTGGTGGGATTTAATTTTTACGGCAGCACAATCGGCAACTGCTACACGACGGACGCCGTCATAACAGGCGGGCTGTACGTCGGCGGACTCGTTGGAGAAAACGAAAATACTACATTCAGCAACTGCTATTCGACAAACACCGTCGTAGGAGGAAGCCATACAGGAGGACTTCTCGGAGTCAATTTCAGCGGCACTCTTGATAATTGTTATTCAAGCGGCACAGTAGGAGGTTCGGATAATTCGCAATATCTGGGAGGACTTGTGGGGACAAACGGCGGCAGTATACGTGACTGCAACACAGCCGGTAACATCAGCGGCGGGAATTATTCAACACAGCTTGGTGGTCTGGTCGGAATAAACAGCGGGAACATCGACAACTGCTGTTCGGACGTTAACGTTTCAGGTATGGACCGGCCGGAATGCTTGGGCGGCCTGGTCGGGGAAAACACCGGCGATATAAACAGTTGCTTCGCAACAGGCAACGTCAATGGCGGCGACCTCTCAGACAGTCTCGGCGGATTAGTGGGATTGAATAACACCGGCAGCATCAGGAACAGTTACGCAGCAGGCGCCGTTGCCGGCACAGAATTTGCATACAACATAGGTGGGCTGACAGGAGAAAACTATGACGGCGCCATCAGCAATTGCTTCTCTACAGGAGCCGTTACCGGCTCAATACAAATCGGAGGGCTGGCGGGACAGAATTTCACAAACAGCGATATCAACAACTGTTATTCAACGGGGGCAGTCAGTGGAGGCGATGACACTGGCGGTTTAGTAGGGAGAAATCGCGGCACAATCAACAGCAGTTATTTTCTTATAACCAGCGGGCCGGATAACGGTTTTGGAGAGCCGCTGACCGACGAAGAAATGAAACAGCAGGCAAGCTTCATCGGCTGGGACTTTGTCTGGGAGACCGCCAATGGAACAGAAGATATATGGTCTATATGCGAAACAGTCGGCTACCCGAAGCTTGCCTGGCAGTTCGATTATAAGGCGGGCGATTCCGACGACGACTGGGACGTGGATTTCATCGATTTCGCCGCGATGGGGATAAAATGGATGCAGCCCGATTTCGATATTTACTGCGGCGGAATGGACCTCACTGGCGACGGCTGGGTTGATTTGTATGACCTTGCAATTATGTGCGAATACTGGCTGGAATAAGCAGTAGCCGTATTTCAGGGCCCCGGGGGAGATATAGGAAAAAAGCATTGCCTTTCAGGGGGGATTCTGCTATATTTTCGGGTTTCGCTGTAAACCGGTCTCGCCCCCGCTGCTGTCTTGCGACAGCAAGATGTGGGGGCGGGAATTGATTATAGACGCATATAAAAGGAGAATCAAATGGCGGTAAAAATCAGGATGTCGCGGCAGGGCAGACGGCACAGGCCGTTTTTCAGGATTAACGTGATAGACATCAGAAGCCCGCGTGACGGCAGGATTGTCGAGAAACTGGGCCATTACGACCCGCTCGAAAAAACAAGCGAAAAGCAAATCGTTCTCGATTTAGAACGGGCCAAGTACTGGCTCGATAAAGGCGCTATGCCATCGGACACGGTATCGGAGATACTGCTGCGCAAGGGCATCAAGCACAAATACGCGGAAGAAAGAAAGGTCCGTCGTGCACTGGCAAGGAAACGGGCAAGGGCCAGGGGCGTACCCTTCACCATCGCCGACAGATTAGCGGCGGAAAAAGCGGCTGAGGCGGCAAAGGCGGCGGCTGAGCAAAAGGCCAAAGAAAAAGAGGAAAAAGCAAAGGAAGCCGAGAAAAAGGCAGAAGAAAAAAAGAAAGAAGAGAAGAAAGAGAAGCCAGCCGAAGCAGCCGAGGCAACAGCAAAGAAAGAAACTCCCAAAGAAAAACCCACGGAAAAGAAAGAAGAAAAGCCGGCTGAGAAAAAGGAAGAAAAGCCCACGAAGGAAGAGAAGGAAAAGCCGGCAGAGTAATTGATAGATTGCTTCGCTACGATCGCAATGACCCTCACCTCCGGTGTGAGGGCTAACCACAGGGGATGGTGACGATGCGAATCGACGTTTTAACACTTTTTCCCGGGATGTTCGAGTCACCGCTGAGTCACTCGATAGTCAAACGCGCAAAAGAGGCAGGCGTCGTCGAAATCGTGCTGACCAATATCCGGGACTTTTCCAAAGACAAGCACAAAAAGGTTGACGACCGGCCGTACGGCGGCGGGCCGGGAATGGTGATGATGTGCCAGCCCGTGTTCGACTGTTTCGAGCATGTCGCCGGACAATCAGATGAAAAAGGTCGGGTAGCCATGCTTACGCCGCAGGGCAGACCCTTCACACAAAAACTGGCGACCGAATTAGCCCAAGAAAAACGGCTCATCTTCATTTCAGGCCACTACGAGGGCTTCGACGAACGCATCAAAGCCGGCCTGGACGCGGAGCAAATCTCGATAGGCGATTATGTCCTTTCGGGCGGAGAATTGGCGGCGATGGTCATTATCGATGCGGTAGTGCGCCTGCTGCCGGGCGCGCTGGGCGATGAATGTTCCGCCGAGGATGAAACCTTCAGCGAAACAGCAAGAGGCGGCCTGGAGTATCCACAATATACGAGGCCCGAAATTTTCAGGGATATGAAGGTGCCTGATATTCTGTTATCCGGCCATCACGGCCAAATCGAAAAATGGCGCCGCCAACAATCACTCGAACGAACCCGCAAAATTCGCCCGGACCTGCTCAAATAAAGACAGGAACCTCAGATTTAGATTTGATTTGTATCAGAGAAACGTATAAAATTGAAACAGTCGTTCAAACAATCATCGGGCAGGAGGCCTTGCTGTTAATATCAGTCGAAATGAGGTGAAAAAATGAAAAGCGATAATGTATCAAGACGGATGATTTTGAAATCGGGGCTGGCGGCGTGCGCGGGGATTTACTCAATCGAGGCAATCGTAAAAGGAGCCGAAGAAGTGGAAAAAGCAAAAAAAGGACTGCCGGTCGGACTGCAATTATGGACCGTTCGGACCGAATGCGCGAAGGACTTTCCCGGGACGATAGCGGCTGTAGGGAAAATGGGATACGACGGCGTGGAGTTTGCCGGCTATTATGAGCGCACTGCGCAGGACGTCCGGAAGATGTTAGACGACAACGGCCTGAAATGCTGCGGCACGCACACGCACCTCGACACGCTGCTGGGCGATAACCTCCCAAAGACAATCGAGTTCAACAAAGTCATAGGCAACAAATACCTGATTGTGCCCTGGCTGGACCCCAAAACACACAGGACAAAGGCGTCCTGGCTGGAAGTGGCGAAGATTTTCAATGAATTGGCGGAAAAGGTAAAGCCGGAGGGCATGGTGGTCGGCTATCACGCTCACGCCGGGGATTTCGAGCCGATTGATGGCGAGATGCCCTGGGACATCCTTTTTGGCAACACCTCCAAAGACGTGGTTATGCAAATCGACACCGCCAACACTATGATGGGCGGGGCAGACCCGATTGCCTATCTGAAAAAATACCCCGGCCGGGCTTTAACAATTCACATTAAGGAATACTCGGCGACAAATAAAAAGGCACTTATCGGCGAAGGCGACGTGAACTGGAAAGAAGTTTTCCGGCTGTGCGAATCGACAGGCGGAACACAGTGGTATATCATCGAAGAGGAAAGCGGCGAATATCCGCCACTCGAGGCCGCTGAGAAATCACTGAAGGACTATAAAAAACTCCGCAGCCGATTAAGCTAAGAAAAAACGCTGTTTTGACACAGATTTCGTACTTCCTCTGTCTCAGATTGAGCTGATGAGCAAACGCGCCAGCGATAACTTGTTCATCGGCCGACTCCTTCTATAGGCAATTTCGCTATGCATATCCAGTAATTTACCTATTTTCACATCACCTGCTTTTGTTGTAGTAATATCGGTAAACAAACCCTGTCGTCGGATGGGGTGAGAAGCGAAAGAGAGGTTAGATTTAGGAGGCAGAAAAATGAACAATAAACAAACAATCCGAAGATGGAGCGTAGCAGCGATGATTTTGGCCATAGCCGTCATTGCGGGCAGAACGGAAGCTCAGGCCCCCTCGGCCGAACAGCAGGCGAAACTCAACCAGATTGACAAATACATAGAAAACTGCAAGCAGAACGCCAATGAATATTTCGCATTACAACTGGCAGATTTACAGGCGCACAAGGCAAACGAAATACGTCGCTTCGACGTCACCTCGGACCACGACCTGTTCGTCTGGACCGGATTTGTCGGCTGGGCCGAATATGTCCAGGAAGTCCTCGACCTGACGGGCGTCGATTTGCGCGATGACCCGCAATTTGCCCGGACATTCAGGGATTTCCGGAACCCGGATCAAACCTACATTGAAAAGTCAGACCTCGCTCCCCGCCTGCTGGCGATTGCCCAGGACCGCCTTGCCGCAGAGGAAAACAGTGCCCTTAGCGGTTTTGGAGCTGCGCAGCTTCAGCTTGAAAAAGAAAGATATTACACCCTTAACGTTCAATTGCCCCAGCTCCGCGAAAAACTGAGCAACAGCGTCCTCAATCCGCCCGAGAAAAAACCGGCGGGACTCGTAACGGGCATCGTTTACGCGCCCGGAACGTCTGCCGCCGTCGTGGGAACAAATATTGTCCACCAGGACGACAAGCTGGGCTCGATTAAGGTCGTTAAAATCAACGCCGACACGGTAGAATTCGAAAAAGACGGGCATAACTGGACGCAGACGGTAGGCCAGGCGCCTGCCTCGGTCTGGGAGTAATTTTAAAAAATGCTTGTCATTTCGGCCTAAAGGGTTACAATACCCATCTTTCAGGCCGGGCATATTATTATTTAATATACCGGCCGGGATGGGTATTTTTCTAACAGCGGGTTTCAAGGAGCCAAAAGTGAAAACAGAGCTGCTCGACAAAGTGGAAGGCAAGTGCCTCAAGAAAGATATACCGTATTTTGAAATCGGTGACACAGTTGACGTAAGCTGCCGGATAAAAGAGGGCGACAAGGAGCGCGTAGGCGTCTTTACTGGGACGGTAATTGCCCGCAAAGGGCGGGGCATCAACGCAACCTTTACCGTCCGAAGAATCGTGGCAGGCGAGGGCGTCGAACGGATATTCCCCCTTCATTCGCCCAATGTCGTCGGCGTTAAGGCGACCCGAAGCGGTAAAACGAGAAAGGCAAAGCTGTATTATCTCCGCCAGCGAACGGGCAAGGCGACCCGCCTGGCACAGCAGCATTCGGAACATACCGTAACCGGCTAAACAGTTTAAATCGGCCTTTTCAAAAATTACATTCCCGTTATATCCGCGAACGGTCTTTAGACCTTTCTTACGGCCAGCGTAAAAACGGGGCGGTTTTCTTTAAGGTACTTGCGCTCGAAGTTCGTGCCGACCCATTCGCCTAACAGGGCGCCCGCGGTCGGCAGAAAATCAATCTCCTCAAACAAACCCTCACGCGACACCAGGACATCTTTTATCTGCACAAAGTATTCTTCGTAATCGGTGGCCACGCGGACCTCCCCCCCGGGTTTCAGACAGCGAACAAGCTGAGAAACGTTGACCTCATTGAAAAATCTTCTTTTGCGGTGACGTTTCTTCGGCCAGGGGTCAGGGAAATAAATATGGAAACAGTCCACCGAGGAATCAGGAACATATTCGGCCAAAAACAAGGCGGCATCGGTGCGGATTATACGGACGTTGCCAAGATTCCACCGGCCAATCCGGTCCACAGAAAAGCGGTAATATCTACTGGCCCATTCAACCCCGATAAAATTTACATCCGGCTGGAATTTTGCCTGGTTTACCAGAAACGTCCCCTTGCCAGAGCCGATTTCGATATGGAGCGGGGCCAAACGTCCGAAAATATCGGCAAATCCGACCCTCCCAGCGAGGTTTTTAGGGTCGATGGCGACGGATAAATAATTTTTTAATACTCTTGACATTGCCCTGACCACCCAGTATAAGCCATCATTTTAGCGGTTTTTGATGCCAAAATTATATGGTGAAGGGCGATTTTTGGCAAACCCCGGCTTGCCGGGGGCAGGAAAGACCGATTGGGGGTTTAAAGTCGTGCCTGCAGTCAAGCGATAACCATTAAAGGAGGTATCGTGACGGCGTCAAAAATATCGGCTAAGACAATTTTAACGAATATTTTTATAACCATTGCTGTTTACGAACGTATATATGAATACGATGGAACAGGGCCGAATTTTAACAAAGCAATAAAAAGGAAATTGCAGGATGATTCGGCAATTGATTAAAACTCGTCGCAAACAGGTCCTCATCGACATCGACACACAAAAGGATTTTTTCCTCGATGACGGAAAGGCGCGAGTGGGAAATCGCAGGAGGATTTTAAGTCACATCAGGAGAGTAATGGCCCTTGCCCGGGCCAAAAAGATTCCCGTAATATCGGTATCGGAAATCCACCCCGACAACAACGGCGGGTACTGTGTGGACGGGACAGAGGGAGCGCAAAAAATTCGTTACACTCTGTTGAGCAATCACGCCAGCTTTGCCGCCGACAACAACACCGATTTGCCGGTGGACGTGCTTCGAAGGTATCGTCAGATTATCCTACACAAACGCTGCATCGACCCGTTCGAGGAGCCCAGGATTGACCGGCTGCTCAGCGAAATCCGTGCAAACGAGTTTGTGCTGATTGGCGCGTGTATCGAAGGGGCCGTGGAGGCAACAGCGCTGGGACTTCTTCAGCGAGGCAAAAAGGTCTGTGTCGTAGTCGATGCGGTTGGCTCCCAGGACAAACAAAAGGCCAGACACGCGCTGCGCAAAATAGCGGCCAAGGGCGCCCGGCTAATCGAGACGAGGAAACTGGCCGGCACGTCACATCTCAAATCGGTCGGCGTCCTCAAAGACACCCTCGTCGAAAACGGCACATACCCGGACATAGTTGACATCGCTATTGAGTAATCCCCGAAATTCCGAGAGCCGGTCATTTCCCTTTTCCGGCTTGTTCTTACTTCCTCCCGCATCCGCACCGCATTCACAGTTTCCAGCGTCTAATCAGCGATATTACCATCACAATCCCCAGAATTCCCGCAATGATGAAAACTGTAATTCCAAGAGACCGAATATCAACCACGCCGAACAAAGAGCCGGTGTGCTCCATCAAAAGGGTTGACGAAATCAGCAGCGCCGCGATTATGGCGCCCCCGCCTACATACTTTACACTTGCGTATAATGCCTTTATAAGCTCATCAAGCCACAGAACGCGAACCTTAATGCCGAATTCCCCCTGTTCCAGCTTGGTCAGTATGGCATTGGTGTGGCGAGGAAGATTAACAAGCATCTCGCCGGCATCGAACAGCGCATATTCTATCAAACGCAAATGCTGCATATCCAGCTTCTGCATCTCCTGTCGCCATACCGACTCCCTCAGCGTAGGGATAATATGATAAATGCACCCTAACCGGTCGCTGAAATCATAAATTGTCAGCAAGCTCTTGAGCACTAAGCTGAACCCCGACGGAAATACCGCACGGTGTCTGCGAATAATGTCCATATTCTGCGTCATAATGTCCCTGAAAGGCACCTCTTCCGACGGCAGGCCCGCGTACGAATCGAACATATACTCCAGCTCGGTGCCGAGCTCCTGGAAATCGGTCTCCCTGGTCATTACGTGCTCGTGGCGAAAGGTACGCATCATACCCGCCAGGTCCCTTCTCACCAGCGCCTTGGTCCAGCCAAGCAGAAGTTTTCGCGTCGCCGAATCTATATAAGACACCTGGCCGAAATCAATCAGGCATACGACGTTATTAGGAAGTAAAAATATATTTCCACGGTGAGGGTCCGTATGAAAAAGATGAAATTCGAATATCTGCTTGAGCAGGTAGCGAATCCCGTTGTCGGCTATTTTCAGCGGGTCCAGCCCGGCATTGACCGCTGTATTTTTGTCAACCAGCTTCAGACCATCGATGTATTCCATCGTCAGCACGCTTTTGGTACAGTACTTCGGGTAAACCTTCGGCACCTTTACGGTTTCATCGTGCAAAAAATACCTGTAAAAACGCTCCTGCACCTCCCTTTCATTGCCTAAGTCAACCTCCTTCGACATCGCCTTGCTAAACTCATTTGCTATCCGCACCGGGTCCGGAACACCGTGCCTCTTGAGAAACCCCTCCGTTACTTTTGCAAAATGGGTTATAATCTCGCCCTCGGTCTTTATTGTCTTTGCGATATTAGGCCGGCGGACCTTCACCACGACGGTGTCCCCTTCCGGCGTTAAGGCCTTATGCACCTGCGCAATGCTGCCCGCCGCTATCGGCTCCTCCTCGAACCGGTCGAACAACTTGGACAAATCCGCGCCGAGCTCTATCTCGATTTCGTTGCGTATTATTTCGAAATTATCAGGAGGGACCTGGTCCTGCAGATACTGAAGCTCATTGACATATTCCTGGGGTATCAGGTCCGGACGCACACTCAGTAGCTGCCCCAGCTTTATAAACGTCGGGCCAAGCTCCTCCAATGCCATCCGGACCCGCTGGGCATGCGTATGCTTTTTGCCGACGCGAATAACGGCCTTCGGCATGAGCCGTGCCGCTAAGCTGCCCTTGGAACCCTTGCTAATCTCGCTGGCAAGCTCCTCGAAACCGTACTTGATTAAAACACTCATGAAATGCTCATACCATCGAAGGTGCTGCAGGGTCTTTAATGAGCCGATATGAAATGCCACTGATTATCGCTCCTTTACGGACAGTTTGTCTAATTTACCTTCTATACGCTTCAGGTCCTTTTTGATTTTTTCAATGTCCTCGCTCCTGGCAAGGGACAGCTTCGACACGATGTCCTTCATACTCTCCGACAATGCCTTTTCAACCTTCTCGTGCGCCTCCTTCGAGCGGTTAATCAAATCTTCCACAATCATCGCCCTGCTCCCCTTTTGTTCCTCCCACCGCTCGATGTAATCCTCGAATATCTGCTCGGCCCTCTCGCGGGTCATAAACATCGCCCCGATAGTGGCTAAGATAATATCATCCACAATTGACTTGGTTTTGGTTTCCATAGTTTCCCCTTTCGCTGCTACAAACGTTCAAATAGTTTTATCTCGCTATTCTGCATACACACCTTCACCCTGTGCCCGGCAAATCTCTGCCGAATCGCTTTCACGTCATCTCTGTACTGTCTCCTGCCTGATGACACTACCCTAATTTGCCCCTGTTTGAAATTAGCAAATTGCCTAATTTACATACGGTAATTGCTGACTTTTACTTGAAATCCGTGTGACTTTTCCCCTTGAATTGCCCGGCCTTTCGCGAAGCTGCTTCGGCTAATCGGATAGCGCCCGTCCTCGATTAAACCAAACGGCTATGAATTACCAACAGTCGTGCCCGACGCTTCGCTTGCGAAAAACCGGTGACTGCCCGGGACAGGAGTCGAACCTGCATGAGAGAATCTCTCACCAGCCCCTCAAGCTGGCGCGTCTGCCAGTTCCGCCACCCGGGCAAAATCTTCTAAGATTTGCTGTTTATTATTGATTATTGACGATTGAAAGTCAAACAGGAATTGGCAGACATAGCTTGAGGGGGGCTGGGGAGATTCTTCTCTACAGGCAGATTGCCTTTGCACGACGCAGTACGGCCACCGGCCAAAGTGATGCGGGGGCGGGCAAGATGGCCGTGCTGTGAGGTTTATCTGCAAACTAAATTCGCATCCCCCGTTCGAGGGGCTATTTTCCCCTTTGGCCATTGTAAAGGAGGATTTGCAGGCGGGCGCAAAAGGTGTAGCCGGTTTGTCTGCACAACTCGAAAACCATCGGGGATTTGGCGAGCAGCTCTTCGCGTGTCCTGGCCTGGGGCATAAGCATTATCTTTGCCGGGTCGATATTTCTCAATCCGGCTGCAAAGTTCAGAATTTCAGGCAAATCGCCGGGCAAGTCCACGACGAATTTGACCTGATACGGGTAATGCTCGATTAGCTGTTTTACAGCTTCGATATATGAGGGAGCAACGGGTGCGTTTTTGGCGTTCGATAGTTTGGGGCTGATACTCATCAGATCGCAGGATATATCCGGGATGAATTCGATACCTGCGGTTTCGATGGTTATGTGATTCCTTAGCTTTTTCAGTTCGGCAGTTAGCTGGGGCAATTGGGGGTTTACCATCGGCTCACCGCCGGTGATTACCAAATGGCTCTTGGCTCGGCCCTCGGCCCTCGAAAGAGAAATCTTGTCGAGGATTTGGGGGATGGTCAGGTCTTGGCCGGCTGAGGGGTCGAGTGCGTATTTGGTGTCGCACCAGGTGCAGCGCAAGGGACAGCCGGCAATGCGGACAAAAACGCTTGGCACGCCCGCCAGCAAACCCTCACCCTGAATCGAATAGAAGATTTCGTTTATTATCATCGTGTAGAAAAGTTTAACCACAGATTACACAGATAAGCTATGAAAGCAGAGCCTCCCGATAAGGTTA
>CAZHVR010000054.1:0-18930 GCA_964536225.1 uncultured Pirellulales bacterium
CCTGGACAAGATGCGTGCAGCCGAACACCGCGATACCGAAACGACTCCTGCAACAGAGGAGGTGTTTTATGGGTGAGATAAAAGGTTTTCTAAAATATAAACGTCAGGAAACGGGGCACCGCCCGATAGAAGAGCGAATACACGATTTCAACGAGCTTGACCTGCCGCTTACGCCCGAACAAATCAGGCAGCAGGCGGCAAGATGTATGGACTGCGGCATACCGTTCTGTCACGGCGTTGGCTGTCCTGTTAAAAACTCCATCCCTGACCTCAATGACCTCGTTTACGAGGGAAATTGGCGGCAGGCGTGCGAGCTTCTGCATTCGACGAACAACTTCCCCGAAATCACGGGCAGAGTTTGTCCTGCGCCCTGCGAGACCGCCTGCACACTGGCGATAAATGACCAGCCGGTGCTTATAAGACACATCGAGTTTCAAGTCGTCGAGCGGGGTTTTGCCGAGGGCTGGATAAAGCCCCAGATAGCGGCGGAAAAAACAGGCAAAAAAGTGGCTATAATCGGCTCCGGCCCCGCGGGACTTGCCGCGGCGCAGCAGCTTGCACGTGCCGGCCACGACGTAGTTGTTTTTGAAAAAGACAAGAAAATCGGCGGTATCCTGCGATACGGTATCCCGGACTTCAAGTTAGCCAAATCCATAATCGACCGCCGGCTGAACCAGTTAGCCGCCGAAGGCGTCCGGTTCCAGACCGATATTCTCGCGGGTAAAGACCTGTCCGCACACTACCTGCATAAACAATTCGACTGCATTTGCCTGACAATAGGCGCAGGGACGCCGAGGGACCTGGCCGTGCAGGGAAGAGGTTTCGAAAACGTCCTGTTCGCGATGGATTACCTGACTGCGCAGAACAAAATAAATGCCGGCGAGCTGAGCGAAACGAGTCCAGTAAACGCCAGAGGCAAAAACGTGGTCGTAATAGGCGGCGGAGACACCGGCAGCGACTGCGTGGGAACGGCCCGTCGCCAGGGCGCAAAAAGCATCGTGCAGCTCGAGATTTTACCAGACCCCCCCGACCAGCGCCCGCCTGATACCCCCTGGCCCAACTGGCCCCGTATAATGCGAACGAGCACCTCACACGAGGAGGGCTGCGAGAGGATGTGGGGCGTGATGACCAGACGGCTGACGGGAACGGAAACGCGGATAAGACAAATCGAATGCTGCAGGGTGGAATGGACCCGGCAAAACGGCGACTGGAAAATCAAAGAGCTGCCGGGAACGGAGTTTACCCTGGATGCCGACATCGTCCTCCTGGCCCTGGGGTTCCTGCACGCAAGCCACGAGGGATTGATTACCGAGCTTGGGCTTGAATTGAACCAGCGGGGAGATGTGGCCGTAAAGAGCTTTCAGACGAGCGATCCCTGGGTATTCGCCGCGGGCGACACTATCAACGGGGCAACGCTGGTTGTGCGTGCAATCGACAGCGGCCGGGCCGCCGCCGCGGCAATTGACCGATGGCTGCGGGATAACAATTGACAGCCGGCAAATTTTGCTGTAAAAAACTGCACTAATACCTTCACCTGACTAAACTGTTGACGGAAAAACTACAGTGCCGAAACGCAAAGACATACACAAAATACTGATTATCGGCTCAGGGCCGATTGTCATAGGCCAAGCCTGTGAGTTCGACTATTCCGGCGCCCAGGCGTGCAAGGTCTTGCGGCGGGAGGGTTTCAAGGTTGTCTTGGTCAACAGCAATCCTGCCACGATAATGACCGACCCGGACTTTGCCGACCGGACGTATATTGAGCCGATAACGCCGGAAATCGTCGAAAAAATAATCCGGCTCGAACGGCCCGACAGCTTGCTGCCTACCTTAGGCGGTCAGACCGGGCTAAATACCGCCGTAGCACTGGCCGAGAGCGGCGTGCTTAAGAAATACAACGTCCGAATGCTCGGTGCAAACCTCGCGAGCATCAAGCGGGCCGAAGAACGAGATATCTTCAAAAAGACAATTCAGAATTGCGGCCTTGAAGTGCCTCGCAGCGGATACGCTCACAATATGCAAGAGGCGGAAAAAATCCTTGAGTATATCGGATTGCCCGCTATTATCCGCCCCTCGTACACCTTAGGCGGAACCGGAGGCAATATCGCCTACAACAGGGAGGAATACCACAAATACGTCAACTGGGGTCTTAACCTCAGCCCCAAACATCAGATTCTCATCGAAGAATCAGTCATCGGGTGGAAAGAATTCGAGCTTGAGGTAATGAGAGACCGCAAAGACAACGTCGTCATCGTCTGCCCGATTGAAAACCTGGACCCGATGGGCATACACACGGGCGACAGTATCACCGTCGCGCCTGCGCAGACGCTCACCGACAAAGAATACCAGATAATGCGCAACGCCTCGATTAAGATTATCCGGGCGATAGGCGTCGAGACGGGCGGCTCGAATATCCAGTTTGCGGTCAATCCCGATAACGGCAAATTATATGTAATCGAAATGAATCCGCGTGTGTCGCGAAGCTCGGCGCTGGCCTCGAAGGCAACGGGCTTCCCGATAGCTAAAATTGCATCACTTTTGGCGGTCGGCTACACCCTGGATGAAATTCCAAACGATATTACGAAAAAGACCCCCGCCTGCTTTGAGCCGACAATCGACTACTGCGTGGTGAAATGGCCTCGGTTTACGTTCGAAAAATTCCGGGTGACGAACCCGACACTTACGGTGCAGATGAAATCGGTGGGCGAGGCGATGGCAATAGGAAGGACCTTCAAGGAGGCAATGCAGAAGGCAATCCGGTCGCTCGAAATAGACCGTTATTCCCTCGATAACAGACATATAAATCGTGAGCTGTCTAATCGCCAGCTTAAAGACAAGCTGCGGACGCCCTACTGGGACAGAATCTGGTACGTGGCGGAAGCACTGCGCAGAAAGATAAGCGTAGAGGAAATTTTCGAGCTGACGAAAATCGACCCGTGGTTTTTGAACAATATAAAGGATATCGTCCGGCTCGAAGACAAAATAAAGAAGGCGGGAAAAACAAAAATCAATAATACCCTGATGCGGCAGGCGAAAGAATATGGATTCAGCGACAAATATCTGGCTTCAATTTTCAAGACGCCCGAGCACGAGTTCCGCAAACAGCGTCAGCGGGCAGGCATAGAGCCGGTATATAAAATGGTCGATACCTGCGGCGCCGAATTCGAGGCGTCCACCCCCTACCTGTATTCGACATATGAAAAAGAATGTGAAGCCAACCCGACTAAAAGAAGAAAAGTCGTTATCTTAGGCGGCGGGCCAAACCGCATCGGGCAGGGCATTGAGTTCGATTATTGCTGCGTCCACGCCTCTTTTGCGCTCAAGGAAATCGGTGTCGAATCGATAATGGTCAACTGCAACCCCGAGACCGTCTCCACCGATTACGATACGTCGGACCGTCTGTATTTCGAGCCGCTGACCTTCGAGGACATAATGTCGGTAGTCGAAAAGGAACGGCCGGAAGGGATAATCGTCCAGTTCGGGGGACAGACGCCGCTGAAACTGGCCGTACCGCTCGAACATGCTGGAGTCAATATCATCGGCACGAGTCCCGACAGTATCGACAGGGCCGAAGACCGCAAACGCTTCAATAAGGTCGTCAAAAAACTTAAGCTTCGCCAGCCGATGTCCGGCACGGCAATGTCGTATGACGAGACGCTGAAAATCGCAAACAAACTGGGTTATCCGCTTTTGATTCGGCCTTCGTTCGTATTAGGCGGCCGGGCAATGGAAATTGTTTACGACGAACAGTCGCTTAAACGCTGTGTGGACGAAGCCATTGAGGTTTCAGGCGAGCACCCGATTCTCATAGACCAGTTCCTCAATGACGCCACCGAATTAGACGTCGATGCGATATGCGACGGCAAACGGGTAGTTATAGGCGGGATAATGGAGCATATCGAAGAGGCGGGCGTGCATTCGGGCGACAGCGCCTGCACCCTGCCGCCGGTATCGCTCAAGCAGGAAACCATCGCTGAGGTGATGCGCCAGACAAAAACGCTGGCACTGGAGCTGAAAGTCAAAGGGCTGATTAACATCCAGTACGCCATCAAGGACGATGAAATTTACGTGCTGGAGGTCAATCCCCGCGCGTCGCGAACGATACCTTTTGTCAGCAAGGCCATAGGCGTGCCGCTGGCAAAACTGGCGGCGAAAGTTATGACGGGGATGACCCTGGATGGACTTGGCTTCACGAAGGAGGTCCGGCCGAAACACTATTCGGTTAAAGAGGCGGTATTCCCATTTTTGAAGTTTCCCAGCGTTGACACAATTTTAGGGCCTGAGATGCTTTCGACGGGCGAGGTTATGGGAATCGCCGATGAGGCCGGCATCGCTTACGCCAAAAGCCAGATAGCCGCCGGAAACGCCCTGCCCACGTCCGGCACAGTGCTTATAAGCGTCAAGGACGACGACAAGAAAAAGGCAACCGAGGTCGCCCGCCGGCTGCATCAAATGGGCTTCAAAATCGTCGCCACGAAAGGAACTTGCATAACCCTCATCCATAACAATATTCCTGCTGAGTTCGTGCTCAAGGTAAGCGAGGGCCGACCGAACATAATCGATTCAATCATCAACGGACAGGTGGACCTGATTATCAATACCACTATCGGAAAACAAACGGTCAGCGACTCATTTTCAATCAGAAGAACCGCCCTCGACAAGCAGGTGCCGTATGTAACAACCATCAGGGCGGCGACGGCCGTAGCAAAAGCAATCGATGCCCTTAAGAAAGAACGAATCGGCGTCAAGGCCCTTCAGCTGCACCATAAAGCAAAAGGAAAAAGTAAAAAGGAAAAAGTAAAAATATGAAAGCCATCCTTTTACTTGAAGACGGGACAGTTTTCGAAGGCACAAGCTTCGGCGCAAAAGGCCAGAAGTGCGGAGAAGTTGTATTCAACACGAGTATGACCGGCTATCAGGAAATACCTACCGACCCGTCGTATTACGAGCAGATTATCACGATGACGTATCCCTTAATCGGCAATTACGGCACCAACGCCCTCGACGTAGAATCTAAAAAGGTGTACGCCGCCGGCTTCATCGTCAAGGAGAACTGCGAATACCCCAGCAACTGGAGAAACCAGCGGCCGCTAAGCGAATATTTCAAGGCCAATAATGTGGTCGGCCTGGCAGGAATCGATACGAGAAAGCTCGTCAAGCACATCCGCACCGAAGGCGCTATGAGGGGCATTATCTCCTCGACGGAATTTAACACAGCCAAACTAGCGAAAAAGCTCGAACGTTATCCCGGCCTTGTCGGCAGAGACATAGTAAAAGACGTGACATCGAAAAAGCCCTACAAGTGGGACAAGCCCGTGGTGGACGTACTGAATCCATCGGCCGAGAAACCAAAGCTGAAATATAAAGTGGTCGCTTACGACTTCGGCATCAAGCAGAATATTCTCCGGCTGCTTATCAGTCACGGCTGCCACGTTCAGGTTGTGCCCGCGTTTACATCCGCAAAAGAGGTCCTCGCAGAAAAGCCGGACGGGGTCTTCCTTAGCAACGGCCCCGGCGACCCTGCCGCAGTAACTTATGCCATCGAAAACACACGGGCACTCTTAGGCAAGGTCCCGATTTTCGGAATCTGCCTGGGCCATCAGATTTTAGGCCTGGCATTGGGCGGCAAGACATTCAAGCTCAAATTCGGACACCGCGGCGCCAATCACCCCGTTAAAAATCTTGAAACAGGACAGGTCGAGATAACCTCGCAAAATCACGGCTTCTGTGTTGATATCAATTCGCTTAAAGACAATCCCGGCGCGCTGGGAGTCGAGCTGACCCACGTCAACCTCAACGACAACACACTCGAAGGTTTCCGCTGCAAACGCCTCAGGGCATTCTGCGTCCAGTATCATCCGGAGTCCTCGCCCGGCCCTCACGACTCCAGATACCTTTTCAACAAGTTCACGGAACTTATGTCGCAATCCAAATCAAAGGGCTGATTCACTTTTACAATTCTATCATCGCCTTTATGACTCCGTCGCAGTAATCGGCAACGAGGTTGAAGGCCTCTTTTGACTGCTCGAGTTTGAAACGGTGCGTTGCGAAGGAACCGATTTTTGCCGAGCCATCCGCGACAAGCTCCATCGCCTTGTCGTTACAGTGGTTTTGTCTGCGGACGTTGACGATGGTTATTTCTTTTCGCCTCACAAGGTCGACGGGGAAACTGAAGCGGTCAAATTCGGGTATGCCGACCAGCATAAGTGTGCCGCCCGGCCGCAATAGCCCGATTGCCTGGTCGATTGTCTCCTGCTGGCCCGCGCACTCACAGGCAATATCAACTCCTAACGGCTCTATTTCAAGTACGGCTTTAACAACATCGCACTTATCCGGATTTGCGGTCCAGGTTGCGCCGCCTTTTTTCGCGAAGTCAACGCGATAATCGAGCTTGTCGGTCATATAAATAACACTAGCCCCCTGTATGCGTGCGGCGACCAGACAGCTCAGCCCGATTGGGCCGGAGCCGAGAATGGCTATTTTGTCGCCCTGAGCAAGTCGCGACTGCTTAACGGTGTAGAAGCCGATTGCGAACGGCTCACAGAGAGCGGCCTGCTCGAGAGATATTCGTCCTTTAGTGGGCAGGCAGCAATCCTCCGGCATAACGATATATTCACACAGACAGCCGTTGCCCTGGCCGGGAGTGCCGAGAAATTTTAACTTCAAACAGGTGTTTTCACGACCCATTTTGCATTGAGAGCAGTTATGACAGGAGATGACCGGCTCTACGGCGACCTCATCGCCGGCTTTGACCCGTTTTACTTTTTTGCCGACGGCTTCAACGGTTGCAGAGCACTCGTGGCCGACAAGATAGGGATACGTGACAACGTGCGAGCCGATTCTGCCCGTGCGGTAATAGTGGACGTCGCTGCCGCAGACGCCTACAACCCTGATTTTCAACAGGACGTCGGTATCGTTTTTGACGGCGGGTTTCGGCACATCCGTGATTTCCATTTGCCTGATGCCGGTCAGGACCGCTGCTTTCATACAAGTTCTCCTCAAACAATCCGCCAACCCGGACGGCGGGATGGGATTCAAGTATTGGTATTCGCTTATAACACAGCCTGGGATGGTTTGCCAGAGGGTTTTTGCAGGGCGGACATTTGAAACGTTTGCATAAATCGGCAAAAGAACACTTTATAGAAACCGGCTTTACGAATAAAATGTTGGCACGGCGTGAATTGTAAATTTTGCAATATAAAAATCAGGATTAGGTGCACAAATGACAGAGAAGCAATGGATGACGCTGCTTAACGTTATCGAAGGCCAGGTCGATAGCACCCTGCCGGTCGGCTTCATAATAGACAGCCCCTGGCTTCCGGGCTGGGCAGGTATGTCGGTAATGGATTATTACAGCAGTGAGCAGATGTGGCTCGACGCCAATTTGAAGGCCATTGAGAGTTTTCCCCAAGTGATATTTCTACCGGGGTTCTGGTCCGAATTCGGAATGTGCACCGAGCCGTCGGCATTCGGCTCGAAATGCTCCTGGCAGACGAATGAACTGCCGTTTGCCTATCCTGTTATCACGACATTGGAAAAGGCCGGTTCCATAGGCAGGCCCGACCCCTCGAAAGACGGCCTGCTGCCATTCGCGCTCGAACGTCTTAAACACACACAAAGCCAAATAGAAAAGGAGGGGCACGCCATAAGGTTTGCCGTATCACGCGGGCCGCTTAATATCGCCTCGTTCCTCGCCGGCACGACCGAGTTTCTTATGGGTATCCGCGCGAATCCCGATGAAACCTCCCGCCTCCTCGACACTATCACTGATTTCATTATCGACTGGCTGTGCCTTCAAATCGAAGCGTTTCCGACCATCGACGGCATTTTCATTCTTGACGACATCGTCGGCTTTCTCGGCGAGCAGGATTTTGTCAAATCCGCCAAACCGCGGCTACAAAAGATTTTCAACTGCCGGGACGTTAAGGTCCGGTTCTTCCACAACGACGCACGCGGTCTTGTCTGTGCCCCGCATCTTGCCCAAATCGGGGTGAATCTTTTCAACTTCAGCAGCGACCACGGCTTGGCGGAAATGAGAAAGTTAGCCGGAGACAGTGTAGCTTTACTGGGCAATATCCCGCCGAGGGACGTCCTGGCTGCAGGAACACCGGAGCAGGTAAAGGAAGCGGTCTTGGTGATGCTGAACGGCCTTTCGGACCGAAGCCGCGTCATCACATCGTGCGGCGGAGGTATGCCCCCGAACGTCCCTACGGAAAACATCGTCGCCTTTATCGAGGCCGTGAGTAAGCTGTGACAAACATCGGCCGGGCGTGCCATCCCGGCTGAAATTTATTCATCACCCTCAGCGACTTTGATTACGGCGCCAAAGGCCGGCTTGGGCCTGCAATGACTGTCGAACAGCAAAGGATAATCCGTGCGTCCCCTGACCGGCCAGTTGTGCCGCCAGGATACACCGTCGTGGAGGCCCCAGAAAGTTACTCTGCTGATTGCGTCAGCGTGCTTGTAAAACAGCGAAAATAAATCCGCGTAACGTTTCGCAAGCTTTTTCTGCATCTCGGCAGGCAATCTGTTCGGGTATGGGTTAAGCTCTTTTCGCAGCTCGAAATTCTTGGATATATCGGCGCCCGTAACGTTGGAGGCGCTGGGCAGAACCGATACATCCAGCTCCGTAATCATCACCTTGACGCCTAACTCAGCGAACGCTTCGATAGTCGCCTCTATCTCGTTGAGCGGAGGGCTGTCTAAGGTCCAGTGGCCCTGCAATCCGACGCCGTCAACGCGAACACCAGCCGCCTGAAGATTTTTAACAAGGTGGACGGCGACGACCCTGTGGCCCTTTATCCACAAATCATAATCGTTGTAATACAGCTCGGCGTTCGGGTCGGCCTCGCGGGCGTATTCGAAGGCCTTGGCGATGTAATCATCACCGATAATGTCCAGCCACCGGGTCTTTCTCAATCTTCCGCCGCTGCTCACGGCCTCGTTCACAACGTCCCAGCCGTCAACGCGGCCCTTGTATCGGCCTACGACCGTAAAAATATGGTCCTTCATCCGTTTCAGGAGCGTGTCACGGTCCACGGGCTTTCCGTTTTCGTCTTCGAACACCCAGCGCGGTGTCTGATGGTGCCAGACGAGGGTATGACCGACGATGAACATATTGTTCTTCTTGCCGAACTCGACGTATTTATCCGCTAACTCGAAATTATACACGTTCGGCTCAGGGTGGACTTTTTCCCACTTCAGCACGTTCTCAGGGGTTATCGAATCGAATTGTTTTTTGATAAGGGCCGTTTCCCTGTGACGCTTTCCTTCAATCTGTTCCTTATTCAGTGCTACGCCTACAAGAAAATCCTTTGAATAGGCCTCTTTGAGCGTTGCCCTGGCCGCACAGCCGGCGACCATCAGCAAAGCAGCAATCGCAGCCAAATAACGAAACATTACGCCTGCCCCCCTTCTTCAGCAGGCGTATCAAGCTCACGTTTCCTCCGACGCTCTATCAGGTCAAGCTCGACCCGCTCCATCTCCTTCTTACCCAACGGATAAAAGAACATCAATACCATACCAACCAAGGCGAAAATTGCGGGGTAAACAGTCATTACCATACGTATGCCTAACAAACCCATCTCAGTTTGTTCCTGATTAGGTTGATAACCATAAGCCGCAAGTATCCATGCATTAGCTGTAGCTCCCAGAGCTATTCCAAGTTTCAGCATAAAAAGTGAAGCGGACATCACAAGCCCTGTAGCACGACGATTCTTCTTCCACTCGGAATAATCCGCAGCGTCGGCATAAATAGCCCACTGTAATACCGACACGGGGCCAACTGAAAATGATGCAATGAGGTTCAGAATAAATATAAAAGCGACATCCTGCGAACCTGCGAAAATTATAAGTCCTGAGGATATACCGGCTATACCCAAAAAAACCGCGTAAGTCATCGATTTGCCGAAGATTTTACTAATAGGTGTTGTCACGATGGCTCCGATTATCGTAAGTGCTGTCCCTGACATCGTGAATGCGGAAAACAACCTCGAATATGATACACTAAGGGCATTTCCGAACAACATTAACTCCTGATCTTTTACAAAATATCTGAAATAGAAAAACGTACTTCCACCTCGCATACAAAGGAATATGAGTTGCAAGACGGTAGCAATACCTATCAGCAGCCATGGTTTGTTCGTGGCCAGGTCGATCAGGTCCTGCTTAAATGGAGTTTTCTGACCCTTGGGTGGTTGAACTCGCTCCCTGGAAGAAAAGAAAGCAATGAAAAACAGAACAACGGCCAATCCGGAAATCATAGTCATGGTCAATTGCCAGCTCTTCTGCGGATTAGCCGCGTCTTCTGTCATTGTCGGGATAAAGTATTGGATGAAGAATAATGCCGCAAAAGCAGCCACGAATCGGTAAGAGGAAACTTTGGTTCGCTCAACAGTATTTGGTGTCATAACCCCCATTATTGATGCATATGGCACATTGACAGCAGTATAGGCCATCATCAGCAATGTGTACATAACATAAGCATATATAAGCTTGCCTGCAGAGTTTAGTTCGGGCGTGGTAAAGGCTAACACTCCAAGTACGCCGAAAGGTATTGCGCCCCACAGTAAATAAGGCCGAAATTTCCCCCATCTGGAGTTGGTTCTGTCTGCAATCATACCCATCATCGGGTCATTCACGGCGTCCCATATTTTGGTAATCAAAAACATAGTCCCCGCCGCCTTGGCGGTGATGCCGAACACATCTGTGTAAAAGAAAAGCATGAAATAGATGAACGTTTGGAAAAACAGATTCGACCCCGTATCGCCCAAGCTGTAACCGACTTTCTCTTTGATAGAGAGTTTCTGCAATTCGTCCCGCATTTACGACTCCTTAACCATTATCACCTGAAAAAGGTTGAAAGGGGTATTATAACGGCTTACATACGGAATAGAACCACTAAGAAAAGAACTGACAAACAGAATTACTTTGAAAGACCTCAATCACGGAATTCCTTTTCCGGCATCGAAGGGTAAAGAAGAACAAATTTAATAAAATTATTTACGAACCAGGATGACCTATACCCCATAGGCCTACATTCGCAACTCGTATATCCTGCAGGGTCTTACTGTTAATTTGCACGGCCCGTCTGGCTCCATAAGTTCCAATCGGCGACCCACATCCCCGGTTTTTTGGGATGGGCATCATAATCCTCCTGTTTCCAAACGTCCTCTTTTTTCATATAGCTGACGTGGCCGTCATAGAACGTTGCGTTTGCGCCTTCGCTATGGCGATAAAGGACCGGACCCCATATTCGAGGGTCCATTGTATCGCTTCTGTAATCGGCAATACTCGCCTGGCCGAGCTTGTCCCAGGCAAGTTTATAATTACTTCCGTCTCCCCATTCTGCCCACCAGTCAATGCCGTCGATAAAGCCGAGTCTTTCAGCGGGCCTTTTTATCGATTGCGTTTTATGACCTATAATGTTTGTATTTTTCGGAAGCCAGGATTGAGGATCCGTAGGGTCTCCATATTGAACGATAAAATCTGTAGTATTATAAGAAAAGCTGCTGTTATGTAAATCGGGAGTATCTTCGGAAGGGTCCCTGCTTATAATATCCGAAGGACACTGGAAATCTTCCGGCAGCTTGAATGGGTTATCCGTATCAACCTTTTGGTGCTTCATAGAGTCCAGCGCAAGTATCCGCCTGTAGGCCTCGTTGGGTAACCAGAAAACTTTATTGCCCCAATCTACCCCACCGCCTGCTCTTTTCGGCGTTACTGCCGATTTCGACTTTCCACCTACCGACGGCAGAACATAATATCCGTATGGCACATACCAGCCGTCATAGGTATTGGCGTATATGAAACTGGCCGTCATAAGGGATTTTTCGTTATTGCCGCAGACAATTCTCCTGGCTATCTCTTTTGCTTTACTCAGGGCAGGCAGCAATATCGCCATAAGAAGTGCTATGACTGCTATCACAACTAACAGTTCCACTAACGTAAACGCCTTCGACTTTCGCATCATACACCTTTCGTCCGCCAAGAGCACAGAGGATACAGAGTATTCATTTTCTCTGTGCTCTCAACGGTCAGTCAAAATCAATCGCAACCGCGACCTATTTTAACAAATCCTTCAACTAATCCGGCCTCTTTTCTTAAAAATCGGCCAAATCTTCGCTTTTTAACAAATAAATTACGTCCTAAAACTATCGACCGTTCAGCAAAATCCGTTTACGGACATCCGCCCGGGTCGTTACATTGCGCCCAGCCCTGGGCAAATATGGCGTAATCATAGAAGTCAACATCGCAGTCACCGTCCATATCGCCCGGATATTTCAGGCCTCTTGCCAGAACGTCTTCGCAATCTCTGGGCTGCCATGCAGCATAATGCACCGCAACTCGCTCAGCGCTCAAAATGCCCGAATAAACCGCAACTTCGTCCATCCAGCCGCCGTAAGAATTGTAACCATATCCCACGTTATTCGCACAGCCAAGCATAAATGTATAGAACACACCATTGTTAGTTCCGTCTCCGAACGAATTACCCTGCTTTGCCCTTTTATTGACGGGGTCATAAATGGTTGTTGCAGCTCTAAGCGCGCCGTCAACGTACATTTGAAGACCCAACGACCCGCCGAGGTCAACTTCATTCTCATCGTAGGTAACGACAACTTGATGCCACTGGCCGTCTAAAATCCCGGTTACGCCTGGATACCAGAATTGACTGCCGGCGCCCACGCGCAACCCCGCAGTTGAGGGGTTACCACCGTCAGTTAAGCCAAGGAAAGGAGCGTTGGGCTCCCTCTGGTATGCACCAATCTGCTGGAAAATGTTCGCGTATGTGTCAGAGGTCAATTCGGGGGTGCTCTTTAACCACAGTTCATAAGTCGCATCCCTGCTTGCTTTAGGATATCCGACATAATCATTCTCGGTCAAGAGATACTCGGGTCCCCACGTATCCGACCAGCCCGGAAATTGTCTCCAGTTGGTGGTCTGGTTGTTGCTGACGCCGCCTTCGTTCCAGGTGTAGGCACGCGTGACCCCACCGCTTGTATAACGGTTATCGCAATACAAGGCGCTGCCGCCCATTGCGCCGGGAGCCGGCCGGATTATTGCCGGATTTGCCGACCTGACACTGTAACCGACCCAGTAATGATTTACCGAAGAGTCCGCCGGCGTCGGGTTATCAAATTTTAAATACACGCAGGGGTCGTCTGCCAGCACTTCGGCTTCATAATTGAATGTGCTGAGCAGATCCGGGTTAACAAGCGTGTTGTACGTTACAACGACGTGATGCCAGTCGCCGTCGTTTAATACAGCACTAAGGTAACCAGTTTGACCGCCGCCGATAAGGCCTACGTCATTGGTCCCCGCAACATACATGGCGCCGTAGCTTCCTTCCTCTGCACCATCACCGTTATGCTGGAAAAATCTCGGATATTCGGTGGTCTGTGTCGTCTTGACCCAGAACTCGACAGTTATATCGTAAAGAGAAAATTGTAAATCCCAGTCGCAAACGTCAATGCAGTCGCCGGTCCCGCCGTCAGCTCCATGCAGTTCCGCGGCATTTCCCACATAGCCGGTTGCAAGTGCAACGGCCCCGATATAAGTGCTGTTGACATCGGCGGCGCTTCCGCTATTTGCGGCTTTATCACCTTCACTGCTTGAGGCATCCTCGAACCTCAGATATAGAAGAGGACTATCCGCCTGAACTGCGGCTACATAACCGCCCGGACCAGCGTTGTAGTGCTCGCTGACATCAATCTCATTCAGGTCGCCTGCGTAAACGGCGAACTCGTCTATCAGACCGACAAGCCCGTTGTAACGGTAATTGAGATTACCCTCGGCCCCGATTGTCAGACGCTGAAAGGGAAAACTAAGCGCATCAAGGCCCCCTGAAGCGCCTATTTCGACACCGTCGATATACAGGGTCTTTGTGACGCTGTTTGCAGAGGCGGCTCCTGCCATTAACAGGCAGCAGAACAAGATAATTTTAATTGATAATTTGACTTTATATTTCATTTTACCTTCTCCTTTTTATTTTTTAATGCGTTTTCTGTCGCCTTTTCATCACGTTAAAAACACTGAGACGGATCCGGATTATTGCACATCATCCAGTCATCCACGGCAAGCTTAAGGTCTTCGAAGTCAACAATGCAGTCGCCGTTGAGGTCTCTGACAAGACCGAACCCGTAATTGACAACGTCGGCGCAATCCGCGATGACCGTGTCGCCGATAATAGTAAAGTTGACGTCGGCAATATTGCCGCCCGTTGCCGCGTAATTTATTTCAGTGCTTTCCAACAGCCATTTTATTCTGTGACTGCCTTCGTAAAGATTGGCGGTAACTTTGCTTGTATGGCCAATCTCTCCCGGCTGGTCAAAAAGCACCATGTTCACGTCTCCGAGAAGATGGTCGTCAAGGAAAATGAACATTGTTCCGTCTGCAACTTCTGCGTATGGTCCGCCCATAATGCCGAGGTTAATTTCATACTGCCCCTCATTGGCTTCATCGACGGTAATGTCGTATTCCATAAACTCCTGTGAATCCAGAAAACCAACATACCGTCCAATTGCATTAACGTCATCAAAGAAAACGTCAGGCCCCCGGATTATGGTTTCATCATCTCTCTGGTTTCTATCGCCTGCAACGTCGTAGTCGCCTGCCGGTATGCGAATCAGGCCCAGGGAATTGGGCTCAATGACAAAGGGCTCCTTTTGTTTTACAAGCTGAAGGCCGTTGATTACGTTGGTATAAGTTATATTAACGTCTGCAGAATCAGCGTTATTGATATCCACGTCGTTGAAAACGACATAGTTGTGACCTAATTCGAACTGCCCCTCGTTGGCGTCTCCGTCCACTGAGAAGGTCGTTGGTGTGCCATAGTAATTGAGTGTAAAACTGCCCGCTTCAGCTCCGTAAACGTAAATGTCGTAAACGCCCGTATAGGCATCCTGGCCGAACAACGCTATTTTGGGAGCCGGGGTAGCGTTTGCTTCAAAACCATCGTCCAGCAGAGCGTTGCCATACAAATAACCGTGGTTTTGCCCGTCGTCGCCTATCCAGACCTGTGCGGCGTAGGTGCTCGCATACCAAAGTTCTGCCTCCGGCACCGTCGCATCTACGAGCGACTCGGTCCTGTCGGACCCTATGGCTTTTCCCCAGCCGCCGTAGTAAACCTTCCACACGGCTTTGTCTCCGACGTCGTAGGCACCGTTTCCAACGTAGCTGCCGTTGTCTCCATAGCCGTTGAGGTCAATATTTATGACCTCTTTTGCAGAGACAATTACGCCAGCGGCAAGAATTAACAGTACGATTGTTATTAATTTCTTTTTCATCATCTTAATTACCTCCTACATTCATTTCTTATATACCCATCACCCTTGTTTACCTTATACAACCCATACGTTTATATTAAGCCGATATATCCGGCCAATAACACCGGCCATCATAAAATCATTCCCCAGTCGATTTCCCCAAAGGAGCCGCTGTCGAATCCCGCACTATAAGGTCCTGCGAAAGTTTCTCACATTTCGGACGATAATCTTCAGGTGATTGCATACGCTCGAGCAGCATTTTCGCGGCCATTCGACCCATTTGTTTCGAAGGCACGGCAACGGTTGTCAGGGGCGGAGTCACAATACTGCAAAGGTATTCATCATTAAAACATACCAAGCTGACCTGTAAGGGAATCTGAATTTCAAGCATGTGTGCGGCATGAAGTATTCTCATCGCCTCGATGTGGTCGTAGGCAAGAATCGCCGTTGCGTGGTACTTCATCACGGAAGACGCCAGAAACGCCGATGCCGAGTTAAAAACCTTGTTATGATTGCGCATCGGTTCAAGCCCGTACCTTATTAATTCAGAAAGATATGTATCATGCCTTTCGCTGATGCTCCTGTGCTTTTTGTGCTCGCGCGTCGGGCCTGCGTAAGCTATATGGGTGTGGCCAAGTTCCACAAGGTGACGCATAGCCAGTTTCGTACCTTCAATATCATCGGGAATAACTGATGAGCCGCTCGGACCTCCGGCACCGTTTATGACCACGTATGGAAGATTGGCCCTTTCCATCTCCTCTACGGTTTCAGGCGAACATTCCTGAAGAACAATCGCCCCGTCCACCTTCCACGGTGGCAGCTCACAGCGGTTCTCCGCCAGATTCGGAACGTTCATACAAACGTTGTACCCGCCTGAATGGAGCGTCTCGACAGAGGCGTCAATAATTGCCTGATAAATATTGCCCGGCCATCCCAAAGCGATGTCGCAGCCCAGAATAGCGATTATTTTGGTCTGTCGCTGGACGAGATTCCTGGCTGCAAGATTCGGACGATATCCCAGGGCATCAGCCACTTCGACAATGCGTTGATGAACCTCACGTCTAACCGAAAAACCGTGTTTGAAGTTACCATTTAATACACGGCTTACCGTTGCCTGACTGACACCGCAATGCGCTGCAACCTCCCTTATAGTCGGCACACAATTGTTTTGCGTTACTGCCATTTATTACAACCTCAACGCAGTTAGGTAAATCCACAAAATTAATTAAAAAACCTAACTTTAAGTAAACGTTTACTTGCTTAGTTTACATTATCATTCTTGCCTGTCTATGTCCAGCTTTTTTTGCAATTTTTCGCTTTTTTTTTCGAAAATCGCCGTAACCCTCGCTGTATAACAAGGATAGAGCAAAAAAATGCTTCAAAACAAGATAAAGCTTGACCGGCATAACAAATTTAGGTATAAATATGTTTGAGTTCAGTAATCGTTTACTAAGTATAACCGATATACTCGTTTTTCACACCTCCAGCCCTGTATAGGGCAGTCAAAACATAGGTTCTGTGTAGACGTGAAGTGATGAAAAGAAACGAAAAGCCAAAATCGGAGGATATTTCGGGCTTAACAGCCCCCTTACCACCCTATAACGGAAAAACAGCATATTTGCTTATAAATTCGTGTCAAATCAACCTGCAAATGGACAAAATTCTGTGCAGGAAAACCGTGTTTAGGAGAATAAAATGCGCATAAAACCGCTTTGCACCTACGTATTTTTCGCTCTAATACTGATGTCGGCAACGGCCTTGTGCGATACGAATATCCTGACAAATCCCGGCTTTGAAAGCGGCACAACCGGCTGGTCCGCCCGAAGTTGCTCAATCCAGGCCGTTACCTCTCCTGCCCCTCACGGCGGCACCTACTGCGCAAGGGCTTACAACAGAACAGATACATGGCAGGGAATACAGCAGAACGTAATAGACCAAATGGTAATAGGGGAAACCTACACGGTATCCGGCTGGGTCAGAACCAGCACCTCTGCCAGTTCCACAATCCATATATCTTTTCAACAAACAGACGGAGATGGTACTAATTATTCCTGGGGTGCCTCCGGCACAGCCAGCAATAGCGGCTGGGTGCAGATTTCAGGCAGCTTCACACTGAATGTAACAGGGACGCTCACGGAACTGCTCGTGTATGTCGAAGGTCCGGATGCAAGCGTAGATATATATGTTGATGATATGGTCGTATACGGCCCGGAAGTTGGCCCTGTTGACCCTGAAGCAACGGGCCAGGTCAATATAAATACCCGCTATCAGGAAATTGAAGGTTTTGGGGCCGCAGGGGCATGGTACGAAGGAACACTTGTTGCACTTGGCAATTCACATCCGGAGATATATGACATCCTGTTCGGCAATTTAGGTCTTGATATATACCGACTGCGAAACGCATACGACGAGGACAACGGGGCCAGCTATATGAACAGCTCGAGTCAAATAATCGCAGCCGGCGAGGCATCGCTTGGCCGGCCGTTGAAGGTCCTGATTTCCTCCTGGTCACCGCCGGCCTATCTCAAAAGTAACAACGACACGGCTGGCGGAGGTAACGCAACACTGGACGGCGGGCCCAGTGCTTACGTATATTCAGATTTCGCCGACTGGTGGGCGGACAGTATAACGGCCTGGTCCGGTTACGGTGTAGATGCTGACTATATCAGCATACAAAACGAACCTGATTACGACGCCAGTTGGGATTCCTGCCGTTTCAACCCAACAGAAAACTCGAGCGTCGCCGGTTACAACCAGGCCTTCGAAGCCGTTTACAACGAGATGTATTCGCGGTTCGGCTCGTCTATGCCGAAGATGATTGGGCCTGAAACAAGCGGCTTTAACGGTGCAAGCGGATACAGCTTATCCAGCTACCTGTCGGCAATCATCAACCAGTCACACGTTTACGGCTATGCACACCACCTTTATAATATCAACGCCGGAGATAACCCTGACGCATATCTCAGCGCTATGCAAAGTTTAAACTCATCCTGGGGCACCAAGCCGCTTTTCCAGACAGAATACGAGAAAGCTTCGGACCCTTCTGCATGGCCAGACGCATATAATATGGCATTGCTGCTGCATAACTCGTTGGTTGTCGAGGAAGTGGCCGGCTATTTTTACTGGGACCTTTTCTGGGGCACTTCATCTGTAGGTCTTGTGAGCATAACCTCATCTTCTTACACCATCAACTCCGACTACTACGGATTCAAGCAATATTCTGCTTTCATCCATTCCGGCTGGCAGCGAGTTGACATCACAGACGACTCTGACACACTGAGAACGTCGGCCTATATCAGCCCCGACAACAGTCAACTGAGCGTCGTAATAATCAACACCAGCAGCGATACCGACATTGACCTCGACCTCTCATTTACCGGCTTTTCCGTTTTAAGCGGCGATGTCTATCGAACGAGCCAGACGGAAAACTGTGTCCACGTCGGAAGCTACAACCCAGCCAACCCTGTGACTTTGCCTGCAAAAAGTGTAACGACCCTTTCACTTTCCTCCGGCCAAGACACTACTCCACCTGCGGCGCCGACGGGGCTGTCGGCGGTAGAGGGTGATAGTATGGTCTCGCTCAACTGGAACGACAATTCCGAAGGTGATTTGGACGGCTATAACGTGTATCGCTCGACGGTCTCAGGCGGGCCATATACAAAGCAGA
>CAZHVR010000055.1:0-2119 GCA_964536225.1 uncultured Pirellulales bacterium
GTTTATAAATTTCAATTAAGGCAAATCAAATCGAAATCGTTCCTTCACAGAAAGCGGGAACAATCCGCAGGTTGAAATTGAAAAACCCGTTTCAAATCCGCTTCACACCGGGTGAAAATAAGCTTTACTGCGATTTTTCGAAATCGGACTTTGCATTTTGGTAGGTCTTTTTAAGGTCATCAACGGCCTTATTGAAGGCATCGCCTGCTTTCTGCATTGCATCGCTTCCCGCTTCCTTGAGGTCGCCTAATTTTTGCTGCACAACGGTCAGCTTGCTGTTGAGGTCGGCGCTTATTGTCTGCCAATCCTTGCTTCCCGATTCCTTCATCTTCGAAATCAATTGCTGGGTATCATTTTTAAGCTGGTCGTAAGTGCTGTTTGCCTTCTGGAGGACGACATCTTTTTGCTTATTGAGATAATCGCCGCTTTCGCTTACCGCCTGTGAAACCTTCTGTTCTACATCGTTTGGCTCGCTTGTTGCACCTTCGGTGCCTTTCTTTTTACATCCTGAAAAAAGCAAAAAGCAGCAGGCCGTTAAAATAAGACACAATGTTCTCGTTTTTCTGCACATTTCATTTACTCCTTAATTTATTGTTTTTATTTAGCCGCGTTCTGGATTGCCTCGCCTCCTGCCTCGATATCCTCGCCCATACCCCTGACAGTATTGCAGCCGCCTAAGAATATCGAAATCGAAAGCAGGCAAAGCAGTAACAGGCCGACAATGATATTTTTCATAATTCCGCCCCTGCCGTAATTTAAATCTTATTTGGCTATCGAGCCGTTCATATCCGGCTCAATTCTGTCCGGCGGCCTGAAAACAGTAAATAAGGAATTTGCCTAATTGAGGCGGGATGTATGCTTAGACGCTCGCCGTTTATAAGAAGCAGGCGACGGTGACTTTCGTTGTGAAGCGAGCAATGCTTAGCTGATTGCCGGGTAATCGGCTGTTTAAGGAATCAAAACGGTCAAATTAAGCAATTCCCTAATGGTTAGAGGAGATTGATGTGGATAAGCTGTGACGGCGAAAGCAATGGTCTTAACAAGGTAAAAACAATGTTACAAGGATACTGATTGTTAAATGAGGAGAAATAAAAATGAAAGCAAAAACCGGTTCTGTATTCACAGCCCTGGCAATAATTTCCTTAGCTATAGGGGCATTTTTCTACATACCTTATCTGGCGGAGCGCACGAGCTATCAGAAAGTGGCGGGCGAGGTCCGCGGATACAGGGAAAATCTCAAGGAGCTTCAAAAAGGGGACGTATTGTCGCCGCTGTTTAACTCCGTGGCAAAAGCGATGATGCCGGCCGTGGTGGTGGTGCGGGTAAGCGAGCGGATAAAATATCAGCCGCCGCCCTCGGTCAATATGAACGATTTTATGCGGTGGTTCTTCGGCGAGGGCGGCCCGCCCCAGGAGGTCAACAGCCCGCCGAAGTATCTATACGAGCGGGGGCTGGGCAGCGGCATCGTCGTGGACGCCGACAAAGGTTACATCCTTACCAACTGGCACGTCGTTCACGGGGCCGACAAAGTGGAGGTGGTGCTGTTCGACGGGCGCAGCTACTCGACAGAATGGGTGCGTTCCGACCGGCGGACGGACCTTGCCATTGTAAAAATAGACGCGCCGAACCTGATATCCGCGCCACTGGGGGACAGCCAGAAAATCGAAGTCGGTGATTTAGTGCTGGCCATCGGGGCGCCGGAAGGTCTGCCCCATACCGTCACATCAGGGATTATTTCAGCAAAAGGAAGAATAACGAGCAGCGGCTACCAGACGTTTCTTCAGACAGACGCGGCAATAAACCCGGGCAATTCCGGCGGGCCCCTTACTAATATGCAGGGAGAGGTAATCGGAATAAATACGGCCATCATTTCCTCGGTGGGTGGCAACGAGGGCATCGGGCTTTCGATTCCTTCAAATACGGCAAAGAAAATTATGGCGCAGCTCATCGAAAAGGGCAAAGTGACGCGGGGCTATTTAGGGATAGAAATCGAGGACGTTAACTCCGCACTGGTCAAAACCCTGAAGCTTCCCGACACAAAAGGCGCCCTCGTCGCCAAGGTCATAGCCGGCAGTCCCGCGGATAAAGCAGGACTAAAACCCAACGACGTTATAGTGGC
>CAZHVR010000055.1:2219-13692 GCA_964536225.1 uncultured Pirellulales bacterium
GCCGCTGCCGGCTATATGCCGATAAGAAACGACGCCAACGAGCTGACCGCCAAAATGTTTTTCGTTTCCTATACGAAAGACGGCGAGCAGGAGGTTTCACAGCGGCCGGTCACGTTCGCCTTCAACGGCGGGCCGGGCTCTTCGTCCATCTGGCTGCACTTAGGCGCGCTTGGCCCAAAACGGGTCTTGCTGGCAGGCGACGGGACGAAACTGCCGAAAAAATACGAGCTGGTCGATAACGAATACACGTGGCTCGAATTTACCGACGTTGTTTTCGTTGACCCGGTGGGGACTGGATACAGCCGGGCCGCCGATGATACGAACGCACAGCAGTTTTACAATATGAAAGAGGACGTCAGGGCAATGGGGGAATTCGCCCGGCTGTACGTGACAAATAACCAGCGGTGGCTTTCGCCCAAATACATAGCAGGCGAAAGCTACGGGACCACGCGGGCCGCATCGCTTGCCGACTATATGCAGAACAAATGCGGGATGTTAATCAACGGCCTTGTCCTTATATCGACCGCGCTGAATTTCGAGCTTATCTCATACGGCCAGGGAAACGACATAGCATACGTTACAGCCGTGCCCTCGTACACTGCCGCAGCGTGGTATCATAAGAAACTGCCTGACAAGCTGCAGGACGACCTTCATAAAGCGCTCGAAGAGGCACACAACTGGGCGATAACTGACTATATACAGGCCCTTGCCCGGGGCAGCTCGCTTTCCGAGGCCGAGCGTTCGAAAATATCCGAAAAGCTCGCCCGGCTCACGGGCCTTTCCAAAACTTACGTCGAGCAGAGCCAAATGAGAATCCCCAGCTACCGGTACATAACAGAGCTGCTGCGCGATTCGTCTTATACGATAGGCCTGCTCGATTCGCGAGTGAAGGTCCCTGACATATCGGGCGTAGCCGAATACCCCACGCATGACCCGTCGTTATTTATCGTAGAGGGGCCGTTTACGGCCGCGTTCAATAATTACGTCAGGGTCGAGCTGGACTTTAAGACGGATTTGCCTTACAAGGCAATGTCGGACACCGTCAACGAATCCTGGAAGTGGAACCAGGGCCAGCAGGGCTACGTCAACGTCAGCGACAAGTTAGCCGAGGCAATGACCTCCAACGAGCATCTGCGGGTGTTTGTCGCAACGGGATACTTCGATTTGACGACGCCGTGGCTGTCACAGGAATATACTTTCACGCATCTGAGGATAAATCAGGCCTTACTCAAAAACATTACGCACAAATATTACGAATCCGGCCATCAGATTTATACGGCTGTGCCCGAGCTCAAGAAATTGACAAAAGACGTGTCCGTGTTCTTTCAGCAGGAACAGTAAATTGCTTTGCGGGCAGGGAGGACGATTTATTCCAGTATTTTCATCGAGGGCTGGGCCTGTCTGATAATTTTTATGACGTCCTGTTTTTTTTCATCGAGGGTGCTTTCGTCGCCGGCCTCCATATTAAGGCGTATTACCGGCTCGGTATTCGAAGGCCGTAAATTGAACCACCAGGAATCCTGCTCCACTGTCAGGCCGTCGAGGTGGTCCAAAGCGGCGGCGGCGAATGATTTTTCAAGGGCGTCAAAAACGGCCTTTTTGTCGTTGACCCGCATATTGATTTCGCCGGTCGAGTAATATTTCCTGAGCGGGTCAACCGATTCCGAAAGCGGCGAATTCTTCGACGCCAGGAAATTCAGCATCCAAATCATCGTAAACAGGGCGTTGTCCGTAAAGCCCGTGTCGCGGTAATAATAGTGCCCGGAAAGCTCGCCCGCAAAAAGTGCGTTTTCCTGTCTCATCAGCTCCTTGATAAACGCGTGCCCCACCCGGCTCCTCACCGGTCTTCCGCCGCGGGCCTTAATCGTTTCCGGGACGATATGGCTCGACCTGAGGTCGTAAATAATCGTCTCGCCGGGATGTTTTGCCAGGAGCACCTGGGCGATGAGCGCGGTAACGAGGTCTTCGGGAATTCTCCTTCCCTTTTCATCGATAAAGCCGCAGCGGTCGGCGTCACCGTCAAAAGCGACGCCTACATCGGCTTTTTCCTTCAGGACCCTGTCCTGCAGGTCACTGGTGTTGGCCGGTATCAGGGGATTGGCAACGTGGTGGGGGAAATGTCCGTCGGGCTTCATATACATACCGACCAAGTCCCACGAGGGGAATTTCTTAAACAGGCCTGACACCTCGTCGCCGGACATACCGTTTCCGACATCGATGACGATTTTCAAATCTTTAGGTGTATGCACAAAGGCGCTCAGCACGTCGATGTAGCGGTTCAACATATCGAGCTTTTGGTATTTTCCTTTGGAAGCCGCCTCTGCCGGGCCGGACCTTGTCTGCATAACCAGTTTTTCTATCTCGGGCAGGCCGTGCGTACCGCTTAGGGGAATCGCGTTCTGACGGCAAAGCTTGAAACCATTCTTCTCCGCGGGTAAATGTGAGGCAGTAACCATAACGCCGCCGTCGAATTTGCCGTCGATAATAGCGAAGTACAGCATCGGTGTCGTGACCATCCCGATATCGGTGAGGGAAATATCGTCTTCCATCGCCCCTTTTATGAAGGCCTCAGCCAGAGAGGGCGAAGACAGCCGCATATCCCGGCCGATGACAATATTTTTCGGCCTTAAGAACTTCACGTAGGCCCGGCCGATATTTCGAGCCATATCCTCATCCAGTTCCGAGGGATACGCTCCCCTTATATCGTATGCCTTAAATATGTCCGCCATATACACCCGTCCTTTTTAACGATACCAGAGAATTTCTTCGGCCTCTGCCGGGACGCAGGCGCCTTCTAAGGCCGGTATAACACGCGGGGTATATTCCCCGGCCTTGCGATTTGTAGAAACAGAAACTGTGTAAAGACAGCCCTTTGCGGGACTCGACGTCTTATCTTCGCCGGCCATCTGATATATTTCGGGTTTCTCACCATCAGTTGATTCGGCATAAAGCTGAACGCTTACTGACTGAGGGTCGAGGCCTTCGAGAAAGACGGGTACTTCGAAATCGAGCTGACCATCTCTGGCTTGAATATCGAGGTTTCCAAAATGCACTTTATTCCAGTTGTCCCTGAGGTTTTTCTGCCATTGCAGGAGGGACTTTGCTTTTCTTGTGTCGCTCGCGACACGGTCGCGATAAGCAGAAGCGGCCGGCAGGTAGTATTTTTCAACGTATTCCCGCAGCATTCGATTGGAGCTGAAGCGAGGGGTAAGCTCGGCCATACTCAACCGCATACGCCTGACCCAGGCACGGGGGATTCCGTCTTTGTCCCGGCTGTAAAATTCGGGAATGACCTGCCGTTCGAGTATATCATAGAGCTGCAGTGCCTCCTGCCTGTCCCATTCTTCGACGTTATCATGCTCTTTGCCGTCACCGAGCGCCCAGCCGATTTCAGGTTTAAACGCTTCCGCCCACCAGCCGTCTAATTCCGAAAGATTGAGACCGCCGTTAACGAGAACCTTCATACCGCTCGTGCCGCTTGCCTCCATTGGTCGTCGAGGCGTATTAATCCAGAGGTCAACGCCTTCCACGAGGTATTCAGCCAGAGACATATCGTAGTCGGCCAGAAAAACGACGCGATTATTAACATCCGAACGGCGGATGAAGTTCGACCAGGCGCGTATCAGCTCCTTGCCGGCCTCGTCCCGCGGGTGGGCCTTGCCGGCGATGATAAGCTGGACGGGCCTGTCTTTGTTTTGAAGGATGCGCACTAAGCGGTCAGGGTCGTACAGCAGCAGATTCGGTCTTTTATAGCTGGTAAACCGGCGCGCAAATCCGATGGTAAGAAAACCCGGGTTGAAAGCTTCACAGGTCTGACGTGCCTGCTGCTCGCCGGTGCCTGCACATTCGAGCTGCCTCGTCAGCCGCCGGCAAACGTATTCGGTGAGACGCCTGCATTTCTCATTTCGAAAGGCCCACAACGTCTCATCGGGGACGCTCTTTAATTCGGCTTCGATTGTGTCCATAGTTCCGGTCCAGCGGTCTTTGCCGCAGGTGTTATGCCAGAGCTTGTCGGCCGAGGGGGAATCCCACGAAGGCACGTGCACGCCGTTGGTAACGTGACCGACGGGCACTTCCTGCCGGGGCCAGCGTGGAAACAGCGGCTCAAAAATATGCCGGCTTACCTGCCCGTGCAGCCGGCTCACGGCATTGACCGCACAGGAGCCGCGGACGGCCAGATAGGCCATATTCAGCGGCTCATTTGAGTCATTGGGGTCTCTTCGGCCCAGGGCCATAAAACCGTTCATACCGATCCCCAGCCGGTCAACGTAGTGTTTAAGGTATTGCCCGACCAAGGAAGGCGAAAAGGTGTCGAACCCGGCCTTGACCGGGGTATGAGTCGTGAAGATATTTCCAGCGCGCGTGGCATCCAGGGCCGTATCGAAGGGCAGTTTGAAATCCTGCATAAACGATCGCGCCCTTTCAATCACGGCCAGGGCGGCGTGTCCCTCGTTGAGGTGGCAGACGTCGGCCTTTATGTCGAGCGCCCGCAGCATTTTCCAGCCGCCGATGCCGAGGACCATTTCCTGCTGAAGTCGCATTTCCGGCCCGCCGCCGTAAAGCTCAGCGGTAATGCACTGGTCGGCCGGACCGTTAGCCGGGTCGTTGCTGTCGAGCAGATAAAGCCGGACCCGGCCTATTTTGACCTCCCAGACGCGCAATTTAACCGCCCGGCCGGGCAGCATTACCTCCACCCGCATCCACTCGCCGCCGGAATCGTGGACGGGCATAGCGGGCAATTGGCCGGGGTCGTTATACGGATAAAATTCGTTCTGGACGCCGCCGGCATCGATGACCTGGCGAAAATATCCCTGCTGATAAAGCAGGCCGACGCCCACCACCGGGACTTTCAGGTCGCTTGCGGTCTTAAGCAGGTCGCCTGCGAGGACTCCCAGGCCGCCGGAGTAAAGAGGCAAGGATTCGCTCAGGCCGAACTCCATACTGAAATACGCAACGGTCATATCAGAGCCGGCGTGTGCCTTCGAAAACCAGGACGGCTGCCTGAGATACTCGTGATGCTCGTCAAGCTGCTCATCCAGTTGTTTTTTGAAGGCCGAATCCTTAGCGAACGATTCGAGTCGTTTGTATGAAACCGACTGAAGAATAAGCCAGGGATTACGGGTCAGCTCCCAAAGCTCCGGGGCGATTTGCTTCCATAAGGCATCGGTCACGTGGCTCCAGGACCATCGCAAATCCAGACCGATTTCCGCAAGGCCCTTGAGCTCATCGGGCAGCGGCGGAATTAGATAATAATTTGGAATAGCCATAAAAAATTCCTTTTTATTCGGGGTTACATTGCCGCCTTTAGCGGCTCAATTTCTTTTTCCATACTCGAATTGTACAGGCCGCGTCGTGCGGCACTGCTGCACTTTGCGCGATGGTGCAGAATCTGCTGCGCCCTTGCCGAGTTATCCTGCTGACCCTTCCATGCCTCCAGGGCCGGCTGCTGTATTGCGCGTGAAAATGAGAAGGTTAACGCCCAGGGCACCCGGAACTTGAACCTGACGTTCATAGCGTTCAACCGTGCCGCGGCCAGTTCGCAGGGCTGACCGCCCGACAAAAACGCCACGCCGGGCACTGCGGCCGGAACGGCCCTGAGCAGACAGGTAACCGTCGCATCGGCTACCTCTTCGACGCTTTCCTGCTTCGGGCAATTTCTTCCCGGCAGCACCATATTGGGTTTTAAAATCATCTGCTCGAAAACCACCCTCTGCGTGTAAAGCTGTTCGAAAACGACGTGCAGGACCTCCTCGGTCACCTCGAAGCACCGCTGCATCGAATGGTCTCCTTCCATTAAAACTTCCGGCTCGACAACGGCAAGCAGCCCCGCTTCCTGAGACAGGGCAGCATAGCGGGCTAAAGCGTGTGCGTTTGCCTCTATGCAACCACGCGTGGGAATGTCCTCGCCTATTGTTATTACTGCCCGCCACTTCGAAAAGCGGGCTCCCATCCTGGCATACTCATCGAACCGCTCCCGCAGGCCGTCGAGACCCTCGGTAATTTTTTCACCCGGGTGGGCCGCCATATCTTTGGCGTGCTCGTCAACCTTTATGCCGGGGATAATCCCGACGTTTTCAGCGACTTTAATGAACGGTGTGCCGTCCTGTTTAGATTGCCTTATTGTCTCGTCGTAGAGAATCGCGCCGCTTATGAATTCGCTTAGGCCGGGGGTGTCTAAAATCATTTCTCTGTAGGCCCGGCGATATTCCTCGGTTTGCGGTATTCCCACCTTTTCGAAACGCCTGTTGCAGGTGGAATTGCTCTCATCCATAGCCAGAAGCCCCCTACCTTCGCCCAAAAGTGCCGCTGCAGTATCTGCAAGTCCTTGCGTACTCATTTTTAAAGCCCCCAGTAACAAATCGTTTATTATTAATTATTAACTGACAGCGCTAAACGGCGAAACAGGCAACATGCTTAAATTGCCACAGGTTTTTGCTTAAAAATGATATGCAAATCGCATCGGAAAGCACAAAAACGGCGGTGAACAAAAACTCGAAGTACAATACGGCTATCAAGCGAAAACATCGCTATCGACACCGCTCTGGCGAGGTCTTTGCTCAGGATTTAACAGATGAGAATGGAGGCGGGGGGATTCTCGAAGCGAGGCCCGCCTTCGGCGTGTCAAACCCGCTCGTGCAGATGCTTCGCATCTGCGGGGGTTCGAATCCCCTCTTCAGAGAAGCGAACCCAATGGAGGCGGGGGGATTCGAACCCCCGTCCCGGTATGCTTTGAGACGGGCATCTACATACTTAGTCGTATAATTGTTTTATCGCCTCCGCGGCTGGCAAACGACGGCCAAACGCTTCGGCTATTTCGGGATTTGTCTTAACCCGCCGGCCCGAAAGCTCCGGCGAGAGCAGCCCGCTGTTTGACGCCCGACTCAGGCCCGCAGGCGATGCCTGAGAGGACGGGTTGCCTGATTAGGCAGCCATTCGCAACTGGTAGTTGCCAATTAAATTTAGTGCCGGAATGATTAGCCAGGCCAACCGGCGTCCTGGGTATGCAGCTCGGCTCTCCGACATCCGGTCGAAGCCATTCGCCCCCATATCCACTTTTCAAATATGGCTTTTGCCCCCTCTTTCGGTCTATTATACCACAAAAGACAAAATAATGTGCGAGCCGGCATTAAAAATAGTATCTGCCCAAGTAGCCTATTATGGCTTTTTTGAGTTCGAGGGGGTCAATGAGACCTGAACGGTAATAAATAATTTCGCCGCCTGGCTTGATAAGGGCGGTGAATGGAATAGCACCTTGCCATTCTTTGCCGACGGCTTCGAGCAACTCGATTTTATCCTCGGAATTGAACAGGTAATTGGTGCAGGAGACCTGTTTGTCCTTCAAAAAGGCCAGGACAGCGTCCTCTTTACGCGGGACATCACCGCTGATTGTTACCATTTCGAAGGCCCTTCCGCGATACATTCGGTTTATATTGACAAGCTCAGGCATTTCGATAACGCAGGGCCCGCACCAGGTTGCCCAGATATTGACTAAGCGCAGTTTATCGGAATCGTTTTTCATAATCTTGCGGACGCCTTCGGCATCTATAAGATTCACATCGACGAGCTCTTTGGCCCACTGCCGAAATGCCTGTTCGACTGATTTGCGTTTGTCCGACCATTTGATCGAGCAGCCGAAGGTCTTTACCTTTTTTACTGCGACCTCCCGGCCTTCGAGCAGGGCATTGATTGCGTCACACACCAAACTCTTTTTGACTTTGCTCGGGTCTTCGTTGTTGTCGACAGCACCGGTGTATCGGAGTTTGCGCTGGTCATCGAAAACAAACGCGTGAGGCGTGCTGACCGGGCCATACTCACGGGAGACCTCTTGTGTCCGTCCATCGTAAAGATAGGGGAAATTAAAATGATGTTCTTTCGCCCGAATTTTCATTTCCTCAAAGGAATCGCCGAGGTCGCTGTAGCCCAGTTCATCAAGCCGGACCGCCAGCGGGTCATTAGGCGAAATCGCGACGACCGCGACGCCCTTGTCTTTGTAATCGGCCGCAAGCCGCATAATCCGTTTCTCGTATGCCTGGGCGGTGGGGCAGTGATTGGCGGTAAAGATAATAACGAGGACTTTGGCATCTGCAAAATCGCTCAACCGGTAATTTCGGCCATCGACGCCTGGCAGGTCGAAATTCGGAGCCTGTGCCCCAATTTCGAGGGGAACGGTTCTTTTGTGCTCTGCGGAAAATCCGGTCATAGCGGTCAACCCCAAAAGAAACATCGCTGAAAGTAATCTGCCGTTCATATTTAATAACCTCCGGTCAAAATTTCGTTCGTAATGCCATATAATAACCAATCTAAGACAGATAATCAATTACGAACCAGAGGATTGCAGGTCGCCGGTTTTCGCTTTACCGTGCTTTGCCGCGGTGGTATTGTAAAGAACCAGCTCGTGAAACTTTCTGAAAGGGTGGTTTATGAGGGTCATTTCGGCAATTTCGACTGGATTAGCAATTCTTTTATATATGGCTTCGGCCGTTGAGGGTGGTGTCGTTGCGCCTGATGCAAACGTGATAAAATTGGCGGACGCTTTCGCCTTTACCGAAGGCCCGGCAGCAGACGTAGGAGGCAACGTTTATTTTACCGACCAGCCAAACGACAAAATATATATATGGTCAACCGAAGGGAAGCTGTCGGTTTTTCTGGACGGCTGTGAGCGTTCGAACGGCCTGTATTTCGACGCAGACGGCTCACTGCTTGCCTGTGCCGATCTGCACAACCGGCTCGTATCGTTTGATAATAACGGCAAAATGACGGTGCTGGTCGAGGGATATAAAGGCGAAAAGCTCAACGGGCCGAATGACCTCTGGCGTGACCCAAAAGGCGGGATATATTTTACGGACCCGTTTTACAGGAGAAAATACTGGGCCGACCCCAATAAGGAGCAGGATTGCCAGTGCGTTTATTATCTCGCTCCCGACCGAAAAACGTTAATTCGCGTCATTGACGACCTTACACAGCCCAACGGTATAATCGGCACACCCGACGGCAAGCTGCTTTACGTGGCCGACATCGGCGCAAATAAAACATACGTCTATACAATCAACCCCGGCGGAACATTGTCCGACAAAAAATTGTTTTGCGAAAAGGGCTCCGACGGGATGACAATCGACAACGAGGGCAACGTATACCTGACCGGCATGGGGGTCATAGTTTTCAATTCAGCGGGTGAAAAAATCGACCACATCAACATCAAGGAGAGCTGGACTGCCAACGTCACATTCGGCGGCCCGCAATTCGATACCCTGTTCATCACTGCCTCCAAATCGCTTTATGCCGTGAAAATGCAGACCAAAGGCGTAACTTGGCCTTCGACAGAGAAACATTTCTTAGTCGCATCGGACGCAAAGGTCGAGAAACTGGCGGAGGGCTTCAAATTTACCGAAGGGCCGATTGCTGACGAAAAAGGAAATGTTTACTTCACCGACATACCTAACAATCGAATTCACAAATGGTCGGCTGAAGGAAAACTATCGACTTTTCTTGAAAACTCGGGCGGCGCCAACGGTCTCGATATCGACGATAAAGGCAACATTTATGCCTGCCTCGGAAGCGACCGTAAAATAGCCCGCATAAGCCCCGACGGCAAAGTAACTATCCTCTGCGATAATTACAAAGGCAAAAAACTCAACAGACCCAACGACCTCTGGCGTGATAAAAAAGGGGGGATATATTTTACCGACCCCGGGCCCGGAAACAGAAAAGATATGGAACAGGGTGGCAATTACGTCTTTTATCTGCCGGCGGATTCTCACGAGCCAATCCTCGTTGCGGATGATTTGTCCAGTCCCAACGGTGTCGTGGGTACAAAAGACGGACGGTTTCTTTACGTCGCTGACTACAGTGGCCACAAAACCTGGGTGTATAAGGTCAATGACGACGGCACGCTGTATGACGAAAAGCTCTTTGTCCCGATTGGCTCCGATGGCATGGAAATTGACGAGCACGGCAATGTGTACCTGACCGGAAAAGGCATCTTTATTGTAAGTCCGCAGGGCAAAAAAATCGGTTCCATCGACGTCCCCAATCCGCCTTCGAACCTCTGTTTCGGCGGCAAAGACGGCAAAACACTTTTTATCGCCGCGCGAGATTCGCTTTATTCAATCAGGATGAACGTGAAAGGGCAGTAAGGATTCGATTATGGCAAATGCCGGCTGCGAGACTTGTCCGCCGACAGGCGAGATTCGGATAGGGACATCCGGCTGGTATTATGACCACTGGAAGGGCCGATTCTATCCGGAAGAATTGTCAAAAAGCGACTGGCTTAGCTATTACGCAAAAGAATTCGATACTGTCGAAATCAACAACACCTTTTATCACCTGCCGCAGGAGCAGACGCTGAAAAAATGGCACAAGCTGGCGACTGATAACTTCTTATTTGCCGTAAAGGCCAATCGCTACATCACGCATATCAAAAAGCTCAAGGATACGAAGGATGAACTGGAGCGGTTTTTCGAGCGGGTTGAGCTTTTGAAAAAGCGCCTCGGCCCGGTCCTTTATCAACTGCCGCCGATGCTGCACAAGAACCTCAAACTACTCGGTGTGTTTTTAGAATTATTACCAAAAAAACATAAAGCTACTTTCGAGTTTCGCCATAAAAGCTGGTATGATGACGAGACATTCGAACTGCTCGACGAACACAACACGGGCTTTTGCATCCACGACTTAGGCGAATTGACTACGCCGAAGGTCGTTACCGGAGGAGTGATTTATATCCGCTTTCACGGCACTTCAGGCAGATATGCAGGTAACTACAGCAATGCAATGCTGGCTAAATGGGCAAAGTGGATTAAGGAAAACCAAAAGAAGGTGAATGCTGTTTACGCATATTTCAATAACGATGTAGAAGGCCACGCCATTGCAAACGCGAGGACCCTGATATCAATGGTTAAATAACGTCTCTCTCAACTTATGACATCGAGGCCTTTTTTGAGAGCGTATTGGCGGACGTCCTCGACTTCCTCGGGGGTGGGTCGGCGGTTTATCGCGGGGTGGGAATCGGCCTTGAAACAGGGGCGGTACTGGTCCATAACATTGATCGCGGTATTGGGGCTGATTTGTTCAGCCAGAACATCGATTATTTTGAAACTTCCCGCCACTTTGTCGGGCAGAACCAGATGCCTTACCAAAAGCCCGCGTTTCGCAAGCCCTTTTTCCGTTTGCAGGTCGCCGACCTGGCGGTGCATTTCCTTTACGGCAGAAAAACATATTTCAGGGTAATCGGGTGCGTTTGCTAATTCTTCGGCGGCGGCGCTATCGGAAAATTTCACATCGGGCATATAAATATCAAAAAACCCATCGAGAAGTTTCAATGTTTCCACCGAATCGTAGCCGCCGCTGTTGTAAACCGTCGGCAGATTTAACCCTTTCTTTCGGGCAATCTCGATACCGGCCGCGATTGCGGGCGCTATGTGCGTCGGCGTAACGAAGTTTATGTTGCTGCAGCCGTAGCTTGCAATGTCGAGGATAA
>CAZHVR010000055.1:13702-18455 GCA_964536225.1 uncultured Pirellulales bacterium
CAGCTCGTCGAGTGTAATGGGCCGGCCGTGACGAAGATGGCTTATGTCATAGTTCTGGCAGAACTCGCAGTTGAGGTTGCAACCGGCGAAAAATATCGTACCTGAGCCGCCTTTACCCACCAGCACGTTTTCCTCGCCGAAATGCGGCCCCTGCGAGCTGACCACCGGCATATCGGCTATGCCGCAAAAGCCACGCTCGCCTTTGCTGCGGTTTACCCGGCAGTTACGGGGACAAATAGTGCAGGGATTCATCAAGGCCCACAATCGCTGAACGGCGGGACTGAAGGATTTGATGTTTTCCGTCGCTTTCATTTTTTATTTTTCGCCGCGTCAACTACGTTGTAAAGCAGCATCGTAATGGTCATCGGGCCTACGCCGCCGGGGACGGGCGTTATAAGCGATGCTTTTCCCTTAACGTTTTCAAAATCCACGTCTCCGACGAGACGGTAGCCGGCCTTTTTGGAGGCGTCTTCGACGCGATTGACTCCGACATCGATGACGACCGCGCCGTCTTTTATCATATCAGCGGTAACCGTGTTAGGGCGTCCGGCGGCAGCGATGACAACATCGGCACTTCGCGTATGTTCAGCAAGGTCTTTGGTCCGGGTGTGGCAGACGGTGACGGTTGCGTTTCCGAGGGGGCTTTTCTGCAGAAGTATGTTTGCCAGGGGTTTGCCGACGATATTGCTTCTGCCGATGATTACAACGCGGGCGCCTTCGATTTTCACACCGCTTTTAATCAGAAGCCGGACGATGCCGTGGGGCGTGCAGGGCAGATACGTTTTTTGACCCAGCATCATTTTGCCGACGTTTACCGGGTGAAAGCCGTCGATATCCTTTGTGGGGTCGATTGCGAGCAGCACCTCGGCTTCGTCGATATGTTTGGGCAGGGGAAGCTGCGTGAGGATGCCGTGTATTTTAGGGTCATTGTTCAGCCGGTCAATAATGGAAAGCAATTCCTTTTGCGGAGTATTCTCGGGCAGGCGATTGTCTTCCGAGAAGATGCTGATTTCCGAGCAGGCCTTTTGTTTAGCCTTGACGTAAGATTTAGAGGCGGGGTCATCGCCGACCAGAACCACCCCGAGGCCGGGCACTATGCCTTTTTCGGCAAGTCCGGCGACTTCGGTCTTGAGTTGTGCCCGCATCTCGGCGGCTATCTGTTTGCCGTCTATTATTTTTGCCGTCATTTTACACCCCCTGGACTCTGCCGGTATTGACGTCAACGTCAATGCGTCTAAAGGCGGGGTCTGAGCCGGTGCCGGGCATCAGCTTGACCTCGCCGGCAAGAGGCACGACAAATTCGGCGCCTTTGTAAACAAGGACGTCCCTTATAGGCAGTTGCCAGCCGATGGGCCTGCCCTTGAATTCGGGGTCGTATGACAAGCTAAGGTGCGTCTTTGCCATACAGGTCTCGAAACTTTGCGTCGCCGGGTCGGCTTCGAGCGTCTTTAACTTCTCAAGGGCAATTTCCGAATACGAAACGCCGTTGGCACCGTAAACCTCCTTTGCTATAAGCTCTATCCGTTTTCTGATGGGCATATCGAGGTCGTAAAGGAATTTGAAATCGCTTTTGTTATTGCACACATCGATTACGGCCTGGGCCAGCTCAACCGCACCAACGCCGCCTTTGAGCCAGTGCTCTGAGACGACCGCGATTGCGCTGTGCTGTTCGGCGATTCTTTTAATCAGATTATGCTCCTGCTTAGTATCGTAATTGAAGGCGTTAATGCACACAATCGGTTTAACACCGCTTTTTTTGACGATTTCAATATGTGCAACCAGGTTTTCGCATCCCTTTTCGAGCAGGTCTAAATGCTCTCTCGTATATTCTTCGCTGAGGGGCATGCCGGGCCTTACCGGCGGGCCGCCGCCGTGCATTTTCAGCGCCCGGACGGTTGCGACTATGACCACCGCATCGGGGCGCAGACCGGAGATTCGGCACTTGAGGTTCCAGAACTTCTCATAGCCGATGTCGGTGCCGAAACCGCTTTCGGTAACGTGATAATCGCCAAGTTTTGTCGCGGTCAGGTCGGCAATAACGGAGCTTTGGCCTATGGCTATGTTGGCGAAGGGGCCGGCGTGGACAAAAAGGGGCTGGCCCTCCATCGTCTGAAGCAGATTGGGATTGAGCGCACCGACCATCCAGGCGGTCATCGCGCCATCGACTTCGAGGTCCGCGGTTGTTACGTCTTTGCCTCTCCGGTCTTTGGCCACTACTATTTTCGCGATACGGCTGCGAAGGTCCCTGAGGTCTTTCGCAATCGACATAATGGCCATAACCTCGCTGGAGACGGTGGCCTGAAAACCGGAATCCATTTCAACGCCGTTTCTTTTGCCTCCCCTGCCGATTCTGATATTGCGAAGCGCCTGAGCGCAGAAGTCAATCGCCCAGCCGATTTGCACGGAATCCGGGTCAATATCCAGCCGGCGAAGCTTCCTTTTTGCCAGCCGTTCGTCGTCATAGTTTTTTTCGTGCTGCATCCGGGCGGTCAGGGCCACCATACAAAGATTGTGCGCATTGGTGACCGAATCGATATCGCCGGTGAGGCGTATTGAAAAAGGAATCAACGGCATGCACTGAGAAAGTCCGCCGCCTGCTGCACCGCCCTTGATATTAAAGGTCGGCCCTGCGCTTGGCTGTCGAATCGCGCCGGTCGGCCGCTTGCCGCATTTGGCAAGCCCCTGGACAAGACCGATAGTAGTTGTCGTTTTACCCTCGCCGAACGGCGTGGGGGTAATAGCGGTAACGTCGATGTATTTAGCCGTGGGGGCGTCTTTCCGCCGGCCGAGCACCTTCATAAAGTCGACCTTGCCCACTGTGTGGCTCGCTGGAAGAAGCTCCTCTTTTCGCAGACCGATTTCTTCTGCGAGCTGAAAAATGGGCTTTATATTTTTTTCGGCCGCCTCGGCTATTTCCCAGTTTTTCATTTTCGTCGGGTCAAGTTTCACTAAATCTTCCTTCCTGCCTACAGGCACTTTCTCTGCACCACGCGTCGCCTTGTCAGCATTAATATCATTTGCTCATAAGCGTGACAGCAGCATTAGCCGCACCATACAAGGAAATGGAATAATCCTTTATGGTATAAACCGGAATCTTCTTTAACAGCGGACTGATATTGGGATTATAGTTCGACTCGAAGCTTTTCATAAAAAGGTTGTCTTCCAAAAACAGCCGTTCATTTTTTGTCACAATGCCTCCCGCAAGATATATGCCGCTAAACGGCAGGAAAATGAGGGTAAGCCCTCCGGCGAAGCTGCCGTACATTTTAATAAAGAGCTTCATTATGTCCCTGCAAACCCCGTTGTCTCCGGTGTTTTTCGAAATCAGGGCGGGTTTGTCTTCGTCCCTGACCTCGTCAATTTCCTTTAACACACCTTCTATCTTTATGTTTTTTTTGTCCTTGAAGTAATTGTAAATGTTGACAATTCCCTGCCCAGAGACAAAAAGCTCTGTTCCGGGGGCCGTGCCGATTTTCTCGGCGACATATTTTTTTAACTCCGTTGTCTCATCGTCAAAGGCCGCAAAACCGGAATGGCCGCCTTCGGACGGATTTGCCCTGTACTGGCCGTCTCTGGCAGTGAGAAATCCCACGCCCAGCCCCGTGCCCGCACCCACTACCGCCTTTGTCGTTCCGCTTGGGCCTGGGAATTTACCTTCCGTAGTAGGCAGCTTGGTAATCTGTTTGGGATTATCCACGTCGAGCGTAGGAATGCCGTAACCGATGGCCATAAAGTCGTTGATTATGAGGGTGTCCGTTTCTATTGCTTTTTTTATCGCCACGCCGTCAATATCCCACTTGCAGTTTGTAAGCTGACAGTAATTGTTTTCAACGGGCCCTGCTGCACTGATACAGCAGAGGTCTATTTTCAGAGAGGGGATTTTCTCCTTCGCGGCGGCCATTACCTCTTTGAGGGGGTCTATAACGCCGTCAATCTTCTGTGACTCAAAGACGCATTTCAGAATGATGGTATATTTCCCCCCTTTTTCTCCGACCAGGGCAAGATTCGTGTTTGTGCCCCCGATATCACCCGCCAGAACCATCCTGTCCTGCTTAAAATCCGAACTCAGCCAGCTTGCTACCATAGTTTATCAGCTCCTTATCATCCCTTGAGGTTATATCTTGGCCCAGGCCTGAAATCCTTTCTCTTTGATGACTCTTTTAGTCATTTCCGCGTCTGTAAGCCAGGCACGCTGGACCTGCTCCTGAGCGATGACCATTTCATTTTCCCTGTACATAGTTTCACCCAGTTTCAGATAAAACTTAACTATCATCTCGTCTCTTTGTTCTACTTTTATCTTACCGTTGGTAATAGCAATTTCTACTGCACGAGTGAACCCGTCAGTGTCAACCCTTGCCTTTGCGACATAGAACCCGTGCTTTCCGCCTTCTCTGGATCGCGAAGACGATCCGTCAGTGTGCTGAGGGATTCTGTAAAGGGTCGGTATTTCACCGGCATAAACGAACTTTCCGCCGCCTGCTGAATATCTCATCCAGGCGTTCGAATCTTCGGAAACCTTTTCCGGGGGGAAGGGATATTTATAGGCCAGTTCGGTATCGACCACGGTGGCCGAGGTAAGATTCGTGTAACCCTTCTCGGTGCCTATATCTATCCAGGCGTTTGGCCCCTGAGGGGGGCTGTGCTGATGGCCTTCGAGAATTTCAACGATGGATTGCGTCAGTTTTTCCATAGGCACTACTTTGCTGTCCTCATCAATGACCTTAAAGGTGGTATAAACAACGCTGGCCTCGGG
>CAZHVR010000056.1:0-17722 GCA_964536225.1 uncultured Pirellulales bacterium
GTTTTTAGAATGGCCGCTTGAAGATGATATTTACGCGACTTTTTCAACAGCCCCCTGGCCCCCGATTATCCCGATGTATATAAAAGAATGGGAACTGCAATGCTGGCGGCAGGAAAAACAAGCCAGGCCGTCGAATACTTAAAAAAATCGCTGTTAATAAACCCCGACGACGTGGTTGTCTGCATAAGCATCGCTATAGCGTATATAAAAACAGGTAATTACGAACAGGCGTTTAGGGCCTGGGCCAGGGCCGAACAATTACAGCGTAACAGCAGGTACGTCCTCAACAATCCGGCCTGGATGCTCGTCACCGCCGACGATGTGACCGCAGATGACGCCGACAACGCAGTTGAGTTTTCCAGACGCGCCTGTGAAATGACGAAATATAAGAATATCAATCTGCTGGACACCTTGGCCGCTGCCTATGCCGCCGCGGGCAGGTTCGACGACGCGGTAAAAACGGCACAGAAGGCCGTAGACACGGCCAAAACCGGCGGCCAGAACACGCTTGCCGAAGAAATTAAAGAACGGATGGAGCTTTATCGGGCAGATAAGCGATATATTCAAAAATAGTTATGCAAAAAACCTTAACGACACGCAGATACACACATAAACATACCTTATTTCTTATAAGTGCAGCGCTGGTAATATTGACTGCTGTTGCATACTGGCCGATACGCCACAATGGTTTTGTTGACTACGACGATGACGTATATATAACAAAAAACCCGAAAGTAACCGAGGGGCTAACACCAGATTCTGTAATATGGGCGTTTACTCACCCGCATCAGTATATGTGGCATCCCCTCACGACACTAAGCCATATACTGGACTGCCAGTTTTTCGGTCTGGAACCATTCTGGCACCATCTCGTCAGTTTGCTGTTTCACACTGCAAACGCCCTGCTGCTGTTTTGGATTCTGAGTAAAATCACCGGCTCGATGTGGGCAAGCGCATTTGTCGCGGCGGTATTTGCGCTTCACCCGCTTCAGGTAGAATCGGTTGCCTGGGCCGCCGAGCGAAAAACGGTCCTTAGCGGCTTTTTCTGGCTGCTGACAATAGCAGCATACATCTGGTACACGAAAAAACCGGGAGCAAAACGTTACATATTGCTCTTTGTTACCTACGCCCTGTGCATAATGACCAAGCCGGTGGTTATCACACTTCCCCTTGTCCTTCTTTTAATGGATTACTGGCCCCTCGGCAGGTTCAAATTGGGCTCCGACCTAAAATCAGAAACGGCCCGCAAAAAGACCGAACCGCAGGGCATACCCGCTGGAAAATTAATCATTGAAAAAATCCCCCTGCTTGTGTTATCCGCGCTTCTGGCCGTGGCAACGGTCCTCTCGCAAAAAACCAGCGAAAAAGCGGTAATCACACTGGAGAGAATTCCGCTGGCGTATCGAATCTCAAATATGTTTCTCTCCTATATAAGGTACATTGGCAAGATGATATGGCCTGGCCGGCTGGCCGTGTTTTATCCGCACCCTGATGGCAACATCTCGGCGATCACGGTTCTGCTGTGCGCATTGTTATTTGTTTTGATATCGGCACTGTGCATCTACATCGGCCGACGCAAAAAGTATGCAGTCGTTGGCTGGCTGTGGTTCGTCGGGACACTTGTGCCGATGATTGGGCTGGTACAGGTCGGCAATCAGGCAATGGCTGACAGATATATGTATATCGCAATGCTCGGGCTGTTATTTATCATCGTCTGGTCTGTCAAAGATTTCATTTCCGCCGACCACCGCTGGAAAACGCCGGCCGCGGTCTCGGCGGCCCTGGTGCTGGTCGTTTTCGTTATGCTCACGCGAACGCAGGTAAAATACTGGCAAAATAGCCTTACTCTTTTTGCTCACGCGCTTAAGGTCACCGAGAACAACACGACGGCAGAAAATAATTACGGACACGCCCTGCTTGAAGCAGGCCGGCCCGGTGAGGCCGTAAAGTATCTCGCTGATGCGCTCGATAAGGACCCCGCACTGGCAGAGGCCCGGATTAATCTCGGTCTGGCCTTACGCAAACAGGGAAAACTTAATGAAGCAATCGCATGCTTTAAAGAGCTTATACGGCGAGGCCAGGTGTCTGCAAAAGTATACTATAATCTGGTCGTAGCTCTGAGTGAGCAAAAAAAATACGACGAGGCCATAAAATACCTCTCCAAGGCAATGGCACTGGATCCAACTTATCCGAACGCCAAATACATTATGGGGTCTTTACTGATGTCGGCAGGGAGAACCGACGAGGCTGTCAAATACTTTGAGGAAATGTTAAAAGAAAACAAGTATTCACCACAGGTACATTACAACTTGGCCGCAACGCTGAGTATGCACAAAAAATATGATGCCGCCATAAAGCACCTTGCCAGGGTTTTGGAGCTTGACCCCAATTATCCCGATGCTCATAACACAATGGGAACTTTACTGGCTTCGAAGGGTCGGTTTAACGAAGCCGTCGAGCAGTTCAAAGAGGCGCTGCGAAAAGACCCGGAAAATCCGGTGCTCTATACAAAGCTGGGACTTGCTTACCAGCAGCTGGGCAAATCCAACGAGGCGATTAGAAGCTGGAGTAAAGCGGCTGAAATAAAACCGGACGATGTCGGAATCCTTAATAATCTGGCGTGGGCGATTGCCGTGACAGATAAAGCGTCTGCTCAGGACACCAAAAAAGCCGAAGAGATGGCAAAGCACGCTTGTAAGCTTACGAGTTACAGCCAGGCCAATCTTCTGGACACCCTCGCTGCCGCTTATGCCGCTAACGGCAGGTTCGACGAGGCGATAAAAACAGCAGACAACGCCATAGACATTGCGAAAACCAGCGGCCAGAACGAGCTTGCGGGAAAAATCGAAAAACGCATTGACCTTTACCGCGCAGGCAAACGATATATTCAAAAATAACGGCTGACGCTAAAAGCTGAACGGCTTTTTGTCCCGGCCTTTGCCCATCAGCAGGATAATCCTGCTGAAGATGTCCTTCGGTATCTGGGCCTTCAGTATCTTGCGTATCTGGCTCATAGGCGTCCGAAGGGTAGTGTGGGTCACGACAATATACTGGTTGTTAAGCTCGGTAATCAGTTTCACAAATTCCTCGATGTGCATATGACGTCCGGCGTGCGCCCTGTCGGCGTGCTCGTCGATATAAAACGTGCACTCGGCAATCAGAATCTTGCTCTCGGTAATATAGTTTAACTGTGAAAAATCAACGTATTGCGTATCGCCGAGGTAAGTCACAATCGGTATTTCGAGTTGGTTATCGATTTCAACACCCTTTTTCTTAAGCTCGACAATCTGCGGACCGGTCAGTCCCGCGTATTCGGATTTGAGCTTTTTTCTCTTTTCGATAATGCTGTAGCCGACCGACCCCCTGCTGTGTTTCGTGGGGAACACCCGTGCAAAAAGATTTGGCTTGATTTTGAATTCGTCCCCGGCCTTGACACCGACCAGATTGCCAGGCAGCTTGTTGCCGTCGAGACGCGACCAGCCCTCGATAATATCTCTTATCGGCCCCATCAGGTTTTCCGGTGCCAAAATCGTGCCCGGGGACATTCCGCAGAAATTCCGGTGAGACAGGTAATACGCAAAACCTGCCGAATGGTCCATATGACCGTGCGTCAGCAGCACGTTGTTTATGGGTATGATTTGGTCCGGCGCCTTGCCTATATCGAAGCAGACGTCCAGCTGCGGCATTGCCACGACGGTTTCCTCCCCGGCCATCGAATAACCGATTATCTCCAGGTCGTCTATTTCAATTTTCGCTAAATTATGGCTCGCCATCCGGTCTTTCCGCACCAAAACTCAAAAAAGCGCGTAAATGGTAGAAGCAAACGATAATCTTGTCAATTTGTTTTACCCGGCAGCGGACAAACGATAACCGTCTTGCACAAGTAAAACCGTTGCCATATACTCCGAACGATGCAGGCCGAAAATACCGTGGATATGTCTGAAAATCGCTCGTTGTCGAAGGTCTTCATAACAGGAACAGCCGTATTTGTCTCGAGCGTATGCGTTATGATGCTCGAGCTTGCGGCCGGCCGCCTCGCCGCAAGACAGTTCGGCGCCTCGCTTTACACATGGACAAGCGTTATAGGCGTAACTCTGGCCGGCCTGACAATCGGCGCTTATCTGGGTGGCCGCATCGCCGACCTCTCGCCCACGCGCCGAACCATCAGCCAACTCTTCGGGGCCTGTTCAGCAGCTTGTGTCCTTGCCGTCTTCCTGAACAACATCGTCGGCCAATGGTCCTTTTTGTGGCGGCTCGAAATAGCCCCAAGGGTCTTTGCACAGGTGACAATCGTCTTCTTACTCCCGGCGATGCTTATGGGAACCGTAATTCCAGTGGCAGTCAGGATGGCTCTAACGCCGAATCGTCAGGGACATGTCGTGGGCAGAATGTATGCGCTCGGCTCGGCCGGAAGCATTATCGGGACCTTCCTGGCGGGCTTCTGGCTCATCGCCGCACTGGGGACAATTAACACACTCTGGCTGGTAGCAGGTGTAATGCTGGCAATGGCTGTTATCTGTACGCCGAAATCCCCTGCGGTGTATGCGTATGCCTTCGCGATTGTATTTCTCATAACTGTTGCAACGGCCTCTGCCGGATGGGCACAGCAGCTCGGCTCTGCAATGCGATTAAGACAACCACGCTCGCCGGGTATATTATACGAGACAGACAGCCAGTACTGCTACATAGTGGTGCGGCAAATCACAAAGCAGCCGGACGAAAGGCAATTCACGGAAGACAACCTGAAAAACCACAGCAGATTGATAATGGGAAATATTCGCGACCTCCGGCTCTTCTATTTCAAGGTGTATGGCGCAGTGACTCGCAGGTTGGCGCCAAATAAAACAAAGCTTTCCACTTTATCGATAGGAGGCGGCGGATACGTTTTCCCGCGATACATCCTTGACGTCTGGCCCGGCAGCCGCGTGGACGTCGTTGAAATTGACCCGGCGGTAACGCAGGCGGCTAAGCAGGCGTTCGGCTTATCGCAGGATTCGCCTATACGCACGATTACCCTCGACGGCAGAAATTATGTCGATGAGCTCCTCGAAAAAAAACGCCAAGGAGAGAATATACCGCAATATGACTTCGTATATATGGACGCTTTCAACGATATGGCCGTGCCCTTCCAGCTAACTACACGACAGTTTAATGAAAAAATCTCGGATATAATGGCCGCCGACGGCGTGTATGTAGTAAACTTGATTGACCTGTCACAAAACGGAAGGTTCTTGGGCAGTTACATAAAAACCATCAGGCGGACGTTTCCGAATGTTTACGCAGTAAAGAGACCAACGCCCGGGGACTTGCCGACCAATTTCATCGTCATAGCTGCTAAACAACCCCTTAATCTTGAAGGCCTCAACAATGAAAAACATCTTACGGGCATACCGATAGAAATTTTGGATGGCAACGACTTGGCTTCTCTTGGGCAAAAACCCGCAGCGACAATTCTCGAAGATGACCACGCCCCCGTCGAAAACTTGATGGCGCCGGTCGTTCGAATCGCAGCAGCGGTTGAAATGGCGGTAAAATACCGTCGGCAGGCCGAATATCTCGACTCTGCCGGCAAATGGCAAAAGGCCGTCGAAAAGTGCCGTATGGCTGTTGACTCCTGCCCTGACTGGTCGGGCAAGGCCTATTATTTAATGGGTAAGATTCTGGCCAAACACGGACAACTGGCTCAGGCCGCTGATGCCCTTAACTCGTCGCTGTCGCAAACCGACGCAAACCAGGACAGGGTCACCGCGGCTTCTCTGCATTACAATATAGGCGTAATTTTCGATAAGCTCGGCCAAACCGAAAAGGCATCGGGACATTTAATCAGTGCAGACCGGTTATTGCGCGATGAGCTTCTCGACAATGAAGAACACGCAGAGTTGTTCTGGTATCTCGGCAGCGTCCAGACGACAATCGGCAATATGGATGAGGCGACGCGATACTTTGAGCAGGCGGTCAATAAAGACCCGAATGAAATCCTGTACCATTCCTCGGCAGTGCAGACCCTTGCCCGCCAGGGTCAATACGACCAGGCAATACAGCAGGCAAAACAAGGTATCGACTATATGCTCAGCAAAGGTCGCAAAGACGACGCCGAACAGCTCAAAGAATTAATGCGTCGCCTTGAAATAGAAAATAGAAAATGAATTATGCCTGACAAACGGACACACAGAGGACAGCACCCGATGGACGCGAAATTGTTCGCAGCGGACAAAATCCCCGGCCTGCGAAGGGCCGTCGCCGATTATTCCCTCTTGCTGACTAAGGGCTACGCTGTAAAAAGTGCCTTGAAACTGGTCGGCGACCGCTTCGCGCTGACCGAAAGACAGCGACTGGCGGTTATGCGCTGCTCCTGCTCGGACAAGCAGTTGGCCGGCCGTAAAAACCGCCAGTTACAAATTGGGGATATCGCTGGTCAGGCAATCACAATTGACGGGTATAATCTTTTAATAACTATCGAGGCGGCTATGAGCGGCGGCTTAATTTTCATAGGCCGCGACGGCTGCTGCCGCGACATGGCGAGCATTCACGGCACATACCGCAAAGTTACCGAGACAATACCTGCTGTCGAGCTTATCGGTGGGTTCCTGCGGCAAATCGGCATATCGCAGGCGCTCTGGCTTCTTGACAGCCCCGTATCCAACAGCGGCCGCCTAAAAACCCTCATCGGCGAGCTGGCCCGGAAAAATATCTGGAACTGGCAAATCGAGCTTGTTATCAGTCCCGATGCCCGCCTAATCAAAAGCGAGACAATAGCAGTCAGCAGCGACGCCGGCGTCCTCGACGGCTGCACAAAATGGTCCAACCTCGCCGAAGAACTAATAAAGTCCAAAATAAATTCCGCAAAAATAATCGACCTCTCCCTTGTACCATAGCCATCGGATTGTCACTCCTGCGAAAGGGCTTATTGCCAAAGTCGAGATTGCTTCGTCGCTGCGCTTCTCGCAATTACAGGATATGCGTTTTTGTGTCATTGCGAGCGAAGCGAAGCAATCTCAAACGCCGAATAACAAGTTCGGCAACAAGCCCTAAAGCAGGAGCCCGGAAAACTTTCGTGAACTTGTCCTCGCGAAATTTTCTTTCTTATCCGAACACATTTTTACGCCGGCGTAGTTCCGCAAAAACTTCAGCGGCTTCGGCGTTCGGCATATCAAGGATTCTTTTGATTTCAGGGTCCCCTGCGAGCAAAAATATATTGGTTGCCTTTTCCTGGCCGATACTCGACGGCACCGTGGCCTTGCCTGATTCCTGCCGTTCCCTGATTTCCTGTAATCGCTTCTTTACAGCTCTATTATCAGGCACGACCGTCAGGGCAAATTCATAATTCTCCTCCGTATAATTATGACCCGGATATACAAGAGTATCATCGGGTAAAACCGCAATTTTTTGAAGCGATTCCCACAGAACCGATGCGCCGCACTCGATAGGCCTGCCGCATCCCCCTGTGAATAATGTGTCGCCCGTAAATATGACACCGCCTTGCTTTTCAGTTGGCCGCACATAATAACAAACCGAATCCCGCGTATGGCCGGGCGTGGCGATTATCTCTATATTCACGCCGCCGATGTTAAATGCCCCGCCTTTTCCGCCGGCTGTAACCTTACACCCTGTCCTCTTTTTTAGCTCTTCTACTCCTCCCGTATGGTCGAAATGATGATGTGTGCAAAGCGCATCAGTAAGATTAAGATGGTATCTTTCCAGTTCCCTGAACACACTCCCCGCCTCACCCGCATCGACCACAAACGCTTTATCTTGGTCGTAACGATAAAGATAAATATAATTATCCCCGAGAGCAGGTATTGTTGTCACTGATTCCATAGACCTTTCTTTCTAAACTCTGACAAGCCATTTCATAACCCTTTATGCTAGTGGCTCCTGTTTGTCATACCTGCGAAAGCAGGTATCCAGTGGCTTATAGTACGTCGGTTTATAAGGTCCTATTTTTTACGAACTTAGCAGTCGGACGAATTTTTTTATAGTACGCGGTGAATTTTTAGACAATATGATAGTCAGCTATCGCACATTAGATTGTGTACTGTTTTCAAATAAAAAAGTATTAACAAATTGAATCTTGCCTTTATTCTTCTCAAACCATTCAGACAAATTGTTGTAAAATATTTTTTCTTTCTCGTACATAGTGGGAAGCTCGGGCAAGGATGGAGATACGATTGCAGAACGTAGAATTTCTGCAAGCCATTCGTTTGTTAAATGGTTCTTGTTTGCTGCAAGAATAACTGCATATTTCACGAAATCTTTGTCTTCAAGAAGCAATGCTTTTAGCAACAAATAAGAATATATCTCTGGATCATCCGTCAGGTCGCACTTTTTAGCCGCAGCATTCGAATCTGATATATCACCAAGCAAAATATCAAATGTCCCAAATTTTGTTACATCAACCAATCTATCTATTTCGTTGGGATCTTCTCGGCCAAACATCTTGCCTATTGCTTGAAAATATCGCCCAAATCGCTTCTTTGTCCATACATCAAATGGTTTCGCGTAAACAACAACATGACTTGGAGGATAATACTTATTTTTAAGTTTCCCTCTTTGAAACAAAATAGGAAAAACATTGCTGTCCCAAAATATTTGATGCTTCTCAATAACTTTCTTGTCCCTATTGGTTATCTGATCTCTGATATCTTTGTCGGTCATCCCTTGAGCCATTCTGACATATATATTTTTCATTACTTGCTCAACACGAGGCATTTCTTCTTTTCTTATCCGGAGCAAATGAGGCAAAAGTACACTCATCACAACAACTGGTATACCAATAATAATCAACCACTCGTACCATCTAAACCACAGCTTGCTTCTTGCTTTTTGTCCCGGCTTTTTAGGCATCAATCTCCTGTCCATACTGCAATACTAAAACCGAAATCAATACCTGTCAACAAATTGCCAGAGCCGGTCAAAATGTGCCTGTCCTGCCGGCCAAATTTTGAGAATCGAACCGCTTGCCGCAAAGATAATTCCCCTTTTCTATTTGTCATAACTATTGTCATAACAGGCACTTAAGAGCTTAGCGTCGGCACGCTGACAGAATTTTAACACATTTCCTGCCGCGTTTTTACCCCTCGCGCATTTATAATTGCGATGATAGCAAGAATTTTTAAAATCGATGTAGAGAGCAAAATGATGGGCGTGAGCGAATTGAGCGGCTTCCCGTTCGAGCCGGACCTTATGACGACGGCCAAAAGTGACCCCGGGGCCTTCACAAGGTTATATTTCCGTCATTACGATGTGATTTTCAGCTATTGCATCCACCGGCTTTTCGACAGGGCCACCGCAGAAGACGTCACATCGGAGGTTTTCCTCAAAATGGTCGAAAACTTCCGGACGTTCGACGGCAACGAGAAACAGTTCCGAAACTGGCTTTACAGAATTGCCACTAACTCCGTAAACGAGCATCTGCGAAAGACCATTCGCCGAGGCGCGATTATGACCTGGGTTCGGCAGTGGTCAGGCAATGCCAAAACCGGCGAACAACCCCCTCCCGATGAATCGAACCGCAACGCCGCTGTCATCAAAAAAGCAATTCACACGCTCAAGCCCCACCACCAGGCTATCGTCACAATGCGTTTTTTTGAAAACCTTAAATTAGAGGAAATTGCCGAGGTCCTCGGCTCAAGCGCCGCAACCGTCCGCAGTCAGTTGTCGCGGGCGCTAATGAAGCTGCGAAAGCATATCTCTTTGGCCCAAATCAATGGGCAGGAGGTGACAATATGAAAAATGAAGAAAGACAATTCGAAGAGCTTATGAAACAGACATCGTTCGATGACAAGCCCGATCATCGTCACCGCGACAAGCTTCATCAGCAGCTTCTGGCCGCTTACGCCGGACGCCAATGGCAGCAAGACAGACAATCCCGTCAAATCGGGGTTTGGAGAACGATTATGCAAAACAGAACTATCAAATTAACTGCCGCTGCCGCCGTTATAGCAATTATCGGCGTCGCAAGCTGGGTAATATTCAACGAAAGAATAAACAAACCGATGATGACCTCGCTGGAGCTTCTGGCAAAGGCGCAGGCCGCCGAGCAGGCACTGTTCACCGGTGACAAAATCGTCCACATCGAAAGCGAAATCACCATCTACAGAAGCCAGTACAATCCGCGCACAAACGAGCTGATTGAGAAGCTCGCCGACCCGAAGCTTTCCGATGACGAGCTTATGAAGCTCAATCGCGAGTTAGTCAGCTCCTGGATGGTAAGTTGGCTGCCGATGTGCTCACTGCAGCCCAACGGCTACAAACGACTCACTGAAATCCGGCTCACCAAAGAATCCGACCAGCCCTACACCATTTACGATAACGCCTGGTATGAGCCGGCCACCGGGCGTTTCGTCCGCACAATGGAAATGGATGACAAGGTAATATTCGCCAATTCTTACGACGGTGAATTTGTAAACCTTACTGAACCAACTCCGGATGGAAAAATCCGGCTAAACAGCGAGGCCGTTACCTCCGATTTTAGGGCGCCAGAAAACCCGGCGGAGTTTCTCGGTATTACCGCCGGCGTGCGACAGTGCCTCGTTGACAAATGCTTCAATCAGCCCGTCCAGGAAGTCGTAAATGATACTCTCGAAGACGGAACACCTGTCCTGGTTTACAAGGTCGGATACGCCGACCCATGGGGCGAGCTGAACTCGTTCTACCTCTACAAGATTCGTCAGGCCGACGAGATTATCGCTGAGATTGAATACATCTACATGGGCAAAAGGCAAATGACGATTCACCGCCTCGTCAGCGAACAGGTCGACAGCCCCGGCTATTCCTGGAACCTCGCTGAGCTAAGCACCGAGCAGCTTGCAGATCAGACGCCCAGCGACGTAACCGTGACCGACGTCGCCATCGATAACGTATCGGTCAGGCATATGATTGACAACGCCGAATTCGAGCCGTATATCTTCTCGACCGACCCCCCCTGGACAACCGGTCGGATAATTATTGACACCGTTGACCCGATGAATCCACCGGCCAGAATGTTCGTGATTGTATATGCCCCGAAGCAAGATGACCCAAGAATGGTTATGCTGATTCAGTCACCCACACACAACAAGTATATGACGACAATATTCAAGCAGGTGGAATCTCAGGGCCATTCGCTCCCATACACCGAATACGAAAACGGCTGCAAATTATACAGAAACATCGGCGGTGAGGACTTCTGGACGAAAATCTGCTTTCAGAACGTCGGCATCGAGCCCGCAAAAGAACGCTCCGGCTTCGTAGTCGTAACCCCCTCCGGCACCGTTCCCCTCATCGCCGTAAATGGCAGGGTAACTGAGGAAGAGCTGACCGAGATGGTGAATTCACTGATACCGGCAAAGGATTACCAGGTTAAATAGTAGCACGGCCATCCGCCGCAGGGCGTCCTGTGGACTGGCCGTGCTTTCAAGGGCTGTAAGCCCCTGCTGCAAACACACATGCCGTCCCTTTGGGGACGGCGTTTTTTTTAGATTTATGGTGAGCTCGTCGAACCCACCGCCTTGCGAAGCTCGTCGCAGACAATCCCGACCTCGCCTTTAGTGAGATTATTGTAGAAAGGCAGCGCAATCGTCCTCTCGGCGACCGATTCGGTTACCGGGAAATCGCCCTGCTTGAAGCCGAACTGCCCGGCCATAAACGGCTGCAAATGAACAGGCGTAAAATAATTGCTCACCTGTATCCCCGCCTCCCGCATTGTCTGCAAAACTTTATCGCGATTTTGACGCGTAAACTTGTCCGCAAGACGAATCACAAACACAAACCAGTTAATGTCGCAGCCGGCCGGCTCGGTCGGGACCACAAACCTTTCGTCGCCGGCTAACGCCTCCTGATACCATTTCACAACCTGCTTGCGCTTGCGCTTGATTTCCTCAATTCTCGAAAGCTGCACAATCCCGAGCGCACAATTGATATCGCTCAGCCGATAGTTATAACCCAGGCGTTCGTGACTAAGCCAGCCGCCCTCTGCCCCCCTTCCCTGGTTGCGCAGCGAAACGCACATATCAGCCGGCTTATCGTCGTCTGTGAGAATCATCCCCCCTTCCCCGGTCGTTATCTGCTTATTCGGATAAAAAGCAAACACGCTCATCCTGCCGAATGTCCCCGCCTTTTTCCCGTTCAGCGCCGAGCCGAGACCTTCACAACTGTCTTCGAGGACGATTATTTTGTGCTTGTCTGCAATTCGGCAAACCTCGTCGAAGCCCGCAGGGCTGCCGAAAACCTCCACAGGTATAATCGCCTTGGTCTTCTTGGTAATTTTGGATTCGACCTTCGACGCGTCCATATTCAAAGTCACCGGGTCGATATCGACAAATACCGGCTTCGCACCGGTCATAATTATAACGTTCGACGTCGCTATAAAGGTAAACGGTGTCGTGATTACCTCGTCGCCTTCACCTATGCCCATCGCCAGCAGACTCAAAAACAACCCGCTTGTGCCGCTGTTGACCGCCACCGCCCGCTTCATACCTGTATAATCCGCAAACGCCCGCTCGAACTCACCCAATTTCGGCCCAAGCGACAGATTCGGGCCCTTAAGCACATCCGTTACTGCCTGTACTTCCCTTTCCGTAATATCTGGCCGGGATAAGTGTATTCGCATATTCAATTCCTCATCACATTAAACTCTGTGTTTTCAACTCAGCGATTCTACCGTTTTAACCCCAAAATACCAACCTCTTTTCCCTGCCGCTCGCCACAGCGATGGACTTTGTCATTCCGAGCGCAGTCGAGGAATCTATTATAAATGTCATTGCGAACGCAGCGAAGCAATCTCCTTATAATATTTAGCCCCGGCATTTATGCCGGGGTTCTCGCTCACGACTTCTAAGCTTCTTCAGGGAAGTTAAGACGCGCAAATTCCCCGTGATACTTCTTCGCCGCCTCATCGTATGTCTTTGCTGCCTCTGTTTCGCTGTCGAACCTGCCTAACCATTTATATTTCCTCTCATACTTGATTTTCACCGCCCACTTCCCCGACCGCTTTTCAAAATACACCCCGATGAACCTCGATGACGTCTTCTTCTTGGTCTTTTGCCTGTTATACGTATTTTGTGAGCGCGTTGCTAAACGCAGGTTTGTTCTCCTGTTGTCCAATGTGTTTGTATTTCTGTGGTCCACAAGCAGTCCCTCCGGTGCACTCATTATTTCCCTGTGCATCGACACCTGCCTTATCTGACCGCTAACTTTTATGTCCCTCACCGCGTAGAACTTGTTCTTGTTCCCGTTGAGGTGCCATTTGTAACCGCCTAATCGGTAATAGTCCTCATTATCTAAAATCGTCCACTCCCCTTCGCACAGATATATCCTGCGAAAGTCATATCCATATTTCCTCCGCCGGTACCACATCACCGGCCACACACAAATCCTGTCCAACCAATCCGGAACCTTCATCTCTACCCTCGCCATAATTTTCTCTCCTCGTCGCGCAGCGACACCACAACTTTACATTTTGCATTTTGATTTTTAATATCCCTTATGCCTTACATCCTTGAGTTACCTATAAGGTCCCTCTATCCTATGGCGCGATCTTGCGCGATTTTGTCGAAAAATCGTGATTTTTAGAAGGCTCGGATATGCTTAAGTGCTGCTCGTATAAGGAGATAAACTTTTTTGTTTTTTTCGGATTTTGCCCAAAATGACTTGCGCGCTTTTGTCGAACACTTGTATGATACACTTGTATGATACAAGCGCTTTATCTTGCCTATCTTAACATAACTTCACCGCAGAAAACGCTGAGAATTTTGCCGCAAAAAGACGCATAATGCGCATGTCATTCCCGCGCAAGCGGGAATCCATTAAATTTTCTTGCCGCAGTTTACCCGCACGCCGTTAGGCGCCCATTTCGAAAGTAGTGCCAACGAAGGCGGTTTGATTTTTGATTTGAGATTGAAATGTCCGCTACGCCGACGGCGAGGCAAACTGCGTTACGAGGAGCTTAATGACTCAAGAACGGATTGTCTCACGGGGTAAAGTTAAGAGGAATAAATAATTCTGGGATTATGCCGCCAGCCCTTGTAAAAATATCTGTCTTTTATTTTAGCCCCGATAAATACGACTGACATCACAAAAAACATACAGACAAGTATCAAACAGCTTAAAAGCATATAAGGACTCCTTTTCCGCAGAGCAATGATTACACAAGTTTTATACGTCTCTGGCGTACCGTATAGAACGGTAAAATCGGACTGCTTCCCTTCGCCCCGCCGCGGCAAGCGTCGAGACAGGTATGCTCTGTATAGTATACAATCATTATGGGGCCCCGCCAAAAACTCATTCCCCACGGCTAACGAATTTCCGGGGCAGGCGGGGACCTTCGCTGCACTTCGGGAAGGCAAAAGGGAGCGAAACCGGCGATTTCAGGCCGCCGGCAGCGTTTTTGGGAATTTTGAATAAATTTTTATTATTTTTGTTGCGGCTGGCGCAATTGGTGCTATAATGACTCTCTTGTCATAGAGCATATCTTTTCGTCTCTCAAGGGTATCCTCCAGAAACAAACGTGAGAGGCACATTATAAATTTATGGCCCGCTTAAGGGCCGGGGAGTATTATTGTGAGTACAGGAACTGTAAAATGGTTCGATGGCGGAAAAGGTTACGGCTTTATCGTCGCTGACGACGGTGGAGCCGACCTCTTCGTTCACCACTCGGAAGTCAAATCAGAGGGATATGCCAATCTCGACGAAGGGCAGAAGGTCGAGTACACGGTGGGCCAGGGCAAAAAAGGACCCTGTGCGACAAGCGTAATTCCGCAACAAACCTCGTAAATTGACGCCAAACAAAGGCCTTGTCCCGATTTATCGGGACGGGGCCTTTCGTATTTGTATGGCGATTTAACCAAAGGAGCAACAATGGGAAAAACGCTGAAAACTTCGGCTGAAAACAGAAAATGCATGTTTCCGAACTGCACCCGTATCCTGAGTATCTATAACCATGAGGCATACTGTCATATACATCGGGACCAGATGCGACAGCAGAAACCTAAAATTTTAATTCGTCTGTAACCTGCAACCCTTCGTAGCGACCTGTCCGGCGTAGTCCCTTAGGGACGAAGACGGAAGCGTAGAAGGGTCATTCCGAGCACAGTCGAGGAATCTATTAAATTTTCCCGCCGCAGTTTGTCCGCCCGCCGTTAGGCGTCCCCTTAGGGAGTAGTGCCAACGAAGGCAGGCCGCAATTTAAACTATCCTCTGCCCCTCGGGAGAGGTAAGATATATTGAGGGAAAATGCGTCAATAAAGAGAGGATTGTCTAACGTGGTAGAATTAAGAGGAACAAATAATGAATCTGCGCCACCAGCCCTTATAAAAATATTTATCTTTCAATTTAGCCGCGATATGGATAAGTGCCATTACAAAAAAAGTACACAAAATTATAAAAAAACCCAAAAGCATATAACCCCTCCTTTTATGCGCGTCGCCTGATATCGGGCCGGGCTTCGTTAAAAACTTGCCGGCCGCATCTTCTCGCCTGCGACGTCCCGACAGGCAAACAATATAAAATATACGATTGATTTGGCGTCCCGCCAACAATCTGCTGGCTTCTGTGTCGCTGAACACTAAAAAAAATCCATCACACGAAGCGTAGCGACGGGCTCGCTTCGGAAACTCTCTTCTATCTCCTGCCTTTTTGCCATTTACTTTTTGCTTTTTGCATTGATTGCTGTCCGCCAGCGTTTAATGTCAAACAAATCCGTCTCCTGCTATCTATGCAGATGATTCGATGCTTCTGTTCTGCTTTGCTCCATAAATTCTTTTAAATGCGAAACGCTCATATAGATTCGCTTTTGGCCGGACTCATTATCGTAATCATATTGGCTGCCAAATTCCTTTTTGATGTCGGCGTCCTTCTTATTCGTGAATCCTGCGATGTAAATTTGACCTCCCTCCTGATCGTTCCATTCCTTCAAGTTAATAAAATATTCATATTTTCTCGCTTTCGCCACCTCATAGACCGCCATCATGACAAATATGCTGTCTCCTACCGAACCGCCTCTCTTTTGAAAAACAACTTTGATTTTGGAGATATTCCCATCTCTTTCCAGTTCCATGGCCTTCGCTATACGATTGGTGTCGCCATAATCCTTAGAGTCAAAACACACCAAATTTGTACTTTTTTTGTTATGGCAGCCGATTATGCCTATGGACAATGCAGCAAGAGACACAAGCATCACTTTTCCCATAAACGCTCCATTCAACAATAATTATGCGGTCTATATGGAAATCCTGTGCCACTTTACTTATTTCTTACTAAGCACGCAATTTTTTATTCACGTGTCACGAGCCACAATATTCCCCCTCCGGCAGCTTCCCCAACTCAACACTAAACACTTAACACTCAAAACTTTCTCAATGTCTTTCTTCCGTCTTCCGTCTTCCGTCTTGCGTCTTTTTACTTTTTACCCTTTGCTTTTTGCTTTCTCCTTTGTAACAAACCATTCCCCCTTATCGGACGTATATATAAGTGATACAGGCGATATAACGCCTAAGACCTGAAGTTGTTAAGGCGTCCTAAACACCCCCTTAATTCAGGCCGATACTTTGACAGTAAAACCAAAATTAACTCCCGAAGTGGGGATTTGAAAATGGCAAAAGGTAAGAATGTATTAACAACAGGCGATGTGGCCAAGATTTGCAACGTCGCGCCGCGAACGGTCTCCAAATGGTTCGACAGCGGCCAGTTAAAAGGTTACAGGATACCCGGCAGCAAGGACCGGAGGATTCCGGTCAACGAGCTGATTCGCTTTATGAAGCAGAACAATATGCCCGCCCCTTCCCTGCCGACCGGCAGGATGAGGGTTATGATTGTTGACAGCAACACCGATTCGGCCGAGGCATTGGCCGAAAACCTCAAGGCGCACTCGGATTACAAGGTAACCTTCGCTAAGAACAACTTCGAAACGGGCTCGGCAATCCAGAGGTTCGCCCCGCACGTCCTGCTTGTGAACCTGCTTTCAAAGGATATAGACGCCGGCGAAATCTGCCGCACCATACACGCAGACGACGAGCTTTCGACCATAAAGCTGATTGCCCTGGCCAACCACCTCGCCTCCGGCGAGGCAACTGCCTTGTTACAAAAGGGCTTTGACGGCTACGTATCCAAACCCGGCGACGTTGAGGAAATCATCCGTAAAATCGAAGAGGCCACCGCTATCATTTATTAGCCGCCGCTGAAAAACTCACCCTCAGCGACCGTACCATACCCAGCCCTCTAACATGGCATTTTTTATCTCCCTTCGTTTCCCGCGGCAATTTCCCGATATCGGCCTATCCGCCGATGGCGAAACTTTTTTACCCACGATAAATGGATTCGGTCCTCGCGGCTCTTTTAGTTTCTTCAGGCGCTTTTAATTGACCTTCGGCACTCAAATCGTACGCCGACCGCCAAAAACACCCTTATTTTTTATTATCCCTTCGATTTAAACACGGCCGTTTTGAGCCGGCAGATGGAAATTATCATCCCGCTCCTCTTAGCACGCCTTGAAAATCGGATTGCAGTTTTTTATCCTTCCGATTTCAATACTACCGCTTTGAGCCGGCAGATGCAATTTTTTCTATTACGCCCGACAGGATTCGAACCTGTGACCTCCGGTTTAGGAAACCGGCGCTCTATCCTACTGAGCTACGGGCGCGAGGTGTACAACATTATAGATGAACGAAGGGGTTTTGAAAAATAAAATTCCCCAACCGCAAGGGTTGGGGGGGGAATATAAACAGCAGTTTGGGGGGGGAACATAAAC
>CAZHVR010000057.1:0-17712 GCA_964536225.1 uncultured Pirellulales bacterium
TCGTAAAGCAACAAAACTTTCATTCTTTACACCTCACAAAAATTATTATTTCCCACCCAGCCGCCAGAACGCCTCCTGCTTCGGACAGCACTTCGCCTCGAAGGTATCAGCCCCGAAGCCGTAAATCTCAGTGATGATTTTATATTTCTCCTGCCATATTTTGTCGGGCAGCCAGACCTGCACGTCTGCGTCGCGGACCGGCTTGGGCAGGTATTTTCCCCCGCCGTCTTCGTATGCGAACATCCATACCTGTTTGCAGGGCAGATCCTTCGTATTGAACATCGCCAATACGGCCTTAGCCGTCTCCTCGTGACGCAGATGCCGGGTGTATTCGCCCCATCTGCTGTGTGTAATCACAAGGTCGTATCTGTCCATAGGCATTAGTGTAAGTATTGTTTTTCTTATATCACGCTCTGCCAGCGGTTTTTGTTCGGGGCCGTCGTCGAGGTCGCCCATTATGCCGCCCGCGCCGAGGTATTTCATTACCTGCGTGAATTTTGGCGCCCTGTCCGGGTCGCTTTTCCTGCAAAGCGTGATGACCGTCCAGCGGGTCTGGGGATGCAGAAGCATCAGCCCCCCTGCCCACAGCGTCTCGTCGTCGGGATGTGCGACGATTACCGCGCAGCTATTGAAATCCCACCCCTGCCCTGAGCCAGGGCGGTTCAAGGCCTGTCCGGATGATTTCAGCTCAGCCATAAGGAATGTATCTTCGCCGGTTGGTGTCGTCTCGTCAAGACCCCTGCCAGCCGTCTTTGAGCAGCAGAAGGACGCCCTTTCTCATCAGCATCACGGCAATGGCCGCCAGAAGCACGCTCATTATCTTCGAAAGCGCCTTTGTACCTGCCTTGCCTAACATATTTATCAGCCGAAAAGAAGACCCGAAAATTAACCCGGCAATGGATATGTTTACGATTATTGAAATCAGTGTGGCAAGCAAACCGTATTCCGACCTCATAAGAAGGGAAATCGTAAGGACCGCCGGGCCGGCAATAAGCGGGGTTCCCAAAGGCACAGCGCCAAGGTCACTGTCCGGCATACGCCTTTCTTTGGTCGGGTTTATCAGGTCTATGATTGCTATGCAGAAAAGGACGGCACCGCCGGCTATCATAAAATCGCCGATGGTTATGCCCAGCCATTTGAAGACGAGCTTGCCTATGAATACGAAACCGATTGCCAGCAGAGAGGCCGTGGCCATCGACTGGACGATGATTCTGTTTTTCTCATTTTTTGTAAGGCCCTCAGTAAGCGAAACGAATATCGGCATAACGCCGATAGCGTCAACCGCCACGAACAGCGGTATGAACGACAAGAATATATCCTTAATCATATATACTCCGCCTTTCAGGCCGAGCCGAATTTTGTTGCAAAACAACGGCAATAAATGTAAAGTAGTTTCGCCTTCACGGCAATACTTTTAATTGGGGTATAGTGTAATGGTAGCACAACTGACTCTGGATCAGTTAGTCTAGGTCCGAATCCTAGTACCCCAGTGGTTCGAAATGCATAATGTTTGCCGCGTCGAACCATCCCGAGCGACTGAGCGGCAGCGAGGGAGTCGAAGGATGCCAAAACAATGATTTATCTATACATCGCAAAATGCCCGCCAAATTCGCCGATTACGAACTTTAGCGGCTTTTTTATGATATAATTTAGAAGGCAGCGGCCTGCAATAAAAGGCCTTTCAAGAACGTCTAAATTGATGAAAAAAGGGGTGTGGAAACAGGTTTTCAACGAAAAATCAGAGCTGACGCAAACTCAAGGAAAAACGACAATGAAAACAGCAAGATTTGCACTAATATCAATCGCGATGACAGGCATTCTGGCAGGGTTTTCCAGTATAGCTTTGGCCCGCACGCACGTGTCCGTGGGAATCGGCTTCGGTTTTCCTTTATACCATCACGGTTATCACCATCATTATTACGGCCGGCATTTCCGCCCGTACTGGGGACCTGTTATCGTCGGGGGAGGATACTGGTACGACTGGGGGCCGAGCTATTACGTTGATACCCCGCCAGTGATAGTCGAAAGGACGCCGGTAGTTATTCAAAAACAGCCGGTAGTCGTCCAGCCGCCGGTGGTCAATGAAAATACGTTCAGGGACCTGCGGCAAAAGAAAAGCGAACTTCTGAAAATACTTCAGATTGGAGACAAGGACAATCGCATCAAGGCGATTAATGAGTTAGCGGGATTTTCCTACGATGACAACGTCAGGCAGGCCATCGAAAAGGTCCTGCTCTCAGACCCCGACGCCGAGCTGCGGCTGACGGCCGCCCAGGCCTTAGGCGAGGTAAAGAACGCTAAAGCCAAGCCGGCACTGGAAAAAGCAAGGGTCGAAGACGAGAATGCCGACGTTCGCAAGGCAGCGGACCAGTCAATCAAAAACATAGAAGATAATTAATTTTGCTGTTGCATCCCCTTACCGGCTGTGATATTATAACAGTCAGTTCGTCCTTTAAGCGAGACATTAAAAACACTTAGTTTATGGAAAGGGGAAACGGTATGGCCAAAAGAACATCTCACAAAAAGAGAAAAACAACAAAAGCACAAAAGCCCGTCGGAATAGATACCCTCAGAAGCGACATCGATAAATTAGCCGGCGACCTGAGGGAGATGTTTCATCACGTCGGGGCCAAAGGCAAAGATAAATTACTGGAAAACAAAAAACAGCTCGACTCATTAATCAAAACGCTCAAGGACCAGGCGGAAGAGAAACGCGACAAGGCACGCGACTATCTTCGGAAAAAAAACCGCAAAATCACCGACAAAGGCATAAAGCAAATCGAAGAAAAGCCGCTCACCGCTGTTTCCGCTGCATTAGCAACGGGACTCGTCCTGGGAATGCTGCTGAGGCGAAACGACATGTAAGTACATCGCGCGATTCGCAGTAAGCGCGGCGCCCAGACGGCCGTTACGGCTTTAACTTTCGGAAACTATGTCCGGCAAGAGTTTACGGCTTTGCTGTTTTCACAATTGGAACTCGGCGACAATCGGCGTGTGGTCGCTGGGGCGGGGCAAAAGTCGCGGCTGCTTATCAACGTAACAGGCGGTGCATTTTTCAGCTAATGATTTAGTCGCCATAATATGGTCAAGTCGCCAGCCGAGATTGCGTTTGACGGCGTTTCTCGGCCTATAATCCCAGAATGTGTATTGTCCCGGCTCTTTGTTGTGCTGCCTGAAAACATCGACTAATCCCCAGTCCATTACATCTTTCAGCACCCTGTGAACCTCCGGATGAAAACAGACGTGGCCAAGCAAAGCTTCAGGATCGTGAACGTCAATTGGTTCGGGTGCGATATTCAGGTCACCCGTCCATAAAACCAGGTCGTCCGATGTGAAATTTTTCTCGAAATAATTACGCAATCGCCTGAACCAATCGAGCTTGTATTGGAATTTCTCCGAATCAGGCAGATACCCCTGCGGGACATACGTGTTGACAATTATTACGCCGTTGATTTCGGCTTTTATCAGCCGGGCATGGTCTTTCGGCTCATCATCAAAGCCGGTTTGAACGTCTGCGATCCTGTCTTTGGCCAGAATCGCCACGCCGTTATAGCTCTTCTGGCCGGCAAAGGCATAGTTATATCCAACCTCATCGAAAACCTCGGCCGGGAAATCCTTGTCCTGAACTTTGGTTTCCTGAAGACACAGGACGTCAGGCCGCCTTTCATTGAGCCAGTCAAGCACAATAGGCAGCCGAGCCCGCAGCGAATTGACGTTGAAGCTCGATATAATCATCGACTTTTATCCTGCGCCATCGTCAGCAAGCTCAATAAAAAACTAACCGTGCTTTCGGCCCCTTCATTTGCGCTGACGCCGCCGGTGCCCAGGCCGTCGCTGCATCCTTTGCTTTTCTTATCGTACAGCGGGATTCCCACATCGTTATCGCCCAAAAACCAGTCGAATGCCTTTCGCTGCAATTTCAAATATCTTTTGTCAGCGGTGGCCTGATACGCGGCTTTGAGCATCATTACTGTCCCGGCGACCTCGAGCGGCTGCTGGTCAAACTGCGCCTTTTTGCATCCGCGCGGAAACCACCCCTGACAACCGACGAAGCTGAAATGGCCTTTTTCGCTTGCGTCAAAGGGATTTCCCGTGAAGGTGTTTACTAAAAGGAAATCGCAGGTCTTCTTCGCAATGTCCAGATACTTTTTATTATCGAGCACTTTGGCAGCCGTGAAAAGCGCGTACGGCAGCATCGCATTGTCATAAATGAGAATATCCTCAAACCAGGACCAGTCAGGCCGGGAGTTTTCCTCGTAATGCGACGCCATTACATCGGCGGTTTGTTTCATACGTTCCCTAAGGTCATCGGCTTCGGGGATTTGCCTGAGATAGCCGGTCAGGCCCAGAATCGAATACGCCATACCGCGAATTGACTGTTTTTCAATAAGCGGTACGGATATATCGAACGGCTCTTTGGCTATGGGTACATAAGTCCGTGCCGGGGGGCGGGCCAAAATCTCACCGAACGCCCACAGGACCCGCCCGAAAGCATCGTTGGCCGGCCCCCTGGTCATCCACCTCCTGTCGAAATCCATAAAATTGATTACTGTACCGTCATCGTTGTGCGAATGCAGGACGAAGGCAAAATATTTATCCAGCAGACGAAGGGCCTCAATTTTGTGGTATCGAGTGTAGTATTTGGCCGTTACTATCAAAGCCCTGGCGTTATCATCGGTGGTATAGCCCTCCCTGCGAAGCGGGGTCGTGAACTTCGCGTGCTCAAAAATACCCGTGTCGTCGGTCAGTCGCTTCAAATGCTCCAGCGACGGCTCAGGCAGCTTAATTTGTGATTTACCCATATATCGCTCACAAGTCCAAAAGGCAGCTTATTTTGCTGTTGATTGGCCTGCCTGTCAAACAAATTGAGAATATCCGAAGCATTTCCTGTTCAAGCGGCGATGGTCCGGACTTTTTGTTTGACACCGCAGAACAATACGAATATCATTATAACGGTTTTCGGAGAAATGTCATATGCGCTTACTTGTTGTTTCAAACAGATTGCCGGTATCAATTGCCAAACAAAAGGGACGGCTTGTCTTCAAGGAAAGCACAGGCGGCCTCGTATCGGGCATCAGCGCATATCTCGACTCACTGAGAGGGGCCCAGTTCAGAAAATCCGGCTATGTGTGGGTCGGCTGGCCCGGTATAGCCATCGAAGATAAATTTAAAGATGACCTGCGCTCACAGGCGATGTCCAGGTATAACGCGTATCCCGTTTTCCTGAGCGGAAGGTCTATGGAGCAATTCTACGAGGGCTTCTGCAACAACACGATTTGGCCCCTGTTTCACTATTTCTCATCGTATGTCAGCTATGATGAAAACTATTACGCCCACTATAAGTGCGTAAACCAGATTTTCTGCGAGGCGGTCCTGGAGGTAATGGAGCCGGACGATATAATCTGGGTTAACGATTATCACCTTATGCTGCTTCCGAAACTGCTGAAGGACAAGGCCCCGAATGTTCCCGTCGGTTTCTTTCTGCACATTCCTTTTCCGTCCTATGAGCTGTTTAGAACACTGCCGGCCGAATGGCGCGATGAAATCCTCAACGGCATTCTCGGCGCTGACCTCATCGGCTTCCACACGCACGATTACACGCAGTATTTCCTGCGGTGCGTTCTTCGAATACTGGGCTATGACCACGACCTCGGCAATATTTATCTGCCCAACCGTATGGTTAAAGTTGATACTTTTCCAATGGGGATAGATTTTCAAAAGTTTTTCTCGACAGCGAGCTTACCGGAAATAAAGAAAGAAAAAGAAAAGTCCTGGCATCTCCTGAAAGAGGTCACAACGGTTTTGTCCATCGACCGCCTCGACTACACAAAGGGCATCATCAATCGCCTGCTGGGATACGAGCTGTTTCTCGAAAAAAATCCCCAGTGGCAGAAAAAGGTGTCGCTGGTTATGGTTGTGGTCCCTTCCCGCGTAGGCGTCGAAGATTATCAGAAGATTAAAAAACAAATAGACGAGCTGGTGGGAAAAATAAACGGCAGGTTTGGCTCCGTTGACTGGACGCCGATTATTTACCTGTACAAGTTTATTCCGTTCGACCCGCTGGTAGCGCTGTATTCTGCCAGCGACGTGGCCCTGATTACGCCCCTGAGAGACGGGATGAACCTTATAGCAAAAGAATATGTTGCAAGCAGGCCCGACGGCACAGGCGTATTGATAATCAGCGAGATGGCAGGGGCCTCGAAAGAGCTCGCCGAGGCCATTGTGATAAATCCGTACAATGTCGATGAAATAGCGGCCGCACTGAAAACCGCCCTTGAAATGCCCAAAGAAGAGCAGGTCCGCCGCACGCATATTATGCAGGACCGCCTGAAGCGATACGACGTAATAAGATGGGCCAATGATTTTCTGGACCAGTTGTCCGCAGGCGTTGACAGACATAAAAATCTTCGATGCAGGTTTTTGAGCCAGGCCGACAAAGACCGCCTTGTCAGGGATTTTGTCCAGGCAAAACAACGGGCCGTGCTTCTGGATTACGACGGGACGCTCGTCCCGTTCAATGTCGACCCAAAGCAGGCAAAACCAGGCCCGCCTCTGATGGACATATTAACGGAGCTGTCGAGCGATGCCAGGACCAAACTGGTTATAATAAGCGGCCGGGACAAAGATACGATAGGAAACTGGCTCGGGTCGCTTAACGCTGTTTTGATAGCAGAGCACGGCGTCTGGAACAAATCTAAAAACAGCGACTGGAAGTTAATCAAGCCGCTTGACAACGAATGGAAAGAAAAGATTTTGCCGATACTGCACCTCTATGCGGACAGATTACCGGGCGCCTTCGTGGAGGAAAAGGAATACTCGGTCGTCTGGCACTATCGCCGGGCCGAACCGGAGCTGGCCTCGATTCGCGCAAGAGAGCTTACCGACGATCTTATGAATTTCACGGCAAACCTCGACGTGCAGATATTGCAGGGAAACAAGGTCGTCGAGATAAGGTGCGGCGGCGTAACCAAAGGGGTGGCCGCGATGCAGTTTCTCACAAGCCGAACCTTCGATTTTATACTGGCACTGGGCGACGACTGGACGGACGAGGAACTGTTCAAGGTTCTGCCTGATACTGCGTATTCAATCAAAGTTGGAATGCGCAGCTCGCACGCAAAATTTAACCTGCACAGCTATAAAGAGGTATTGGGACTGCTCAGCGAGCTGATTGAGAGTAAAGTCAAGCTGCCCACCCCTTAGGATTGCCCTAAAACAGACCTAAGTATCCGTTCGACCGCCGGGGAAACGTCTCCGGCAAATACAACCTCGCCGGCAACCGCCTGTTGGTCGTCTATTGCATTATGACCGCCCGTGAGAATTCGAAAACAATCGACCGATTGCCCGTTGCGGTTTCGCCGCATACCAATCAACCCTATGTCAGCTACTGCGCTGTGCGCGCAGCCATTCGGACATCCCGATATACAGATTCGAACATCCGGCTTACGAATATGAGCGATTCGCTGCCTTATCGTGTCTGCTATGCCCCATGTGTCGGTCAATCCCCTTGCACAGCTCGAAAGCCCCGGACAGGCGGTAATCACGGGAAGATTTTCAAGCGCAGCGAGATTAGCCGGCAGTTGTATAGTTCGCAGACCATAAAGCTCAAGAGCATGTTCGAGATTGATTCGTAGCTCCGCACCGTGCGGTTCTGCCGCATCGGCAAGCTGAATCGCTTCTTCAGGATTGATATTGCCGTTGGGCAGTTGCAGCCGCCATAACAATTTTATGTTTCGATTGGGGGCAACTAAAGGGGCTTCAGGCCAGTCCTCGGCAGAACGGATTTGGCCGAATCGTTCATCAAGCTGCGCCTTAAACTCGTCATCACCCAGCTTTTCCCTCACGTGACGGAAACGTGCCCTGCTTCTGTTTTTTCGGTCGCCCGTCTGCTCAAAAAATCGCAGGGTTGCTATGCACAACGGCAGGATATGCTTGGCATCGAGGTCAGTATATAGGGTTATCCCCAGTGCAGGCTTTGCGCCCAGTGAGCCGGCGCCGATAACGGTGAACTTGCTATCCTTCTGGGTAACAAAGCCGAGGTCGCTCAGCCACGGTTTCGCACATCCAAAAAGACATCCTGAAAAACTTATCTTGAATTTGCGAGGCACGTTAAAAGATTGTTCAGCAAGACGGTCGTTAACAAACCGAGCCAACGCAAAAACACTTCCTGCGACGGGGTCGTATCGGCAACCGGTGCAAACGGTGATATTGCGAATAGCGTCGCCGCAGGCGCCGCGTGTGCTCAAGCCGACGTCGAGTAGCTCCTGCTGTATGGTATTAATGTTTTCGCCGGCAACGTTGTGCATCTCGATATCTTGGCGGGTTGTTATGTGTATTGGCGTACCGGGTGTATATTTGCGGGCAAGCTCGGACAGCTTGCGCCATTTCAGCCAGCTTATGCGCCCTCCCAACACCCTTATCCGCTGCATAAACCGCCCTTCCTGTCTTTGCGGATATACACCCAGTATTCGTTCAACACCGGGATAAGACGGAGTCGCATCGGAATGGGGCGGAGTTTTTTGTTGTTCCGAGTCCATATTGTGCCTCCCTTCAGATTTTATTATCCACCACTAATGGCTTCGTGTGAATCCCGCATTCGCCGCCGCATTTGCTTGTGCCTATCCATCTGCCCGCACGTTCATTGGCACCCTGTGCGATTTTAGTGCAGGGCCAGCAGCCAAGCGACCGGTAACCTTTCGCGTAAAGCGGGTTAACATCGACTTTGTTAAGCGCCAGATACTGCCATACCTCGCGCTCCTTCCAGATAAGAATCGGATTGAGCTTTATAAGCCCCACGTCGCGCTGTTCTATCTCCTTGAAGTCGGTTCTTGTTCGGCCTTCGGTGCAGCGAAGACCAGTCACCCAACACCTAACGTTCATTTCTTTAATCGCCTGTCGTGTCGGCTTTACCTTGAGAATATCGCAGCATCGGTCCGGGTTGGTCTCATACAGCCGGTCGGGAATCTCTTCGTCATTGTTGAAAACCCTCAGTTCGGGATATTTTGCGACCTGCTCTTTCATAAATTGTTTTGTCTCAGCCGGCTTGAATCTTGTGGTTACAATAAACCCCCTGATTTTAGGGCTAACCCGCTTGGCCAGATGCCATACCGCAACGGAGTCCTTGCCCAGGCTGTTAGCCACTACAAGGGCTTCGCCGAACTCCTTATACGCCCGTTCAATCAGGTCAAGCGAACGCTCAACCTTCTGCGCAAAATTCAGATTCGCAACCAGCTCCGCAACATTTTCTTTTTCAACTGCCGTCAGCATTACACATACTCCTAAAAAATAGTTTTATATTTCATATTCCGGCGGCTTTAGTTTTCCAAAGCCGATTTGATGCCAGATTCGTTCGTGAAAATAGAACGCCCCGATTTTTACAAATGTGTCGAGCAGGCCCACTTTTGCCGCGATATCAGTTCTGCCGCTTACGAGCAGTGCGACAGTAAAAGTAACAACCGTGCCGCCTATGCGCCAGCTTACTGCCTTGGCGATACTCCTTAAATGACTCTCCATACTTAACTATCTCCTGCTATTATCCCTATAGGATAACTATGCTATATAACAAAAAAAGATTATTCTCAAATCACATAATTCAGCACACGCTGATTGCGTCTTTGTGCTTCTTCCTCTGCAAGGTCGGCAAAACTCGTCGAAGCAAGAATCTCCGAGCAGACACGGTCAAACTTTTCCCACAGGCCTTTGAATGGATTTTCACCTTCATCAACAATTTTCCGGCTCTGCCTGGATGCCTTATGTCCTTCGATGAAGTCAATTACCTGTGCGACTGTTATTGTTTCGGACGGCCTTGCCAATTCATAGCCGCCGGCACTTCCCCTTCTGGAATCTACAAAACCGCCCTGCCGCAGCTCTGCGAGTATAATTTCAAGAAATCGCAACGGAATACCCTGTGCAGATGCGATTTGCTGACTCTTGATGACTCCAAATCCCTCATGCAGAGCCAATTCAAGAATAGCTCGGAGGGCATAAATGCACTTTGTCGAAAATGTTCTATTAACCGGCATTTTTAACCTCTTATTTTTATGTTCATCATAACTATCGGAATACTAACACTATACTTATAAGCAGTCAAGAGGTTTTTAGGATTTTTTTTAAAATTTTTTATTTTCCTGTTAACAAAGAGAATTTAAAACGTATAATATACTACCAATACAGTAGGAATACTGGAGTATATGATATGAAACTATCAACAAGAACAAGATATGCAATGCGGGCAGTATTGCAATTAGCGGATAATTTCGGCAAAGGGCCGCTACAGACGCGCGTAATTGCAGAAAATCAGGATATTTCCGTTAAATATCTCGAGCAGTTAATGAGCACTCTGAAATCCGCGGGGCTCGTGAGAAGCCAGCGGGGCGCCAAAGGCGGTTATATCCTTGCCAATCCGCCGGACCAGATTAAACTAAGCGAAATATTCGATGTCTTCGAAGGGCCGGTTGTTACCGTCGAATGCGTCACCAACGAGAACTATTGCGCCAAAGCAGCGGATTGCATAGCCAGGCAGATATGGAACGAAGTGCAGTGTGCCGTGAAAAACGTCCTGCAATCGAGTACGCTACAGGATGCGCTCGACAAGGCAAAAAAGAGCCAGCCAGCAAACTATCAGATATAAGTTGAGAGGGATATACTATGAGTGCGATATTCGAGGACATAACGTCTTCAATCGGTTTTACTCCGCTTGTTCAAATTAACAAAATCGGTTCCGGCAAGGCGACGATTCTGGCAAAGCTTGAGTCGCGTAATCCCTGCGGCAGCGTCAAAGACAGAATCGCGCTTTCCATGATAGAAGATGCTGAAAAGAAGGGCCTGATTAAGCCGGATACCGTGGTCATCGAGCCGACAAGCGGCAATACAGGCATCGGTCTTGCCTTTGTATGCGCCGCCAAAGGTTATAAACTGGTGTTGACGATGCCGGAATCGATGAGCATAGAGAGACGCAAGATACTTGAGCTGTTCGGCGCCAGGATTGTTCTTACGCCCGCAGCCGAAGGGATGACCGGGGCAGTCAAAAGGGCGGAAAAACTTCTGGCAGAAACAAAAGACGCCTTTATGCCCCAGCAATTCAAGAACCCCGCCAACCCCGAAATACACCGCGAGACAACAGCCAGAGAGATATGGGCGGACACCGATGGCAAATTCGATATCTTTGTTGCCGGAGTCGGGACCGGAGGAACAATAACTGGCTGCGGTGAGGCATTCAGGCAACGGAACAAAAACATCAGGATTGTTGCGGTCGAGCCGAAGGATTCTCCCATCCTTTCGGGCGGCAAACCCGGATCGCATAAAATTCAGGGTATTGGCGCGGGGTTCGTGCCGGACGTGCTTAACCGGGACATTATCGACGAGATAGTCCAGGTCTCTAACTCTGATGCTATGGAGACGGCCAGACAATTAGCTTCCAAAGAAGGGATACTGGCGGGGATAAGCTCAGGTGCGGCGATGTGGGCGACAATAGAACTCTCGAAGCGACACGAAAACGAGGGCAAAACCATAGTAGCCATTCTGCCGGATACCGGCGAAAGATATATATCCACCGAAATGTTCCCAACGACAACGTAACAAGACCTTAAAATCGCAGGTTTGATTTTTCCGGAGAGGATATTATGACCAGAGGAGATTTGACGGACAAAAAGCTGGAAGCGCTGGTCGGTGAAATCGTCGACACTTATCACGGCGACTTGGGGATAAATTTCATCGACGCAGCCAATCTGCCGGTGCGGGACAGGATTCTTGAAATCATTGATTTACTTTTCGAGGTGCTTTTCCCCGGCTTCACCGGCAAAAGAACAATTACTAAGAGCAATATAAATTTTGTGGTAATAGATATCCTCTGCCATATTTACACGGAGCTGTCCAACCAGATAGAGCGTGCTCTAAAATACCGCTGCCGGCTGGAGAATTGCAGCACGGGCGGCTGCCGGAAAATGGCGGAGGACTCGACCGTGCATCTGCTAACACACCTGCCGAAGATTCGGGAAATGCTCAAAGGCGATGTAAAGGCCGCCTTTGACGGCGACCCGGCCGCAAAGTCATACGAAGAAATCGTCATCAGCTACCCTTGCATCATCGCGATTGCCATATATCGAATCGCCCACGAGCTTTATCTTAAAGACGTGCCCCTGATTCCCCGCATTATGACCGAATGTGCGCACGCCAGGACCGGTATCGACATCCATCCCGGCGCAAAGATAGGCAAAAACTTCTTTATTGACCACGGCACGGGCGTTGTGATAGGCGAAACCAGCGTCATCGGCAGCAACGTCAAAATCTATCAGGGCACGACTCTGGGTGCGCTTAGTTTTCCCAAAGATGAGCGGGGCGGGATAATAAAAGGCGGCAAGCGTCATCCCACGATTGAGGACGATGTCACGATTTACGCTGAAGCAACGATACTGGGCGACGTCACAATCGGCAAAGGCGCGATTGTCGGCGGCAACGCCTGGATTAAGGAATCCGTGCCGCCGGGCGTTACCGTTATGACGCCCAATGCCGAACTCGTATATAAAAAGCACAAGACCGACGGGAATGATAAATGAGCAATACCTTGACCGAAAAAATCAAAGAGCTGAAAGCCGAGCGAAACGCAGTGATTCTTGCGCATAATTATCAGCCCGGAGAGGCCCAGGATATAGCGGATTTTACGGGCGATTCTCTGGCGCTGAGCGTCAAGGCGGCACAGACAGACGCGGAGGTAATAGTTTTCTGCGGGGTCAGGTTTATGGCAGAGACGGCGGCAATCCTTTCGCCGGGCAAAACTGTGCTTTTACCCGACAAAAACGCGGGCTGTCCACTTGCAGATATGATAACAGCCGGCCAGCTCAAAGATTTGAAACAGAAGCACCCGGATGCACTGGTTGTCTGCTATGTTAACAGCTCCGCAGAAGTAAAGGCCGAAAGTGACTATTGCTGCACAAGCGCAAATGCTGCAGAAGTCGTCGAATGCCTGCCGCAGGACAGGGAAATTATTTTCGTGCCGGACCAGCACTTGGGCCAGTTTGTCGTCGAAAAGACGGGACGCAAAATGATTTTGTGGCCCGGATTCTGCATATCACACTCAGTAATTACAGAAGACGATATAAAAACCGCCAGAACGGCCCACCCGGATGCGATAGTGATGGCACATCCCGAGTGCTCTGAGCCGGTAAAGCATCTCAGCGACCAGATACTCAGCACCGGAGGGATGCTCAGGTTTGCAAAACAAAGCGATGCCAAAAGATTCATCATAGCTACCGAAACAGGAATAATTCACACGCTGAAAAAAGAAAATCCCGATAAGGAATTTTTCGCGGCCAGCACCCGTTCGGTCTGCCCGAATATGAAACTAATTACCCAGGATAAGGTGCTCTGGTCGCTCGAGGACATGCATTACAAAATAACCGTGCCTGAGGATATACGGACCAGGGCAAAAAACGCACTGGATAGAATGATAGCTATTCTACCCGCGAAATAGAAAGGGTTTAACAAATGAACGACGAGAGAAAATACCATTTGGAAACGCTTGCCCTGCACGCAGGACAGCAGGTTGATTCAGACACTCACAGCAGAGCCGTGCCGATTTATCAAACGACAAGTTACGTCTTCAAAGACAGCTCCCACGCGGCGAATCTGTTTGCCCTGAAGGAATTCGGAAACATCTACACCCGCCTGATGAACCCCACGACCGACGTGCTTGAAAAACGCCTGGCCGCTCTTGAAGGAGGAGTAGGAGGGCTGGCCCTGAGCTCGGGACAATCCGCTATTTATGTCAGTATCTTCAACATCTGCGGCGCCGGCGGCCACGTCGTTGCGTCCAGCTCGCTTTACGGCGGCACGGTCACGCTTTTCAGCCAGACGTTCCGTAAACTGGGTATCGAAGTTAGTTTCGTTGACCCCAGAGAACCGGAAAACTTCGCAAAGGCAATCAAAAAAAATACCCGGCTTATTTACATTGAAAGCGTCGGCAACCCCAAAAATGACATCCTGCAATATGAGAAAATCGCTGATATTGCCCATAAGAACGGTATGCCGGTAATATGCGACAACACGGTAGCAACACCGATACTATTCAGGCCTATTGAATACGGCATTGACATCGTCGTCCACAGCTGCACAAAATTTATCGGCGGCCACGGCACAAGCATCGGTGGCGCGATTGTCGATTCGGGCAAATTCAACTGGGCAAACGGCCGATACTCTGAGCTTACCGAGCCTGACCCGAGCTATCACGGAGTCAAATACGTCGAGAGCTTCGGCAACCTCGCATATATTCTCAAAGCAAGGGTCCAGTTCCTGCGGGATATGGGTTCGTGTATGTCGCCCTTTAATGCGTTTCTGTTCCTGCAGGGAATCGAGACGCTGCATCTGCGTATGCCGCGGCACAGTGAAAACGCTCTGAAACTTGCGCAGCGGCTCGAAAAACATAAGTCAGTTACCTGGGTGAACTATCCCGGATTGCCTTCGCATCCGGATTACAAGCTGGCCAAAAAGTATATGCCGGCAGGACAGGGGGCCATTCTGGGCTTCGGAATTAAGGGTGGCAAAGAGGCAGGAATTAAATTTATCAACAGCGTCAAGCTGGCAAGCCATCTGGCCAATATCGGCGACAGCAAGACATTGGTCATACATCCGGCCAGCACCACACACCAGCAGCTGGGCGAGGCCGAGCAGCTTGCCGCAGGCGTCACACCCGATTATGTCCGCGTTTCAGTTGGCACGGAGCATATAGATGATATAATAGCTGACTTTGAAAGTGCCCTTGAAGCGAGTCAGAGATAACGATTATGTGGGAATATACCGATAAAGTCAGAGACCATTTTTTTAACCCGCGAAACGTCGGGGAAATCCCGAACGCCGACGGCGTCGGCGAGGTAGGGTCCCTTGCGTGTGGAGATGCCTTGAAACTGACGTTTAAGCTGGACGAAAACGGCAAAATAAAGGACGCCAAGTTCAAGACCTTCGGCTGCGCAAGCGCAATCGCAACGTCCTCGGTTTTAACCGAGATTATTAAGGGAAAGACATTAGAGGAGGCAGCGAAGGTAACGAACAAGGATATCGCCGATTACTTAGGCGGTCTGCCTGAGCAGAAGATGCACTGCTCGGTTATGGGCAGAGAGGCCCTCGAGGCAGCGATTGAAAATTATCGAGGCGGCGGCACCAAAAAACACGAGCTTGAAGGCAGGGTCGTCTGCACCTGCTTCGGCGTTACGGAAAAAGAAATTGAAAGGGTCATCCGCGAAAACGACCTGAAGACCGTCGAGCAGGTCACCAATTACTGCAAAGCGGGCGGCGGCTGCGGCGGCTGCAAAGGCGAAATAGAGAAAATAATCGAACGCGTACAGGGCGAAAAAGCCCAACAGCCCGCGATTGCGACGCCGGCCAAAGGCCGCAAGCTTACGAATATTCAGAAAATCCAGTTGATTCAGCAGACGATAAATGAGCAAATCCGCCCTGCCCTGCGGGAGCACGGCGGCAATATCGAGCTGATTGACGTCGTGGGCGACAAGGTAATCGTGGCATTTCGAGGTATGTGCGCACAGTGCCATCTGGCGGAGTTCACAATAAAGGACGTGGTCGAGGCCCGGTTGCGGGAGTTCGTAAGCCCGGAGCTTTACGTCGAGGAAGACAGGGATTCGGCCGGCCAGCCGCATAATCACAGGGGCTAATCGATGAAAACTGTTTATTTTGATAATAACGCCACCACGAAAGTCGCCGATGAGGTCTTTGAAGAAATCAAGTCGTATTTCTGCGAGCTTTACGGTAACCCGTCGAGTATGCATACCTTCGGCGGACAGGTCGGCATCAAAATACGCGAGGCACGCGAAAAAGTAGCGGTGCTGCTCGGCTGCGACCCCTCTGAAATTATTTTCACCGGCTGCGGTACTGAAAGTGACAACACCGCCATAAAAGGAACGCTGGCCGCTTATCCCAATAAACGCAAAGTCATAACAAGCCGCGTCGAACACCCCGCGGTCCTGAGTGTCTGTCGCGACCTTGAGAACCACGGCTACACAGTCGTCGAGATACCCGTGGACAAAAAGGGCCGGCTGGATATGTCCGCACTCGAAAACCAGCTCGATGACGACATCGCTCTGGTAACAATTATGTTCGCCAACAACGAGACGGGAACGATATTTCCCATTGAGAAAATCGCTGAAATAGTTACGAGCAGAGGAATTGTTTTTCACACCGACGCTGTTCAGGCCGTCGGCAAAATTCCAATCGACCTGTCGAAAAACAGTATCGATTTGCTCAGCATTTCAGGCCATAAGCTTCACGCCCCCAAGGGCATCGGCGTACTGTATGTTCGCAAAGGAACGCGCCTGACACCCTTTGTGCTTGGCGGTCATCAGGAAGGCGGCCGGCGGGCCGGCACCGAAAACGTCCCCGGAATCATCGGCCTCGGCAGGGCCTGCGAGCTTGCTATGCAAAATTTCGATGAGGAAAACAAAAAAGTAAAATATCTGCGAGACAAGCTCGAAAAGGCGATTCTTGAAAAATGCCCCGACTGTATGGTCAACGGCGACCCCGAAAACCGCCTGCCCAATACAAGCAATATCAGCTTCGAGTTTATCGAGGGCGAGGCAATATTGCTGATGCTCGATAAATTCGGCATCTGCGCAAGCTCGGGTTCGGCCTGCACGTCCGGCTCACTCGAACCATCGCACGTCCTACGCGCTATGGGCGTCCCATTCACCGCCGCTCACGGCTCGATTCGTTTCAGTTTGAGCCGGTATAACACCGAGGAAGAAATCGATTACGCCATCGAAAAAATCCCTCCCATCATCTCCCGCCTCCGCGAACTCTCGCCTTTCGTGGCCCGCTGAGCATTCCATACGACTGCTGGCTCACAGTCGAAACAGGCCTACGGCACCCTGAAAAGCACGGGTAGAATCCCTGTTTTCTGCAGCATCTCGATAAAATCAAAAAGCATAAATATCCAGACAAACCACATCCCGCTCACGAGATTGCGCACAAAGGTGTCCGCGTTGATTTGATACAGGCCCGGTTTCTGATACGCGGAAAATCTGGGGAAAAAACGCGGCGTGCGTATCGCGTAGTCAACGTATTCCTGCCCGAACAGCACCCTGAGCTTTCTTTCCTCGGCAATAATGGTAAAGGGATAGTATAACAGATAAAAAACAAGTAATATCGCCAGTATCAGTACATTTTCCGAAGACAATCCTATTCCTACTGCGCCCAATAAGCTGAACAAATACAGGGGATTGCGCGTCATCGAATAAGGCCCGTCGGTAATAAGCTTGTTCGATTTATACCCGGCTATATACATAAGCGCCCACAGCCGTCCCATACTGCAGACGGTAAGCAAAAAGAGCCCGAACACTTCAAGGAACATATTAACAAAACCGTCTTCATCGAAGGAATGCGCCGTGAACAGAGCAAGCAGCACTACAAGAACTCCCACAATTCTCGATGCGACAATCCGCGAGTGAGCAATCTTGTTTATAATTTGATTCGCCATAACAACATCCTAATCATTATGTTTATATGCTCCCGGTTTAAGTGGATGAGTTCTGCTAAGATGCAGTTACACCCAGCTTTTTCAGGGTTCTGAGTATCACAAAACCCAGTAAGCCCGCAAAGAATATTACCACCCACATCCAGTCAAATTGCCATTTGCTTTCGGAAAAACGGTCACCGAGCACCTCGATGGCGGAAAAACACGTTATTATGGCAAAAGCCCCCGAATACTCACGATTG
>CAZHVR010000058.1:0-16796 GCA_964536225.1 uncultured Pirellulales bacterium
TATAATTCTGAATCAGCGATTATATTGCTCTACATATTCCGAACTAAACGATCCTTTTGAAGGCGTTTTCGAAACTACAATTCCTAATTCCTATATAAGATCGATAGGAATGTCTGGCAAGGTTAATCCAGGTTATTTAAGAGGGTTAGTTGAGTTACGGAAAAAAACTTACAAGAAGGCGGAAGATATTTTTGAAGATGAGGTTGATACATTTAAAATTTGCAGCTTGTCTTCGGACTTAAGCGATGTTCGCTTGTGGTCTTATTATGCAGATGGGCATAAAGGAATTGTATTTGAAATAGATTTCTCGGGATTACAAACGATATACAAGGTGATGTATACTGAGAAATTGCCCTCAAGCGGTTGGTTGGATTGGACAAACATATTAGGATCAAAGCCAAGTGCTTCTGAATTGTTATCACATAAGACAAAACATTGGGCGTTTGAATCTGAGTATCGAATTATTGACGAGAGTAAAAATTTGGAGCAAGGCATATTTTTTGGCATTGAAGGCAGAATAAAAGCCATATATTTGGGGACTCGCACGAGTGCCAAACACTGTGAATTATTGAAAAAATTAGTGAAAGGTAAAATTCCAATTTGGACCACGACAATCAATCATGAAAAGGTTATTGTGGAGCCCGATAAATTAATAGAAGAAGAAAAACATTAGCTGTCCCAGTTTATTTTATTACCCATTTATTATGGAATACATAAGCAATAGTTACATAGAACAAGCCGTCAAAATACTTGCAGATTCAATTGGCATTAAAGACAGCGTGGATGATCAAAAAATAATATCTCTTGTTAGCCAAAAGAAAGTTAAGGAGGGTATAAAAGAAATTGCTGAATATCTGGGGCTACCGATAGAAATAAATCTTTCATATGTGCCAAAGGGTTATCATCCGGACAATACAAATAATTTTCATAGCACGCACTTAGTAAAAACTGATTGGAGAGGGAGGGGAAGCGAAAGTATAATCGCTCAAATTTCTATTCCAAGCGATTTGCCGATGTATGGGACTTCTGGATTAAATAATTTTCCGATAAGCGTAAGAGTTAGCGAAAATTGTACGGATAATCCAGAGGCTTTTATAACCACAATGGCTCATGAACTTTCACATATTCTTTTGTACTCACTATGGCATAAAGAAAAAGACAACGAAATTTACACAGATATTACAGCTATGATGTTGGGGTTTTCAAATATAATAAAAAATGGCAGAAAAGTTAATAAAACAAGCAGTTCAACCGATTACGGATTATTTTCCAACACAACCACAACCACAACTGAAACTACTACTTATGGATATTTATCAGACGATAATTTTAACTGTGCTTATAATAAGATTGAGGAAATATTAAACAGGTATAAACAAGGAAAGAACAGACTAGTTGCGAAAATTAAAGAAATTACGAAAAAATTGAAAAAGAACCGAAAAACGATAGCTTACTTTCAAAAATATCTTGAATATGTTGATAAGAATCTGAATCGTAAAATGTCCCAAGAAGACGGAAACAAAATATCCACTTATCATCAAATTGGATACACAGACGAATTTGAGCAATTGGTTCGTCAAACAGAAAAAGAGTTAAAACAATTTAACAATTTTATTCTAAACCTAAATCATTACAACGAAAATATTTTTAACACTATCAAGGGATATGAAGAAAAAATAGGCGATACTGGCATTATTTTGAATATGAAACACGAAAAGCTGAAAGATGATGTTAATGTTTTGAAAAAGCAGGTTTCGTTTGTTTATAAATCAAAAACTTTTATTGTAATCAATTTTGGTAATCGGTAGTTGATAAATATAGAGCCCCCGCGGCGCTTGTCCACAGGATCCCTAACGGGAAGCGGGGAGTTATAGAACAACATTAACCGTATTCGACGGAAAGCTCAATTTAACGGATAGTTTAAAGTGTAAAACTCAAAACCATATCTTAAAGCTGATAGTTTTACGTTGTGGCTTTGCATTTTAAGCTTTAAACTTTACACTATAAAACAATGCTAATGGTATTACTCGGATAGCTCTCACCCATAAATCCGTCGCTCGTCGCTCGGGTCACGGGTCACGAGACACAAGTCACAATACGACTGCGATTGTGTTACTTGGAAAACTCTCCCCTCGCTGCGCGAGAAATTAGATAGTAGAACAGTAGAGCAGTTGAAAATCTCCCCACGGGATGGCTTGCGCCACGTGTTAATCCCTCCCTATTAAATCTATCGTAAGAAAAGCTATAAGCAGTCAGCTTAATAAAAATGTGTAAGCATTTGTAGGCGAAGGTGAAGCGTTCTGAATCCCGAATCGTCGGGAGAAAGGAACGTTCAACAAGAATACAAAGCTGGCTGCTTCTCTGTGGCCTCTGTGCCCTCGGTGGCTAAAGAAAATCCGTGCAAATCTGTGTTAATCCGTGGTTATAAACAGTGTCTGAAATCTTCGTGTTTATTCGTGGTAAGCATTTTGTTCCGATAATTCTGTTTACTTTTGTAAACATCGAAAAAGATTAGCCAAACTTATCAAATCATAAAGAATTCAAATGTCCTATATCAAAATCGCCGTTTTCAAGGCAGGAACACAGAATTTGCGAAAAGAAAGACCTATAAAGAAATCTCGAAATTGAAATTCGAAGCTTCGAAATCAAAATTCCAAGCTTGAAAACTAAAATTCCAAGCTTCGAAACCGAATTTTAAATTTCAAAAATCAATTTCCAACCCTCAAAACCGTTTTTTAAATTTCAAAATCGAATCTGGAATTTCAAAATCGTTTTTTGAATTTCCAGAATGAATTTCCATGCTTCGAAATCGTTTTTTAAATTTCCAGAATCAAATTCGAAGCTTCAAAACCCTTTTTTGAATTTCAAAAATCGAATTCCAAGCTTCAAAATTGAAATTCGAAGTCCCAAAAGACGAATTCGGGACTTCAAAAATGAAATCTTAAGTCCGAAAATTCCCTTCCGCCGCTTCGAAACTGCAATCTAAAGTCCGTCCGCAGGACGCCTAACGGCGAAAACTTTTTTCGCAAGCCCGGTATCGGCCGGAATAAAACCCGACAAGGGGAAATGACCGGCATTTGAAGGTAAAAGAGCTACAGGGCAAACGGCTATTTGAGCATGTCGAGCATTTCGTTATAGACCTTCTTATTGGCTGCAAGGGTCGGCAACTCTTCGCCCTGATATTTGTCGCAATCCAGGGGGAAAAGTTTGTTGCCCTTCCAGTCGCTGACAATCGCCCCGGCCGATTCTGCTATTACTACACCTGCGGCAACATCCCAAATCTTCGGCCTGACGAAAACTGCGCCAATCAAGCTTCCCTTCGCTAAATAAACGAGCTGGAGGCAGGAGCTTCCCAGGGTGCGGGACCTTGCGACTTTCATCATTTTGATTAACCATTCCGGCACGCCGCCGTTGAAGTAACTGTCCGTTCCGATGCTTGAAAAGTTGTTAAAGTCGTCTTCGCTTACGGTAATCCGCCTGTTATTGAGCCGGGCCTCCTCATCCTTTAGGGCTGTGTACATCGAATCGGTCGCCGGGTCGTAAATCACGCCTACTACGGGCCGGCCTTCGTAAATGGCAGCGACGGCAACTGTAAATAAAAGCATGCCTTTTGAAAAGTTTGTCGTTCCGTCTATCGGGTCGATAGCCCACCATATCTGCCTGCCGCCACGGGGCGGCTGCTTGAACATTTTGCCGTCCGGGCCTTCTTCGGCGATAAAGCCGTCGTCGGGATACGCCTCCTTTATTCTGTCGATTATTATCTTCTGGCACATTACGTCTGCCTGTGTTACGAGCTGGTCGGGGCCTTTGACCGTGGTCTTGATATAGCTGCTTTCCTCCATCGCCCGCTGGCCCGCCAATCGAGCTGCCACTACAGCCGTCTCCAGCATCCTGCTGAGGTCCTTTTGTTCGAGTCCCATATATCGTCCCTTCTCAAATTCCGCCATCGGTGGGTAAACTTGACTTAATTCTAAAACCCGGCTATTTTAACGTTTACATGAACCAAAGCCAACAACCAAACACACCGAAAACCTTTGTTCGTGCTACTGCCCGACAACGGCTGATAGCTGCCATAGTTTTTTTTGCGATAGCCGGCTCGTTCGCGGGCTTTTGGGCGATCGGCCATTACAATATAAATCTTTACCCCTTTCCCTGCGGCTTCAAACAGCGCTACGGTCTTCCCTGCCCGACCTGCGGGTTTACCCACGCCGTCCTTTACTTTTCGCAGGGCCAGATTATGCGTTCTTTTTTCGCCCAGCCCGCCGCGGCATTGTTTTGCACGTTAGGCGTCGTGACCGCTTTTTTTGCTTTTCTTATCGCGGCCTTTGGGGTATACTCACCGCTTTTTGAGCGGTTAATTTTATCAGTGAAATTGCGTTATATAATAGCCGTGCTGGTGTTTGTGCTTGCGGCCGGATGGGCCTTTACGCTCACAACGACGCTTCTCCAGCGGGGCAGGTAATGAAAACAGGTATGCCAAATGAAAATTAATCAACAAAAAAGTACAGTTTCAATCCGATTGAATGCGGCAGTCGCCCTTGTCTGTGCTATGCTGCCGGTCTTCTGCATACAGGCGGGCTGTTCGCCTTATATGATTTCCGTTTTAGGCACTCCCACCAGCGCAGAGAGAAAGGTCCCCGCTGAGTACGACATCACACAGCCGGAAGGCCAGAAAATCCTCGTTCTCGTTGACCAGCCCGCTTATCTCAACGTCCACGCCAATATGAGGTATCTGCTGACGGACTCGGTGGAAAAGATGCTTCAGATGCGGCTGAAAATTATGCCGGAATTTCTGATTAAATACGATACGCTTGCCGATTTTCGCTCACAAACGCCGAATTTTTCACTGCTTAGTCCGGAGCAGATTGGTTCGCAGCTTGGTGCGGACCTGGTTTTGCTGATTGTCATCGATGACTGCGTTATCGCTGATATAGCCCAGACCGGCTATTTTACAGGACAGCTTGATGCCGAGGCGCAGCTTATCAGGGTCTCCAGCGGCGAGAAACTGTGGCCGACGGTCGAACAGGCCAGGAAAATCAAGGTCGGCTTCGAATCCGAACGAGGTAGCGCCGATGTTGCCGCCGTGCGTCTGGCCGTTGACACGGCACATTGCGTTACGAGGTATCTTTATAACGCTCCCGAAAATCAGTTCAAAATATCCGACGAAATAAAAGACATCGGCTGGTAAAGTAAAATAACCTTTAAACTAAAACCGTTTCGGAGTGCCAAGTGATGAAGATTCTTATAACTGACAAGCTTGCAAAAGAAGGTATTGACCTGCTCAAATCCATTCCTGACGTCGAAGCCGTCGTCAAGACGGGTATCAGCGAAGATGAGCTTTCGCAGATTATCGGCGAGCACGACGGCCTGATTATCCGAAGCGGCACGAAAGTGACCGCCAAAGTCCTTGCCAACCCCGGCAAATTCAGGGCCGTGGCCCGCGCGGGCGTCGGAATCGACAATGTCGATGTAAAGGAAGCGACTCGAAAAGGCATTCTCGTTATGAATACCCCCGGCGGCAACACGCTTAGCGCAGCCGAGCACACAATGGCGCTTATGCTGGCTATGAGCCGGCACGTCGTTCCCGCCAGTAACTCGCTCAAAGGCGGCGCGTGGGACAGAAAAAAATACCAGGGCTCTCAGCTCAACAATAAAGTCCTGGGTGTAATCGGTCTTGGCAGAATCGGTATGGCGGTGGCTAAAATGGCCGCACAGGGCTTCGATATGAAGGTCCTCGGCTATGACCCGCTTGCCGTGCCGCCCGAAGCGGAGAAAATCGGCGTCGAGATAACCGACAACCTTGAAAGAATCTTCAAAGAAGCCGACTATATCTCCGTCCACGTCCCCAAAAATGAGCAGACGCTAAATATGATTAATACCGAGCAAATCAAGATGATGAAGCCGACCGTTCGTTTGATTAATTGCGCACGAGGTGGAATCATCAATGAGGACGCTGTTTACGAGGCGCTCGCTGAAAAGCGCATCGCAGGAGCTGCCTTCGATGTATATCCGAAGGAGCCGCCTGAAAATACCCGCTTCAAGGAATTCGATAACTGCCTGGTTACGCCGCACCTCGGCGCAAGCACCGAAGAGGCCCAAATCGAAGTTGCCGTCGAGGCGGCCCGGATTCTCGTCGATGCCCTCAAGGGAGGCCCCATCAGAAACGCCATCAACGCGCCATCAACTACCGGTGCGGTTCCTCCGCTGGTCGAAAAATATTCCGAGCTTGCAAGAAGAGTCGGCGTGCTGCTAAGCACTATTGCGCCAGGCCCCATCAAGCAGGTGCAGGTTGAATATCGCGGGGCGATAGCTGAATTGCCGCTACAGGCCGTAACGCTGAATTTTGAAATCGGCCTGCTGCAGAAACATTTTGAAATGCCTCTCAATATGGTTAATACACCCGTGCTTGCCAAAGAACGCGGCATCAATATCGACGTAACTAAAAACCCCGCCCCAAAGGACGTCGCCTCGAGTTTTTCCGCAAAGGTTGTTACCGACAAGGTCACTCGCACCGTTACCGGTTCTGTCTTCGGCGAACGGCTCCTGCGTATAATCGAAATCGACGGTTTCAGCGTCGAGATGACGCCTCAGGGCCCGGTTGTTGTTATTTTCAACGATGACCAGCCCGGCGTCATCGGCTCAGTCGGGACCCTTATGGGCAAACACAAGATCAATATCTGCACGATGGGTGTCGGCCAGAAGCTCGACCAGAAAAAAGCCGTCCTTGCCGTATCGCTCGATAAAACTCCCGACGAGAAGACCGTCGAGGACCTCAGCAAGCTCGAGTTCGTTAATGAAATCTACGTCTGCCAGCTTGACTGATTGCGCCTGAGGCGAATAAGTAATGGCCGGGGAACTGATAATTACAGTTAGCGGGTTACGCGGAATCGTCGGTGAAAACCTCACGGGCAGTGTTGCCGCTGATTACGCCAGAGCTTTCGGTTCGTTTCTGCGTTCGAAATCCACAGAGAATGCAGAGTTGGGCGTCTGTCTCGGCCGGGATTCTCGCCCCAGCGGGAAATCCCTTGCCGCCGCCGTAACCTCAGGTCTTACATCAATGGGTATTAACGTCATTGACCTCGGCATTGTCACCACGCCCACGGTCGGAATTATGGTCAGGCATCTGAATTGCGCAGGCGGCGTCATTATCACCGCCTCGCATAATCCCTCGCCTTACAATGGTATCAAACTGCTTTCGGACAATGCTATGGCCTTGCCGTCCGATGTGGCCGGACGGATTAAGGACCTGTTTCTCAATAAGGATTTCATCCCGCCCGGCTCGCTCGCAGTCGGAAAGGTTTCTGCGGATAACCAGGCCGACGACGTTCATATTGCCAAAGTGCTTAACATAGTTGACCGAAAGGCAATTGCTGAAAAGCATTTCACCGTTGTTCTCGACAGCGTAAATGGGGCAGGGGGGCGGCCGGGAGTGAAACTGCTGAATGAGCTTGGCTGCAAGGTTATACCGATGAACAATGAGCCGACCGGTATGTTTGCGCATTCGCCGGAACCGGTAGCCGAAAATCTTACCTCACTCTGCGACGCAGTCAGGGATTGTGGAGCCGATGTCGGCTTCGCCCAGGACCCCGACGCCGACCGTCTGGCCATAGTTGATGAGACCAGCGTCTACATTGGTGAGGAATACACGCTTGCGCTGGCTGCGAAACTCATTTTCAGCCAAAAGACCGGTACGGCGGCGGCGAACCTCTCAACTTCCCGTATGATTGACGATGTCGCCCAAGCGGCAGGGGGGCAGGTCATCCGCACGCCCGTGGGTGAAGCAAACGTTGCCTCGGCGATGCTGGAAAACAACTGCATCATAGGCGGCGAAGGCAACGGCGGCGTAATCGACCTCCGCGTCGGCCCCATCCGCGATTCGTTGGTTGCTATGGCTTTTGTATTGCAGCTTCTCGCCCAGACGGGTAAGACCGTCAGCCAGAATGCAGCCGAAATAGGCGGCTATTTTATGACCAAGCTTAAATTCCCCGCTGAAGGCAATACCGCCGAATCTCTCATTGACTCAGCCAGAAAGCTTTTTCCTAATGCCCGGCTTAATACCTCTGATGGCTGCCGGTTCGACCTCCCCTGTGCCTGGCTGCATATCCGGCCAAGCAATACCGAGCCCATTGTCCGCATCATCGCCGAGGCAAAGGACAAACAAATCGCCCAAAAATATATCGACGCTGTATTTGATATCCAAAAAGCGAACGATTAAAGCAATATATGGACGAAGATAAACAAAATATTGCCTCTAAGCAGATTCGGCTTGTAACGTATATCAGCATCGCCGCGAACATATTTATCCTTATCCCCGTCAAGTTTATCGTCGGCTTTCTCACCGGCTCATTGTCACTTCTTGCTGACGGCGTCCATTCCGTTTCCGATATGATTACCGATTTCGCCGTCCTGCTCGGTGTTCATTTCGGCTCAAAAAAGCCCGACGCAGAGCACCCCTACGGCCACGGCAAGCTTGAAACCCTCTCCGCCACCGCCATAGCTTTAGGTCTCCTTGCGGTCGGTCTGGCTATGGTTTATTACGCTGCACACGATATCGCTACAGGTCAAATCAGTCATCCCGGTTATCTTGCCATTATCGCCGCCGGCATCGCCATCGCCATCAAAGAATTCATTTATCGAATCACAAGGGCCGTGGCCCTCAAATATCATAGCCCTGCCGCGCTGTCAAACGCTTGGCACGACCGCGCCGATGCACTTAGCTCCGTGGCTGTTATAATCGGCGTCGTCTCCCAGAAATTCGGCTTTGTCTATGGCGACAAAATTGCTGCTATTGTAATCGGCATTATGGTTTCCTTAGTCGCCGCCGGCATAATCAGGGACTGTCTGGCTGAGCTTACCGAGCAGGCCATCGACCAGGCAACTATCGAACACATAAAGGATATAATCGAAGCCGATGAACAGGTCCGCCAGTTTCATCACCTCCGAACCCGCGCGGTAGGCAGGGAAATCTTTCTCGACCTGCACATCCTCGTTGACCCCGCCCTAAGTATCTCCGACGCCCATGATATCTCTGAAAAACTCGAAGCCGAAATTCGCAGCCGGCTCACCCGCCCGGTCAATATCATCATCCACGTCGAGCCCGACGTTCCCCAGTTGCGAAAATAATTTCCTTCTCGCCTTTTATAATTATGCCTGCTAAGTCGGCCTTCAATCGATTTTCATCCTGCGACAGGATTCGGTAAGTCCCTGAATCGGCGATTGCCACCCTGCCTTTTCCTTTATTGACGCTGCCCTGGTAGGTCAGGAATTTCAACGGGTGGTCGAAAATCCTTACTGCCTCGACTGCCTGGTCTGTCCATTCTTCAGGCGGTATTTTTACACGGTACGTTTCCAATACACCGTGATTTTCCAACATCAAATCCCAGTGCACCGGCTCGCCCTGTTTTTCATGCTTCTGTACGACAAATTTGCCTGCCTTTTTCTTTTTCATCCTGCCCATTATATATTCCCCTGGGGCGACAAATCACATCAAAAAAGATTTTGCTTTCACATATCTTGTGATGTAGAATTACAACTCCCTTTAGCGATTCGTTAATGAGCTTTCACAGATTAGCGGCAGCGGTTGAGGTCTTGAAAGGCGGGCAGATTGCGATGCTGGAAAAGTTTTTTAATCCGAAATCAGTTGCGATAGTCGGCGCTTCGAGGCAAAAAGGCAAGGTCGGCTACGAAATACTGCGGTCTATGCTCGACGCTGGTTACGAAGGCAAAATCTTCCCCGTCAACCCGCAGGCCGACCAAATCGAGGGGCTTAAGTGTTTCCCCGACCTCGGCGCAATCGGACAAACTCCCGACCTTGTCGTCATAGTTGTGCCGGTTAAAGTCGTTGTCTCCATTATGCAGCAGTGCGCCCGCCTGGGCGCCAAAGCCGTCATCATAATTACCGCCGGCTTCAAAGAAGTCGGCGAGGAGGGCAGAAAGCTCGAACAGCAGGTAATTCAAATTGCCAGACAATCCGGCATCCGCGTCATCGGCCCCAATTGCCTGGGCCTCATCGTCCCTTCCAAAAAGCTCAACGCCAGCTTCGGCGGGGCCCTGCCTGCCGTCGGCTCGCTGGGCTATCTTTCCCAGTCAGGCGCTCTTATGGCCGCCATTCTCGATATGGCCAACGCCGGCGGCATCGGCTTCAGCACGCTGGTCAGCATCGGCAACAAGGCCGACGTCGATGAGCTTGACATCATCGAAACGCTCGCCGAAGACCCCGAAACCAAAGTCATCGCCGGATATCTTGAAAGCATCTCCGACGGCAACGTTTTTGTCAGGCAGGCAGAGCGAATCAGCCAGAAAAAACCCATCCTGCTTATGAAATCGGGCGTTACAGCCGCCGGCGCAAAGGCCGCTTCCTCGCATACCGGCTCTCTGGCAGGCAGCGAAACCGCATACGAGGCCGTTTTCGGAAGGGCGGGTGTTGTCCGCTGCTTCTCGCTCAAATCGCAGTTCGATTTCTCGCAGGGCTTCGCTTATCAGCCGCTACCTGCTGGAACTTCCGTCGCCGTCATTACCAACGCGGGCGGCGCGGGAATTATCGCCGCCGATGCCGTCGAAAAACAGCAGCTTACCTTCGCTAAATTAGGCGAAGGAACAATAAGGCGCCTCGCTGAAAAGCTCCCTCCTGCCGCCAACCTTTATAACCCAATCGACGTTCTCGGTGATGCTCTGCCCGACCGTTATCAGTTCGCCCTTGATGTTGTTCTCGACGACCCCAACGTCAATGCCGTGCTTGTCCTGCTTACTCCTCAGGCAATGACCGACGCCACGGGCACTGCCGAAGCAATTGTTGCCGTGGCGAAGAAAAAGAACAAAAAACCAGTATTTGCCGCCTTTCTCGGCGCAAGCAAGGTCGCCGACGCGAACGTCATCCTTCGCAAAAACAAAATTCCGCAGTACGATTCCCCTGTAGCCGCCGTCCTGACGATTAAGGTTATGACCGACTACGTCCGCTGGAAATCCAGACCCAAAAGGGTCGTCAAGCTTTTTAATGTTAATCGCCACAAAGCGGAAACCATCATCGAAAGGCACCTGCGCCAGAATACCCGCCAAATCGGCGAAGCGGAATCCAAGGAAATCCTCGAGGCCTACGGTTTCGTCACGCCCAAAGGCGCTATCGCCACTACCGCCGAGCAGGCCGTCAACATCGCCGAACAAATCGGCTTTCCAGTTGTTCTCAAAATCTGGTCGCCCGACATCATTCATAAATCAGACGTGGGCGGCGTGAGGGTCGGCCTTGATAATCCTCAGCGCGTTATGGATGCCTTCGACCTTATGATGTTCCGCATACCCAAAAAAATCCCTGACGCCAAAATCCTCGGCGTCCTTGTCCAGCAGATGTGTTCCGGCGGTAAAGAGCTTATTCTCGGTATGCACCGCGACCCGCATTTCGGCCCGTTGATGATGTTTGGCATGGGCGGAACTATGGTCGAGGTTATGCAGGATGTCTCCTTTTATCTCGCTCCCCTCACCGCCGAAGAAGCAAAGCAGATGCTCGTCAACACGAGGACATATAAATTGCTCATCGGCGCACGAGGCGAGCAGGGTGTTGATATCGAAGCCGTCGCTGAAGCTCTCCAGCGATTGTCTCAGCTTGTCACAGAGTTTCCGCAGATTCAGGAAATGGACATCAATCCTTTTATGGTAGGCCCGCCCGGCACTATCCCCATAGCCGTCGATGCCCGAATCACGGCCGAAAAAGCTTGACCACGAAAAAACAGGGAAGCGGGAATTAAATAGCGTTGTTTCCGGGGCCGGGTCACGGTATATTCAGTTATGTGCTGACGCTGCGAAAACAAGACGAAAAAGGCGGGATATATGTTGAGACGGCCAACGTTACACTCGAGCGGCTGCTGGAAAAGGAGTGGCTGTTGAGCAACACGAGAGGGGGGTATGCGTCATCGACGGTGGTCGGGTGCAACACGAGGCGTTATCACGGACTGCTCGTCGGCTCGCTTTCCCCTCCGGTCAAAAGAATACTGGCGCTGGCCAGTTGCCTGGAAACAGTATTCGTAGGGCCGGAGGAATTCAACCTATCGACGTTCGAGTTCCCGGGCAAAATCACGTCGCTGGGATATCTGCGTCTTAAGGGTTTCAGCAAGGATTACGGCGTTCATTTTCATTACGATATAGGCGGGCAGCATCTGACGAAATCGTTGTATTTATCCCGCGAGCAGGACACAGCGGCAATTGTGTATGAGTTTGGCGAGATTATACATCGAATCGAGTTTGCGGTTCAGCCGTTTGTGGCGATGCGGGATTTTCATTCCCTGCAGCGAACCGGTGAGCATCTGAGAGTTACATCGGACGCGGAGCAGTTAGTTATCGCTAATGAGGCGGAAGATTGCGGGAACCTGTTTTTGAATCACGAAGGAGGTGTTTTCGAGAATAAGCCGCAATGGTGGTTTAATTTTGTTTACAGGCACGACAGGCAGCGGGGACAGGATTTCAGCGAAGACCTTTTTTGTCCGGGTGTTATCAGATATAGAATAGATTCACCCGCGAGGATAGTGCTTTGGGCCAAGCTGAGCAGGGATTATAAGCAGGACGGGATACTGCCGGATATCGAGGAGGTTATTCGAGGGCTTCGGGAACATTATAAATCAATAGCTGCCGAAGCGAATAACGACAATCATCTCTCTATGCTTTATTCAGCAGCCGACCAGTTTATTGTAAAGCGAAAAACGAAAGGCACGAGACAAACGACAATACTTGCGGGCTTTCCGTGGTTTGCTGACTGGGGCAGAGACGCATTTATATCGCTGCCGGGGTTATTGCTGGCGACGCGGAGATTCGAGGAGGCCAAATCCGTTTTGCTTACGTTCGCGGGGGCGGCCAGTGAGGGAATGATTGCCAACTGTTTTGACGATTACGGCAACGGCGCGCACTTCAACAGTGTTGACGCATCGCTTTGGTTTATAAACGCGGCATTTGCGTATCTGGCAGCGTCGGGGGACCAAGCGATCTTCAAGGAACGGCTGTTACCTGCGATTATTTCGATTATTGATTCTTATAGACGCGGGACGCGGTTCGGCATCCACGCCGACACGGACGGTCTTATCACCGCGGGCGACAGCGACACGCAGCTTACGTGGATGGATGCCAAGTTTAACGGTGTTGTTTTTACGCCAAGGCACGGCAAGGCAGTTGAGGTAAATGCACTTTGGTATAATGCTTTAATGCTGCTTAATAAATTCTATGACGAGGACGGGCAGCCGGACAAAGAGCTGAAACTTGAAACAGACAAGCTCAAAAAGAGTTTCGGCAGATTATTCTGGAATTGGGAATGGGGGTGGCTAAACGATTGTATTTTACCTGACGGGACAAGTGATGCTACTCTTCGGCCTAACCAGATATTCGCGGTGTCGCTGCCTTTTTCACCGCTGACAAAATCGCAACAGAGAGCTGTCGTAGATATCGTCGAGAAGAAGCTGCTTACGCCTTTCGGGCTGCGAACGCTGTCGCCGGACGACCGCAGATATCGCAGTGAATATACGGGGCCGCAGTCAGAGCGTGATGGCGCATATCACCAGGGGACGGTCTGGCCTTATCTGATTGGCCCGTTTGTCGAGACGTATCTGAAGGTGTACGGCTTGAATCGAAAGAGTAAACAACAGGCCCTGGGTTTTATCGAGCCGTTGTTGACGCACCTGGCAGAAGGCGGGTGTATTGGGCAGGTCTGCGAGATATTCGACGGCGACCCGCCTCATAAGCCCGGAGGGTGTTTTGCGCAGGCCTGGAGCGTTGCGGAGCTGATACGGGCGTATCTGATGGTTGAATCCGCACGCAGCAGATAAACGCATAAGAAAAAATCGGAGGTGAAACGAATTTATTAGGAGGTTATAAAAATGGCACGCACAATTATTCCTGCTGTAACGACGGTAATACTTATTCTCTTAACAATCTGTTTTGCCGGTTCGACAAGCTCACAACAAGGGGCGGTCAATGAACCGAACGAAAGTAACGTGGCGCAATCACAGAACGTTGAAGGGACGCCGATAATCAGAAGGCCGAGAATTGAAGCCGTAACTATGGCGGATTTCTATATGAGGGACGGCAACGCGGTATCCGGCCGGCTGCTCAGCGAGGACAACGTGCAGATTGTTATCGAACTGCCGTCGGACAGCACGCTTGTTACGAGGACCTACACCAAAAGAGAAATAGACCCCCGCACGCTCAAGACGAGGCCTGTTCCTGCATATCGGTATTATTCGCAACTGGGGGAATACTTCGCGGCGCGGACGTGGGATTTCAGGGACGACCCGGATGATTTTATAGAGGCGATTCGCTGCTATGAGAAGGCGAAACAATCATTGCAGCCGGGCGGGGCAAACGAAGAGAGAATCGCGGAAATTGACAGGGCAATCAATAAAATTGAAGAAGACAGGAAGGTCTGGACGAGCCAGGTCGAATCGCGTGCAAAGCTGTATAAGCTCGAATACCAGGCAGAGGCCGAAAACCGGCTCAAGCAGCTTGAAAAACAGGTGGCCGAGAGCAACGTCAAGCTCAACGAGGGCATCAAATATCTGGACAAAAGGGCCGGCGACTTACAAAGCGAGTACCAGCGGCTGGATAATACCGTGTCCGGTCTTAATAAGGACATGGTCGAGCAGATGAGAAACCTTCAGACCCAGATTCAGGAGAACCGGCTTTATATAAACGACCTTTACAATCGATTATTTATAACCACTATCCCGCCAGCTGGCGGAAAATAATAACAGCGGGCCGGTTACTTTCACAGCGCGGATTTGACTGAGGTTACAAACTTAGATACCTCACTGATGCACTTCTCTTTGTTTTTGAGGTTGTCTTCTATCAGGCCGACGATTTTGGAGCCGATAATAACGCCGTCGGCGCCGGCTTTTGCGACCTCGGCGGCGTGTTCGGGCGAGCTTATTCCAAAACCGACGCATACAGGCACGTCAGTAATTTTCTTGAGCCCCGCGACCAGCCCTGCGACGGAATCTGAAAGTTTGTTCCTGCTTCCCGTAACGCCCAGAAGCGATACCGCGTAAATGAAGCCGGTTGTCTTCGAGGCAATAAGCTTCATTCTCTCAGGTTCGGTATTCGGCGTTACCATAAATACGGTATCGAGTCCGGCGTTTCGGGCCGGGGCGACGACCTCGTCGGCGTCGTCAATGCTCAAATCGGCGACGAGGACGCTGTTGACGCCTGCGGCGTGAAAGTCCGCGAAGAATTTTTCAGTGCCGTATTGATAAATAAGATTGTAATACATCAGCAGGCCAATAGGGATGTCTTTGTACTGCTTAATCTCTTTGATAAATTCGAGCGCCTTTTTGACCGTCATTCCGCTGCGGAGTGAACGGATGTCAGCTTTTTGAATGGTAGGGCCGTCGGCGATGGGGTCTGAAAAGGGTATGCCCAGTTCAAGGATATCAGCGCCTGCGTCAACGGCCGATTTGACGATTGACAAGCTCGTTTGATAGTCGGAGTCGCCAATTACGAAAAACGGAATTACCGCCGCCCGGTTCAGTTCTGAAAAAACCTGCTTATATGTTTTCATTCGTTAATCCCTCAACGGCCTGTGTTTTTCAACAATCCCCACATCCTTGTCTCCGCGGCCGGAAAGATTTACGACCACTATGGTTTCGGCGGGGAGCTTGCCTTTTTGATTCACGAGATAAGCGAGTGCGTGAGTGCTTTCCAGTGCCGGCAGTATGCCTTCGGTTTTGCATAAAAGCTCGAAAGTGTCGAGCACCTCTTCGTCTTCGGCAGCGACGTATTCGGCCCTGCCCGAATCCTTCAACATACAGTGCTCAGGCCCTACGGCGGGGTAGTCGAGTCCGGCGCTCACGCTTTCTGTTTCATTGACCTGGCCTTCGGGGTCCTGGAGCAGGTATGCTCTTGCGCCGTGCAATATGCCGACTTTTCCGGTTACGAGTGAAGCGGCATGCTTTCCACTGGATAAGCTTCTGCCGCCCGCTTCGACGCCAATGAGGCGAACGTTTTTGTCATCGAGAAAGCCCGAGAAGATACCGATGGCATTACTGCCGCCGCCGACGCAGGCGACAACCATATCGGGCAGCCGGCCGAGTTTATCGAGGCACTGTCGACGTGCTTCGGTTCCGATGCAGGTCTGGAAGTGCCTGACGATGGTAGGGTATGGATGCGGGCCGCAGGCCGAGCCGAAAAGGTAAAACGTGTCGGTGACGTTGGCCGTCCAGTATCGCAGGGCGTCGTTTATGGCGTCTTTCAGAGTGCCTGTTCCACCTTCGACGGGGATGACCTTGGCACCACAGAGCTTCATTTTGTGGACGTTGACGCTTTGGCGTTCGATATCGGTGACGCCCATAAAGATTTTGGTTTCCATACCGAACAGTGCACCAATCATAGCTGTTGCAAGGCCGTGCTGGCCTGCGCCGGTTTCGGCGATTAGCCGGGTTTTGCCCATATATTTGGCGAGCAGGCCCTGACCTAAGGTATTATTTACCTTGTGAGCCCCGCCGTGCAGGAGGTCTTCACGTTTAAGATAAACCTTGAAGCCGACGTGTTCGCTAAAGCGCTTTGCGTAATAAAGGGGCGTGGGTCTGCCGGCGTAGTCGGCCAGAAGGTTGGCCAGCTCGTCGGTAAACTGCTTATCCTGATAAAAGCGGTAAAAGGCCTCTTCCAATTCCTCCAAAGCCGGTATAAGGACCTCAGGGACATAGAAGCCGCCAAAATCACCGTATCTGCCTTTGTATTTCATATCTTTAGACCTTTAATCCAAATGGAGTTTATCTATTTATGTGGATTTTAGCCACAGAGTTTTTAGCCACAGAGGACACAGAGAATTT
>CAZHVR010000059.1:0-16613 GCA_964536225.1 uncultured Pirellulales bacterium
AGTGGTAGTAAGTGGTGATAATTCCCAATAAGTGGTTATTGAATAATAGACAAGTGGGAACAAAGCCATGCTTTTATTAACAGGCGAATACGAACATGTCATCGACCAAAAGGGCCGGGTGCTGGTCTCCAACAAGCTCCGCAATCAAATCGACGTCGATAAGCATGGCAGCAGTTTTTATCTTGTCGTCGGGGCAAACGGCATATTATGCCTTTATCCGGAAAAATGCTACGAGCTTATAGCAATCGCTATGGCACAGAAAAACAGCGCCCCGGATGAAATCGTGGCTTTCGAGCGAATGAACTTCGCTTTGGCAGGGAAGGTCGAATTAGACAGCCAGGGACGGCTGCTTTTGAATGAAAAACTGCGAAAAAGAGCAGGTTTGAAAGATAACGTTACATTGGTCGGCGTGCGGGACCATATCGAGCTTTGGAACACACAGGACTGGGAGCAGTATGTAAGCGACAATATGGCCCTGTTCCAGCAACGCGCCGCACAGGTCAGGCAGGAGGTTTTACAGAAGCAAAATCAGGAATTGTAGCAGGGTGATTCATCCGCCTGTGGCGGAAAGGAGGCCAGATGTTGGATTTGTTTACAGATCATTGTGAAGTCGTCAAAGAAAGCTTATCGGGCTCAAGAACCATCGACGAACGGACCTATGCTTCGGTGGCGGCGCTTGACGAGCGGCTGCAGCAGGTGAAAAAAATGGGTCAGAGATTCTCAATTATCGAGTTTTCCCCTGCGGTCAAAAAACTGAAAAACCATTCAAACAAAATTGTACCAGTGTGAACCCGGCTGGTTGCATAAAAGTGAGGTTCTTTTAACATTTTTAATAAGGTGAATGCTTCAGCGACTGGACATATACCGGTTCTTGCTGATTCATTGGCTGAACAGATAAGGTTACCGCAGGATGCGGTGATGGTTGATGCAACCATAGGGCACGGAGGCCACAGCTTGCTGTTCGGCAAAAGATTGGGCCCCGAGGGAGCAATTATCGGCCTGGACGTGGATACAGACGCTATCCGAAGGGCCCAATCCGTTTTAGAGGGATTGCAGTGCAGGGTGATTCTCGCTCAATCGAATTTTTCCAATGTCGCGGATATCGTGCGTGAACACGGCTTTGAAAAGGTCGATTTTGTCCTGGCCGACCTCGGCGTCTGCTCGGCCCAGCTTGCCGATGACCGGATGGGCCTGAGCTTCCAGAGTAATATGCCTCTCGATATGCGTTTGGATAAAAGATTAAAGACCACTGCTGCCGATATAATTAATAGCGCAGACGAAAAATCGCTTGCGGATTTAATATACAAATTCGGCGAAGAAAGAGCGTCCCGGCGGATTGCACGGCTCATCGTCGAACGAAGGCGGCGTGAGCCGATAACGACGACCTCACAGCTTGCTGCAATTGTCGCCGGAGCACTGACACGACGCAAACAAAAGTATCGACCGAGAATTCATCCCGCGACGCGAACGTTTCAGGCGCTGAGAATCGCGGTAAACGGCGAGCTGGACAACCTCGAAAAGCTCCTGATTTCAGCACCGTCGATTTTGAAAAAAAATGGTTACACAGCGGTCATCAGTTTTCACAGCTTGGAAGACCGGCTGGTAAAAACGAATTTTAAGGACAATATCAGCAAAGGCATTTACAAGCTCGTTAACAAAAAACCGATAACCCCGTCACGCTCGCAGGTTCTGCAAAACAGGCGAGCAAGAAGCGCTAAATTAAGAATCGCACAAAGGATTTAACGGTTAGCAGAAAAAGGGAGTTTTATTATGACTTCGGACGCAAAAATTGGACTGTTACTGGGACTGGTATTCATATTTGTTATCGCGTTTCTTATCAACGGCCTGCCCGGCCTTCATAACAAGGACGACACCAACAAGCTGACAACAAATATGGTCGGCCTGCAGAACAGCCCCCCCGGTATCGGCGCCAACGAACGCAAGGTGCAGATGACCCTCGAACGCCCGGCGGCGCCCGTTGCCGACTATGAACCGCAGACACAGCCGGATACCGGCTCGACCGGGACGCGTTTCGTTATGGCGCTTCCCGAGCAAAACACTACGGACTTAACAAATACAGCAGCAAAGGCCGTGCAGACCGTTGCCCATGCCGTTGCCGATGCCGCGGCTGCCCTGCCGGCCGCTGACAATACCCCCGCTCCCACTGTTCAGCCCCAACCTGCAATAACCGAACCGCCGAAACCGACGGCCCCGCAATCCTACGTCGTGCAGGAAGGAGACTCCCTCAGCTCGATTGCAAAAAAATTCTACGGCGACGAGGAGGGCAACAAGCTGGCGAACGTAAACGCGATTTTCGAGGCAAATCGGATAACCCTTGTCTCCGCCGACGACCTTTACGTAGGCCAAAAACTCGTAATCCCTCCACTGGCATCGTCCACAGCGACTCCTTCGTCACCCGGCAACGTGCTTACGGAAAAGGTCTTTTCAAAGGTTGAATCGATTGGCAAAAGACATCTGCCGGTCGGCCTCATCAAATCCTCACCGCCTAAGAAGGGAAACACTTACATCGTCAAAGAGGGCGACAGCTTGTGGCGAATCGCCTCCGACCAACTCGGTGACGGAAATCGATACAAGGAAATTGTCAAGCTCAACAAAGATATTCTCACCAGCGAGGACGACATTCAGGTTGATATGAAATTGAAGCTGCCGGCCAGATAGACCCGCGGTTTCTTTATAATCACGGTTCAGTTTATGCAAATGGGGTTTCGCGTTGTTTTTGTGGCTTTCTTCTTCACTTCGGTGATGCTCTTCGCTGCTTACCTTCGCAACACCAACGACAGGATATTCTACAAAATCTGCGTCGCCAGGGCCGTCCAGAGCCGTCTCAAACAGCAGCTCGCCGCAAAACAGTTACGGCTCGAAAATCTCATCAACCCTGAAAGTGTGTCCAGACAGATTGATTACTAAATTTTTATAAACCGTCTTAATTTCGGATTCACTGGCTATGGGCCCCGAATATCGAGTTCCGAAAATTCGCGTTATAATCATCTTGTTCGCGACCCTCGTCGCCGTTTTTCTGGCTCTGGCCGCAAGGTGCTTTTACCTCCAGTATTTCAAAGACCGCCAATTCGCCGCCCTCTGCGACAGGCAGCAGCAGTCCGTCGCCACCCTCAAACCCCAGCGGGGCGCAATTCTGGATTGCCGGGGCAGGGTACTCGCCGCCAGCAAGGAAATCCAGACGGTCTTTGTCGAGCCGAGAATCCTCAGGGATTTCAAGGATACGTCCAGCGAGCTGGCACCGGTTGTCGATATGGGTGCACATATAATCTGCAAGCTTATCACCGACAGCGACAACCCCGGCTATGCGAAAATAAAAGTCGGAATCGACCCCAATCAGGCCGACGACGTCCGCAAAATTTACGGTGCAGGCATCGATGGCGACTGGCAAAGGCAATACCCGATGGGACCGCTGGCCCCCCACGTCGTGGGTTTCACCAGCTTCGATAACAGAGGACTCACCGGACTCGAGCTCGAATACAATAAGGACCTCGCCGGACGCGTCGGAAAAAACGTTTTTATCGCCGATTCGCGTCGCCGACCCATCCGCCTTAAAGAACACATAGCCGACGTGGCCGACGGTGTCGGAATTATCCTCACACTCGACGCCACGATACAGCAGTTCTCGCGGGCCGAGCTTCTCCGGCAGTACAAAGATTACCACGCCGAATCTGCCGTCGCGATAGTGGCCGAGCCGAAGACCGGAGAGATTCTGGCCCTCGTCTCTTTGCCGGATTTCGACCCCGAACATTTCAATACCGCCGACCCCAATACACTCAGAGACCGCGCCATTGCCGACCAGTTCGAGCCGGGCTCGCTCATAAAACCGATAGTGATGGCAATCGCCCTCGATGAAAAGGCCATTAATCGAACGGAAACGATATATTGCGAAAAAGGTAACTACTGCGGCAAGGGCTTCGGCTGCATCGGTGAGTACCGCCAGGGCTTCGGTGACCTGACGGCGCGTGAGATTATTGTCAAGTCGAGCAATATAGGTATGGCAAAGATTGGCCAGCGGTTGGGCAAGGACAAACTTTACAAAGGACTGACGATGTTCGGTTTCGGAAAACAGACCGGCATCGATTTGCCCGGCGAGGTCCCCGGCCTGCTCTGGCCGCCGCAAAAATGGACCGGCTACAGCGTGACACGCATACCCTTCGGACAGGAAATAACCGTCACTGCGATACAGCTGGCCAACGCCTTTTGCATCCTCGCAAACGGAGGCCATGTCGTCAGGCCCCACATCGTAAAAGCCGTCGTGGACAATGAAGGCAATATCGTAAAACTCACTCAAGCCGCCCCGCCGGTCGGCTTCTGTGTGGACCCCGAAATCGCAAAATGGATTGTTACCGAGGCAATGACCGGTGTCGTCAACGAAGGCACCGGCAAAAGGGCCAAACTCGATAAATGGCGGGTCTTCGGAAAGACCGGCACGGCCAATATCGCTAAAAAAGGCGAAAGGGGTTACTCCGAGGAAAATTATGTCGCCTCATTCGTAGCCGGCGCGCCCGCGGAAGACCCCGCCGTCATCGTCCTTGTCTCAATACGCAAACCGGACAAATCCTTAGGCAAGGGCTATACAGGCGGCGCAGTCGCTTCACCTGTCGCAGCCAGGATACTCGAAAAAACCCTCACCTACCTTGAAAACTCCCGCCCGCAAACACTGCCCAAAAGCTATTTAGCCGCAAAATAAAATTGAATCTGCCAGCCCTCACTGTCCGAGATATCCGGCCTCGATGCAGAATTTAAAGATGTCCCTCCCCAGAGGCGCCGCGTCCTCTGAACCGTGCTGGCCGCCCTCGACCACTACCGAAACTGCGATTGCTCTTCCTGAGCTGTCTTTTGCAAAGCCCGCGAACCATGCGTGCTCAGGACTCTCGGTCGAGCCGGTCTTGCCGTAGATTTTTACTCCGTGTGAGGAAAAACCGGCTATGGCCGGCTCGAATTCTTTATAGGCCGTGCCGCCCGGCTCTTCGGCAACTGCGTGCATACCGTCATAAACAACGGCCAAAGTTGCGGACGAGATGTTCAGGTCGGTTGACGCCTGTTTTGTTGTGCCCGGCTCGGCGATTAGTCGGGCCGCAGCGTAAACGCCGCCTCTCGCTATCGTCGCCATCGCGTTGGCAACCTGCAGCGGCGTTACTCTCAGATTACCGTGCCCTATCCCGAACCATCGTCTCTCTCCCGGCTCAAGCGGCGGCATCTGCTCGAAGCTGGTCACTGGCTCACTGGGCCGTTCGTTCGAAATTCGCCCCGGATATTGCCTGAAGGCCCTGTCAGCTTCGACGCTCTTATCGGTATGAGGAGCAAGCGGCACTGTCCTGCCGTAGCCGAACCGGTACAGCCAGCTTTGCAAAACAACCGCGTCAATCCGGTTGGCCAGCCGTGAAAAATATACGTTGCAGCTTCCCTTAATCGCGTTGCGGGCGTTGTTCGTCCAAAGCCCGTCGTGCCCGAGCCAGCCGCTTTGCAGGTATATCCAGCAGCTCGGCCAGCCCTGCGGCGCCTTCTCGGCAGGACAGCTTATTGTTTCATTTGCGGTAATGGCCCCCGACTCCAGCCCCGCCGTCAGAATCACCGGCTTTATGACCGAGCCGGGCGGATATTCCTTAAACAGCGCCCTGTTGCGCAGCGGCTCGCAGGGGTCGCTCGCAAGCTCGCCGTACTCCTGCCTCGCGGAATTCAAGTCGTAATCCGGCAGTGACACAATAGCGAGAATATCACCAGTTCCCGCGTCGAGCACCACCGCCGCCGTGGCCGCATTGCAGTTGGCATTGAAGGCACAATCGTTTATGTGCTGCTCAATTCTCTGCTGCAGGTCGATATCGATTGTCAGCCGCACGTCTTTGCCTAATTCGGCTTCGGTCCGGCTTATCAGCTGTTTGTCTATATCGTAAATAAGCTCGCCCCTTTTGCCCCGCAGAATCGGCTCACAGACGTATTCCACGCCATCCTCACGCCCGCAAACCTCGTCGTCAAGGTAGCTCGACAACCTGTCGCCTGAGAATAATTTCTTGTCTCTTTCCTGGGGCGGCCCTACCCACCCGATTATCTGCGAGGCCGTCGAGCCGTACGGATAAACACGCTCGCCCGTCGCAAGAATCTCCACCCCCTTGACGTTCAGGAATTCCACCCTCGCCGCGAACACGTCGTCCTCGCTTTTCAATTCCACAACGGGCTGGACATCTCTGGCCTCGGCAAGGTCGTCAACTTTGCCGATAAGCAAAAGACGCTGCCGAGGGTCAGGATACCTCTGCTCGAAATCCGCCACCGCCTCCGAAAGGGGAATATGACTAAGATTGTTGTTGTATTTCTCCAGCAGCTCGGTTCCGGGTTTATTTCTGGCCCAGGCGAAAAAGGTCCTCAGGTTCCAAATCCGCTCGTTGCTTCTCTGCAGCCGAATCACCACCTCCTCACGCGACATACCGAAACCGACGCATTTGTCTATCAGCAGGTCCAAATCGGCCAGTCGCGACGTGAATTCCTGCTCGATGTCGCTCGTATCTGCATTCTCATCTTTTGATATTACCTCCAGTGCCATTGCCTGGCGCACGCGCTCGTCCATATATCGGCTTAATTCGTAATCTATCCCCACCCAGAACCTCGGCTCATCGGTCGCCAACACCCGCCCGTTTCGGTCGAGCATCTTGCCCCTCAGCGTCCTGACACGCTGAAGCGAACCCTGCTGAAGCCGAAGCTGCGCAACCTGCTCACGGTAATACGACTTCGAAAGAAGCTGCATATCCGCCAATCGGTATATGCACACGCCTAACATTACCCCGCAAATGATGACCAGAATTATTATTCGCCTGTTATACATCCGTATTTAATCCCCGCTTTTACCGGGGGTTCCCTTTATTTTATGCTTCGTCGCCGGCGCTTCATACCCATCAGCCAGTCCAGAAGCAAAAATACGAAAGGCCCGATTACGCTCGAATAAATTGCCGTCCCCGCCAATTCACCGAACCACCCCTGGCCAAATGGCCGGCCGACCAATAGCTCCAGCAGACGCTCGAACGTCCCTGTGCCCAGCCCGATGATTAAAATAGCAACCGCCTCGTGCCCCATCCTCCTGATGGCGATTAAGCGGTGCATATACACAAGCGCAGTCCCGAATAACCCGAAGCTGATTATCCCCGGCCCCATCGCATATCCCGGCGAAACAATGTCCGACGCAAAGCCCAGCACAAAAGAGCTGATTATCACCTCCGTCGGGTTGCAGCGCGTCGCAAAAAAAACCATATTTATCAGGAGCAGATTGGGGGTCGCGTCAAAACGTGTTACTGCGATTTTATCGACCCATCCTGCCTGCAAAATCGTGACAATCAGAACTAATACCGCAAATCGCGGCCAACGCATCTATCTAATTCTCCTGAGTTTCGATTATCAGTATGCTTCAGGGACTTGTCACGGCGAAACCCTGAACCGCTCCTGGTTCAGGGCGAAGACGGATTCATCACTATTACGGCCACACTGTTCAAAACGGTTACATCGCACACCGACCTGACTGTTATGTCCCACAGCGCCGCGTTTTCGACGTCTCTCTTGCACTGCTGCACAACCCCCGCAATCATCGCGATATCAAGATAGCCGGGCTTTTCACAAACCAGCACCGCGTCCCCGGCCTTTATTTTATACTTGACGGGCACCATTTTTATCTTTGCCGTGCTGCCGCCCCCGCCCTGCATCAGCATATTTATCCCGATACCGGCTATGCTGACATGGGCATTCGATGAGGCGTCACTGAACAGCCGAACTTTGGATGTCCGGCCCGCCAGCTCGGTTATGGTTCCGATGGCGCTGTTGTTACCTATGACGAAAAATCCTTTTCCAAGCCCATCTTCGCTGCCGCGGTTTATGATAAGCTCGCTTCGGGGCCCTTCAACCGACGCCGTGATAATATCCGCCGGCACCAATCTCGCCCCCTCGAGACCGCGAAACCTCGTGCGAAGCCCCGTCAATTGACGTATCGTCTCGTTTTTCTGACGCAGCTCTTCTTCGAGGTTGATAATGTAATTTTGATACTGCCTCTCTTTCTGGCCGAAGTCGTCCTTCAGCGGAACTTCCGTCCTGACCGAAAGCGGCATATTTCTTCCTATCCGCAGCGGCCACCTGAATAATCTCGCGAACGCGAATTGAAACCGGCTTGTGACCCCCTGAGGGCAAAACATCATTATCATTCCACCCAGCATAAACCAGGCGAATAACATCCTTCTGGATACCCTGCTTCGCTTCCGTGCCATGACCGGTCCCTGTTTTCTGGTAACTGTCGGATTCCTGTGCTGCTACCAGCCGGATTCACTGTGCTCCATTGTGTCCTTCCACAACTCCAGGTTCTCCAGGTAAACGCTCGTGCCCCGCGCAACCGCCGTCATCGGGTCATCGACTCGGATGACCTTCAGCCCCGTCGCGTTTGCCAACACGTCGTCCATCCCGCGTAACATCGCCCCGCCGCCGCATATATGAATGCCGTTATCGATGAGGTCGGCCGCAAGCTCCGGCTCCGCCCTTTCGAGTGTCCTGGTTACTGCGTCTATTATCGCCGCTATCGGCTCTTTCAGAGATTCGCGGATTTCTTCGCTGGTGATGACGATTTTACGCGGAAGCCCCGAAATCGTGTCCCTGCCCGATGCCTCCATCGTCAGCTCTTCCTCTAACGGCGCCGCTGAGCCGATTTGAACCTTTATCTTCTCCGCCCGCGGCTCACCCACAAGCAGATTATACGTCCGCTTGAGATGATTGATTATCGCCTCGTCCATATCGTCGCCGCCCACCCGAATTGACTCGCACGTCGCTATGTCCGCTAAACTCATTATCGCAACCTCGGTCGTCCCGCCGCCGATATCGACTATCATCGAGGCCGTCGGGTCGGTAATCGGCAGCCCCGCACCAATGCCGGCCGCCATCGGCTCATCAACTAAATAAACCTTCCTCGCCCCCGCGCGCTCGGCGCTGTCGATGACCGCGCGGCGCTCCACCGCCGTGATTCCGCTGGGAACTGCAATGACCACCCGGGGCCGTATCAGGTTGCCTCGGCCGTGGACCTTGCGAATGAAATAATTCAGCATCGCCTCGGTGATTTCAAAATCGCTTATTACGCCGTCTTTGAGGGGTCTTATAGCGCTGATTGAACCGGGGGTCTTGCCTAACATCTCGCGGGCGACAAGACCAACCGCCTCGCCGTTGTTGAGCACGACGTTGGTCCCCTTGCGCACCGCTACTACTGATGGCTCATTGAGAACAATGCCCTTGCCGCGAACACAGACCAGTGTGGTGCAGGTACCAAGGTCGATACCCATATCCATACTGAACCAGCCCAATACCGAGTTAAACAGCATTAACCGACTCCATTCTCTGCAGGAATACGCGATTTACACCCGCGTATTCTATCGCATCCAGCTTGCCGGCTCAATAGTCAATTTATGGAATTTTGAATAGCGTCCCGTAGTCGAAATAGCACTTGTAAGCGACAAATGCCGCCGTTGCCAGTACCACGCCGAACGCAAGGGCCAGGATTATGGTATAAAGATTGCTCGGTACTACCGGTTTAACGCCGCGTATTTGACCTTCAGGACTCATATCTCGACCTTAATTTACTAAGAAAATTCGCTCATAAATTGGTGGAAGCGCTGTCGCCGACCCTCGGCGCCTGCTGGACCAGTTCCAGTACCCCTACCGACCTTTCAGCGTCCACGTCCACTATGAGAACATCACAAATGAACTGGTCGCCGCGGGTAACGTGAAATTTCATCCCGTCTCTGACGCCGTCCGCCGAGCCCAGCGATATCGTCGCCAGCGAATTCTTCATATCGACCTCCGTGACCCGGCCGGCCAGACCGATGGGTTCGGTAGCTGGCCTTGCAGGAAGCGCCATACCCGGCTCAGGTGTCACCGGCGGACTGACCGCCACAGCCCTGCCGCCGGCCTGAAGCAAATTGTCCAGACGACTCTCTAATTGGGCCTTCTCTTCCGTCAGCCGGCGATTATTTGCCTCCATTGTGTTTATTATCGCCATTTTTTCCATAAGCTTCGAGCTGGTCTGCTCGATCTCCTGGTTAAGCTTTATCTGCTCGGCTTTTAGCTGCTTTACATCCTCGAGGGCGGCATTGAGCGTCTGTGTCTGTTTTTCGGTGGTTGCCTGGAAATCCTTGGTGATACTCGCCCAGCTGTTGACCCTTTCCAAAAGCTCCGCCTTTTCTCTTTCTGCGTTGCTCAGCTTGGCCTGCAGCTCGTCGGCGTTTGCCTTGGCCGCTGCAAGCTGGCCCTTCAGTGTTTTCTCAAGTTCGTCCTTCTGCTGCACCTTCTCATTCAGTTGATTTGTCAAGCTATCGACCTTTTCGTTGAGGGCGTCGCGCCTCGCCGTCAGGTCATTATATTTTTGCCTGTAGTTGTCGGCGTTGGCGACGTATGTCACTACTATCCCGCAAAGGAAGATTGAGGAGATAGTCAGCAGGACTATAAGTGCCTTTGTGAGATTACTCAAGATTCGCTCCTTTCACTATTTTTACCCGCCTGACTTCGACGAGCCAGGTCAAGTCGCGACGGGTTTGCTACGTTCTACAAGGGTTGATTATACCCCGCCATCGATACTCTGTAAACACCCATATTTTACGTCATTTACACGTTTTCGTCAAGTTAATTTTGGTAAAATCGCCGATTTGCCCCTTGCTTACCTATCCTTACCGTCCTATATTGTCGCGGTTCGCACATTGCAAAATCGCCTTTGCAGCCGCAAGACGGACTATCCGGGACTCATTTTTTAGCAATTCCGGCAGATACTTTTTCAGTGCATCAGTCCTGATTTGGCCCGTCGCCGACGCCGCAAGCGTCTGTATGCGTGCCTTTTCCTCCGCATCCGCCGCTGCCGCTACATCCACTGTCAGGGCGTCTAAAACAACCTTCTCTCCTACCATATCCCCTAACCTGCCAAGCTGCTCGGCCGCAGCCAAACGCACCTCAGGCAGGTCATCTTTGAGCATCGTCTCGATAGCGTCCTTCGCCGGCGAGGTCCCAAGCGCGCCCATCGCCTGTATGCCGAATATCCTGTCGTCAGCGTATGTGCTTATGAGCATAGCCCACAGCTTTTGATATATATTTTCGTCGCCCAGCCGTGCTATCGCCTCAACTGAATTAAACCTGGCTAAGTCGTCCGACGTCTCATCATTGAGCGCCTCGTAAAGCGCCGGCAGCGCACTCTTGTCGCCCGTCTTGCCCAAAAGAAACGCCGCGTTGGCACGCACCCTCGGGTCGCTGCTTTTTATCGCCGCATAAAGCTCTCTCGAAGCAGCTCTGCCGTTTAACCTGCTTATCGCATAGCTCGCTGCAATTCTGACGTTTTCGTCGCTGTCTTCGAGCAGTCGCGAAACGTCGCCCCTCGCCTTCTTATACCGCGCGTCGCCGATTGCCACCGCTGCGGCAAACCGCACAGGCACATACTCGTCCGCAAGCAGCTGCTGAACATAAGGCATAAATTCTCTTTTATTCGCGGCCGCGGCTATCTCGACGGCACTGGCCCTGACCTGCGGGTTGCTGTCGGTTAGCCCCTGCTGGATGATTCGCACCGCCTGTGCCTCGAGCCCGCCGCCCACTGTGACGCCGGCGGGATTGCCCGACGTATAAACCGCAGGCGGCGCGGTTTCACATCCGCAAATCGGTAAAAACATCGCCGCGAAGAAAAAACCGGTATAAATACCGATGCCTCTGTATGTTTTCGGATTAATTCTCATCGTTTGGGTTCACTCACTTTTCTTTTTTGCCTTCTGTTTGGGCCTGATGAAAAATCTCTCACCTAACTGCGATATTATTATTCCGCCTAAGAACAGCTGGCAAGACAAATCCAGCCATTGGCCGTATCTGCTGAAAAAGGTTATTCTCGAATCAATCGGCACCTCATCGGCAAACCACCCGGCCACTCCTTTCCGCTCGAACGCATTTTCAGGCAGGTTGCCCGCCGCGAAACCGTCTCTGATTCGCCCTAACGAGTCAATCATACAGCTTATTCCCGTGTTTACGCTTCGCAGGACCGCCGTGCGGTTCTCAACCGCCCGAAACGCAGCTATCGCCGTATGCTGAGCCAGCTCCGTGCTCGCAAGCACCTTGCCGTCCTTGAACCTGACAAACCAGCCGTCGTTGCTGATATTGACAAGCCAGTCAACCCGTTTGTTCCCGTCCTCGTCCAGCACAAATCGCCTCGCTATGCCGGCCACTGCGTCCTCATAGCAAATCATCGTGCCGAATCTATATGTCTCGTTCGAATCCGGTGTTCGCATCTCAAATGCCGTAAATTCCTTCCCCGCATCGATTGTATAATCGAAATCGTATGGCGAAAACTTCAACAGCAGGTTATGAATAAAAGGAACGCCCTCGAAGGGCAGCACCTCCCCGAAAGGCACCAAGTGAATCTTGTAGTATTTTTGCGGCGACTGGTTCCCGTCGGGCGCATACAGAAAAGCGGCGTTATATTTCTGCGCCATACGGATATCGAAATTGTTCTCGATTCGCGGGCTGCCCCCGTAGGCCCCGACGAGTATATAGGCCCCCTTGCGGGCCTGCTCGCTGATTATCCTGTCGAATTGCCTGTATACATGCGATTCATCCAGCATACGAAGCACCTGCGGCTCTAATATCGCCTGCACCATCGTTTCAGGCCAGACCACCAGCTTCGCACCTGCCGATACGCATTGCCCGTTCTCGACGACTAAGTCGTCTAAAATTTTCTCCTCGGCCTCGAACGACTGCTTCACCGACTGGGGCACGTTCGTCTGGACCGCCGCAATCTCAGGCCCGGCCGTGATATACCTGTCCGACTGTTCGATTCGCCACCTTCCGTAACTCACCGCGCCTAACAGTAATACGAACACCAAAAATAAACGACAAACAATGAACAATGAACGACGAACTATTAACATTTCCGCAATCGCCCCGTTGACCATCGCAACAAGAAACGATACCCCCGTCGCGCCGAATATATCGGCTATCTGTATCAGCGTTGTGTTCGTGTATTGACTGTGAGCTAGATGAAGCCAGTAAAACCCGCCTAACAAAAATCCCTGCGACTGTTCTATCCCGACGATTAATACTGGCGCAGCAATAAACAAAGGTATTCGTTTTGCCCTGCACCACCGCAAACTCAAAGCCAGTATCGGCCAAAGCAGCCCCGTATAAAGGCAAAACGCAATCCACCCCCCCACCGTGACAAAACTCATCCAGTATATATTGCCTAACCAGAAAATCACCCCCACAGCATACGCCCAAAGACACAACGCAAGCGGTTTGGATTTCGGCGAGCAGGCAATAATGAAAGGAACATACGCAACCCACGCTAACGGCCACCAGCCAGTCGGCGCCTGCGACAAACTCAGCATCACCGCCGTCGCGGCAAATCCGGCAAACAACAGCGCCCGGTCACGTGCATTGTGGTTATTACTGTTGTTCACGCTTTTCTTCCCGTGCCGCCCAGCGATTCGATATTGGCACGCAGCGGCCCGAGTTTTGCGCTCCTTCTTAACTTAACGAGATGCTCGCGTATCTCCCGCGGCTGAAACGGATTTCGACGCTCGCCCGTTCGTTTGTTGAATTTTTCAGTGAATAAGCTCAATAGATATGCGTCTTCTATAAGACGTTCACTGGGAACTTTATTTTCGTGATACAGCCATTTCAACTCGGCGTCTAAATGGTCGTTCCATTTACGCTCGTCCTCTCCTTCTACGGGCAGACCCTCCGATTGTTTGATACGCTTTTCAGATTCATTTACATACTCTCCGGATATCTCAATGCCGGTGAACCTGCGTTTCAGTTTGTGTGCGACCGCCACTGTCGTTCCCGAGCCGGAAAACGGGTCGAGCACCCAGTCGCCTTCGCTGGAGCTTGCCCTGATTATCCGGGCCAGCAAGCTCTCCGGCATCTGGCAGGGAAAGTTGATTCGCTCGTCGAACGTGCCGCAAAGCCGGGGATACTCGTCCCACACGTCGTCCGGCATTTTACCTTCCGGATTGGCTCGCTTGTCTTTGTATATTTTCTGCCTGTCCGAGATTACGCGGACCGTATCATCATTAAAAATAAAATTCTTCTCGTCGTTCACGAAATAAAAGATGTGCGTGTGGGCGCGGGCAAACTTGTTTTTCGTCTGCTGTCCGAAGGTATAATGCCAGATTATCCAGTTGCGCATCACTAAATTGAGCTTTCTTGTAGCTATGATTTTGACATCCGCGGCGTAGTCATCGCCAATAGCAATATAGAAAGAACCATTGGGCTTGAGGACCTTCTTGCAGGCCGTCATCCACTCTCTTGTCCAGGCGATGTATTTGTCGCCCTTGACCTTGTCGTCGTATTTGTCGTATTTGTAGCCGATATTGAATGGCGGGTCGGCGAATATCAAATCAGCAAACGGCCCGGACATCCCGCCGAGCACCTCTATACAGTCGCCGCAGATTATCTTGTTCAATAATTCCTTCATATACATACGCCTCTGGCGAACCCGCATTTTAACTCACCCCGCACCTTTTTTCAAAATAAGAACTTCTTACATTCCCGGTCCTCACAGGAAAAAATTTACCCGTTGTGAAATCCGCCATACGTCGTACGTATAAAAATCAGCGACTTTATCGGGCCTCAGTGACCGATAAGGTCGATTTTAATAAAAACTTTTCTTTCGGCTTTGTATCCGGCCTTGTTGATTCATAATTTATATAAAGGGGTGTTATGCCGCATCAAGAACTGACAAAATCGATATTCCTGCATCACGCGACGGGCGCTGCGCGGACAAACCGTGCATCACAGCCGCGAGGAATGACCCTCGTCGAAGTAATGCTCGCCGTCGCAATCATCATCGTCGCCTCTCTGGGAACCCTCTGCTACGAGTATCTTTGTGTGCACCATATTAAATTCGCCCGCAGCCAGCTTGCCGCCACACGCATCGGGCAGCTCCTGCTCGAGGACTGGAAAAGCACCGGCGGCCTGGCCGAATATAATCCCGAAGACCTCGATATGGGCTTCGGGGCCACATCGGACGCAGTGTGGGGCGATTATATGATAGTCATAGACGACCAGCCGCTGTTCATCGATATGTCTTACGATGACGTTGACTCCGACGATTTCGCCGGAGTTACTCTCCGAAGAATCGATGTCTCCGTCCGATGGAGAAAAGACCTCGGCTACGGCTCTCCGGATGATGACGACCCCGCAATCAATTTCACTACCTATGTCAGGCGAGACCAGTGATTATCAAAATAAACAACAAGCAGCGAAATATGAACAGACGGGGATTCACTCTTATTGAGCTTATTATCGCTATGGCTGCCTCCTTGCTCGTAGTCCTCATTGTCGGCTCGCTTATCATAAGCGGCCATCGAAGCTGGACAAGGGCCTTCAATTACGCCAACTCAAAATCACAGCTCGACTCGATGGCGACCACCATAACCTTCGGAACTATCGGCAGAAAGTCAAACAGGATGGATTACACCCTCTACAAAATTACAGGGGGAAAGTTTGTGCGGGCTGTGCCCTTGACGGACCCCGAAGAGGTCGTCACAGGACAGGCCGTCGAGTTCCACTACTGGGATACCGAGCTTAACAGCAGTATTATGAATACCTCAATCACAGGCACTGCGTATGCCCTTTTTTATCTCGACGGCGACAAACTGATGCTCGACCTCGGCCCCTATCCCCCAGGCGCCGTCGATGCCGCTGGAAATAAACTCGAGGGCTCTTACGTCTCAACCACCACGCTGGCGGAAAACGTCTCGGACTGCGAATTCAGCCACACCACCCGAAACCTTGCCGGAGACGGCAAGGGATGTGTCCGGATGACTCTCACTATCGATGACCCCGACGCCAATCCACGCTCGCCCCGGACAACCGTCACCGCCGCGACGCTTATCAGAAACACCTGGCCCTGATTCTTTTGGATAGCCAAATATGAATAATCAGCCAAAAACTATGAATCGGAAATTGAAAATAAAAAATGGTTTCGCCCTGCCGCTTGTAATCGCCGCGGTCCTCATATTGGTCGCCCTGGCCGTCGGTTTGACAATGGTCAGTTACGGCGTGCGAATCCAGGCCGTAAGGGCAAAGTGCCAGACCGCCGCTATGCTGGCCGCCGAGGCCGGATACGAGCAGGGTATATTCTGGATGAGCCAGCAGTCCGATATCCTCAGCGCCCTGCAAAGCGGCTCCGCTTCCGGTGCCATCGATTTCGCGGACAGCTCCTGCGCCTATGAGGTCCAGTTCGAAGATTACGTGGCCGCAAGGCCCGTCTTCAGAATCATCTCAACCGGCACAAGCGGCGCCAGCGAAAGGGTCGTCGATGTCGCCGTTCTCCAGGCAATCAACGGCTGGGCTATGGGAAAGTGCCGTGTCCCCACCGGCTCTACCTCGACCGTCCCCGTCCATTTCGCCGACGGAGAAATTATTGATGTCCCTGTCCACATCAATAATCTTAAAGACAATCCAGATGAGAGGGACATCTATATCGACGGCTCTCCCAGCTTCGAACAGAAAGTCGAAATGGGTGAATCCAGGCAGGCCGGTAGTACGGACAAATATGGCTCTGTTATGGACTTGTTCGACGACGGAATTTACTTCGACCAGCCCGACGT
>CAZHVR010000060.1:0-16600 GCA_964536225.1 uncultured Pirellulales bacterium
ATAACATACTTTCTTGTGCCTTGTGCACTTGAGGTCTTTAGCACTCTATTGCCCATAGGGTCATATTTTATATTAATCGTGTTACCGTCATGAGAGGCCTGCCGCAGCTTATTGTCCCAGTTATAGACAAGGACAACGTCGTTACTATCGTCTTTTAGCGTCATATTGCCGTTCTCGTCCCAGTCAACAGCCGTATTTCCCGCCTGCGTCATAAGGTCGCCGTCGAAATCGTATGATGTTTCATCCGGCGGGTCAGCGGAAGTATCATAAGTATGGCTCTGGACGTTGCCTGCCTTGTCGTAAGAATACGTATCGCTGACCCAGTCAAGCGGCCCGACGTTTGTCATATAGGCGGACTTCAACTGCGAGCGCATATCGTAATCGTAGGAAAGCCCGTGCGGGACAGTGCTCTGGCCTGTATCGGTAATTGTTTCGTCTGCGGCTGTCAGCCGGCCAAACCCGTCAACGGACACATTGCCTAAGGTAAACACCGACCCATTGGTGGTTCTAAAACCGGTCAATTCTTTTAATCCTGAAATGCAGGCAAACGCCCTTGTGTGCATAAAATACGGCTTTTTTCGGACACCGGTGATTATATATATGACAAATGACGGATGCTGCTTAACTTGCCGAGCTGTAGCCGGATTGTGTTATCTGGCTTGTCAAAAGTTCCAGGGTGGCGTGCATTTTGGGGTTTGCTTTTTGCAGGTCCTCGATTTTGCCGCAGGCGTGCATAACGGTCGTATGGTCCCTGCCGCCTAAGTGCCCCCCGATTTCCTCCAAACTGTGCTTTGTGAGCTGTCTGGCTAAGTACATACAAATCTGCCTCGGCTCCGCGATACTCTGGCTGCGTTTTTTGCTCTGAAGGTCTGCCAGCCGAATGTTGAAATGCCTCGCCACGACATCGGTAATATCGCTGATTCTTATGTGCCTGACGCTGGCCTCAATCTGGCCGTTCAGTGCTGTCTGCGCCATTTCAAGTGTGACCTCCCTGCCCGTCGTCATTGAAACCGCGTATATCGTCGTCAGCGCCCCTTCGAGCTCACGAATATTCGCGTGCAGCTTGCGGGCGATGTAGCCGGCAATCTCGTCGCTTACGGCAAAACCCCGCAGGTGCGCCTTTTTCTGCACTATCGCCATTCGCGTCTCATAGCTCGGCGGATCTATCCGCGCGACCAGACCCCAGTTGAATCTGCTTATGAGGCGTTCCTCGAGGGAAGGTATCTCGCTGGGGGCGCAGTCGGCACTTAATATAATCTGCCGGCCGTTGCTGTACAGGGCGTTGAAGGTGTGAAAAAATTCCTCCTGGCTGTGCTCCCTGCCGCGGAGGAATTGTATATCGTCGATTATAAGTGTATCGACCGAGCGGAAGCGGCTCTGGAATCCGGGCAGGTCGCCCTGCTCAATGGCCTGTATAAAACAATTGACGAACGCCTCGCAACTTAAGAGCTGAATTACGGCCGATGCGGACTTGGATTTTATCTCGTGGCAGACGGCGTGCAGCAGGTGGGTTTTGCCCAGACCCGAATTGCCGTAAACAAAGAGCGGATTATAGGTGTTGCCCGGCGACTGGCTAACGGCGATACAGCTTGCGTGAGCGAAACGATTACTGGGCCCCACGACGAAATTATCGAAGGTATAATCGGGATGCAGCATTGGACCGGCTTCGTGTCTTTGGCCTTTTGCACTCCTGTGGGCACGGCCGTTGGCGGAAAACTGGACGGTTACGAGATGTCCGGTTATCTGCTGGGCGGCACGTGTGAAGGCACTTCGGCAGCTATTTTGTAAAAACTGTGCGCACGCCTCGTCAGGACAGCCGATTTCCAGAGCCCCCCCTGTGAGATGCACCACGTGGAGATTATCGAACCACTTGCGCATATTGACCGGGTCGAGCGTCCTTGCACGGTCGAGTATCTCCGCGAAGATATTTTCGACTTCACCGGTGGCCAAACCGCACTCCTTTATGAAAACAATGCCCACAATAAACAGAGGTTAACCACTGCAAATAACCTCCCTGTTATTCGAGCGACTGAAAAAGCACCACCCTCTGCAATTTTCCCCTAAAGGGGTAAAATGATGACCGTCCGTGAATAAATCGACTGTTAAACAATAGCCGGTGTGAGCCAGTTTGTCAAAAGAAATCAGGGATTGCAAAAGAAAAATTATCGAGTCGAGGCAGGAGCCACAGATTGCGCAGATTTTTAACCACCAAGACACGCAGGGTTTAACCACAGATTCCTTCGACAACTGCTCAGGACAGGCTCGCTCCGTAGATTTAAGATTTGAGTGCTTTGGGGCCTTTCTTTTTGACTTGATTTTTCCTGTAAAACGATTATTGTGTATAGCTGTAATAATAAGGAGTCCTGGCCGGAATGGAATCTGTTGTAATTAAATTAACTGCGTCAGCAATTAAAGAAAAGCGAATAGATATACGTGCCTGCTGAATAAGCTTTTCAAATCTGCGTAGGGAGAATTTATGCCAGATGAATTCGTAACACTTAAGCTTCCAAAAGTATTTGTCGGCCAAATACTAGATGGCCTTAGAATTAGGGCTGAAAGTTGGGAGCGCACCAAAATTTATTTTTCTGACGGCGTCATAGTTGACCCGGACGACCCTTATATTGAAGAATGCAATGATGAAGTAGAGGCACGTCAGATTGAAAGTTACTACAAAGAGATTGTCAAAGAGATCGAAACCCAGCTTGAAGCCCAATCAAAATAACTCGTAGGGTGGTTGCTTGCCCCGCCAATTATTGTAAAAACACGTTCTCTCTATGATAAGCGAAAGCGATCTTGTCGGGTATGAATTTATCGGGAAGTATCAATTTCTTGGCCTCGATTTCTAATAGACCAACCCTATGCAATTTGGGCGCTTTTGCCACCTTCACCTGCTTAGATAAAATGATATGAAAATTATCATCTACGGTTATAAGTCCTCTGTCGAAAGCTCTATCGTGAAGCACGCATAGCGATAAACCATTTTGCGGGTCAGCCCTTCGCGTTTTATCCGCCGACCACGGAATAATGTGGCTGGCGTTGAGTAGCATAGGAAGATTCAATCTGCAGATCGAACACTCAAAGTTATAACTTGATAGAACTGTTTCACGGAAAAAACTCTGGACCAGTCGTACGCGCACCGACTTCTGCGCTTCTGTAGGTATGTTTGGGTCAAATGGCAATTGGTCCCGTGAAGTTTCTTTCATCATACCCTTAAATCCTGCTATCGCACGCTGGCTCTCAAAAGCAAGCCCTTCCCAATTCTCGTGAAATTCATTCCATATCGCTTCATCCTGCTTACTGCCATGCTCCAAGCCCTTTACATTTCGACTCCTTAGAATCGGGTCGAAACGCGCAAAATTGCACATCTTCATTCCTAATGAGCTTGGCGTTCTTCCTATCTTTTTCGCCGTTTGTATTATCTCGCGGTTTGATTTGTTAATTTTACCGAAAGGCGTCCTGCAATATAGATTGAATGCAATTATGAGTTCATCTCGGCTCCAGTCCTTCCCTTTTCTATCCATTTATTGGAACTCCTAACTCAATCTAAAAAATATAAGTTCTCCTCTGCAATATTGTCGGGATATTTTCTTAATTATGCAAGCATTTTGCATCTTTTACTAAAGCTGTTTCTGGCATATGCACAACTGCCGATATGGCAAGGTCATTCCCGCTACGCGTACTAAATTCTGGCGGGATAAACGTGAGGGAAATGTCGAACGAGATAAACGTAATCTCCGAAAACTTAAATCTATAGGCTGGAAGGTTCTCATTATCTGGGAATGTCAAACGCGGGACACGAAGAAACTTATTCAGCGACTACGGACATTTTTGGAATCATAAACTAAAATTAATTAAGTGAAGCGGTTTCCTGATGAAGCAATATGGATTTGGAGGGCTTTGATTCCTCGAAATACCGCTCATTGTCATATTCGCAGACGGCCTCATCGGATATCACGACCAGCTTGCCGTTTCCCTGCCTTATAAGAACGAGCCATATTCCGCCGCCCGACTGCCAAGTTTGCCCTTAACCCTCTCGAACTCTTTTATGCCCGGGAGGCGGCTTCGTTTGAAAAAAACCAGGGAAGCCAAATCCCCCGACAAAGACATTCCACCGGCCAACGAATTGCCGGGGCAAGGAGGGCAGGCAGTCAAGGCGAACAATAATTCTTGAATTCGTCCGCCGATTTTGAGAAACTGCCGTGGCTATGGGAATCTTTTCAAAGACAATAGGTTATTTCAAACAGCGAATGGGCAAGACCCGCGACAAGATAAGCTCGTCGCTTTCGAGTGTGCTCGGCATAGGCAGAAATATCGACGAGGACTTATTAGACGAACTTGAAGAAACACTTATAAAAGACGATATCGGCGTCGAGACGACGACGAAGCTAATCTCTGATTTGCGAGACGCTTACCACAACAGGCAAATCAAGGCCACCGAAGACATCGTACCGTTTTTGAAAGAGCATATTAAGGGCTATTGGCCTCATCAGGACAGGCAGTTACATTCGGCGGCTAAAGGGCCGACGGTGATTTTAGTAGCCGGCGTCAATGGCTCGGGCAAAACTACCAGTATTGCCAAGCTTGCCTATATTCTCAGCAGGAATAACAGCAAGGTCATTGTCGCGGCCTGCGACACATTCAGGGCGGCGGCGGTCGAGCAGCTTTCAATATGGGCCGAGCGTATCGGCGTTCAAATCGTCAAACACAAGATGGGAAGCGACCCGGCGGCCGTAGCTTTTGACGCGTGCGAGGCGGTGCTGGCGAGAAACGTCGATTTTCTCATCCTCGATACGGCCGGCCGGCTGCATACGCAAAAGGACCTGATGAAAGAACTGACCAAAATCCGCGACGTGGTCAGCCGAAAAATCGAAGGAGCTCCCAACGAGGTGCTGCTTGTGCTCGATGCCACAACGGGTCAAAACGCCATCGCCCAGGCCAAGATGTTCACCGCGGCAATCAACGTTTCGGGAATCTTTTTAGCCAAATTAGACGGCACAGCACGTGGCGGAATCGTCATTGCGATAAAAGACCAGCTCGATATCCCCGTCAAATTCGTAGGCCTTGGCGAGAAACCCGAAGATATCGCCGAATTCGACCCCGATAAATTCACCGAGGCGCTATTCGCGTAAGTTTATCGTGAAAGAGCATCCTTAATCTTTTACACAGGGACATCGCATTATTCTTCGGGGAAATTCAGGCGTGCGAATTCGCCCTGGTATTTTTTCGCGGCGGCATCGTGTGCCCTTGCAGCTTCGATTTCGGAGTGGAACCTTCCTATCCATATTCTTTTACCCTGATGAACAATTCGAACCTCCCATTGTCCTCTTTGCCTGTCCAGGCAAACACCGACATATTTGGAAGTTGTGTTTTTCCTCTTTCTCCTGTTCTGCATATTCTGCGATTGCGTTGCGAATCGCAGATTAGCTCTTCGATTATCCAATGTCCGACGATTCTTATGGTCAACAAGCACGCCTTGGGGTGCCTGCATAATTTCCCTGTGCAATCGCACCGTTTTTACCTTTTCATCCCCGTTCTTAGCGTTTCTGACGGCATAGAATCTCTTTTCCTGGCCATTGAGGACCCATTTGAAATTGCCGAAGCGGTAATAATCTTCCTGGTCTAAAATCGTCCATTCGCCTTCGCCCAAATAAATCCTGCGATAGGAATAACCGAATTTACGTTTTCGATACCACATCGCGGGCGAGGCGCAGATTTTATCGAGCCAATTTGGAATTTTAATTTCTAACTTTGTCATTTTGTTACCCTCCTTTTCTTCTTGTTCATTGTTCAGAGTTCATCGTTTTAACCCCCTGCAATGCAAGGGGCTAAATGTCTTCAAGGGAGAAAACCCCATAGAGGTCTGCCCATCCTATGGCGCTTATCCCTGCTTGGCCCCAAGAGGGGCGAGCTTGGGATCTGCGCTGCGGCTACGTTCGCGCCATAGGGGGCAAACCCAATGAGAGCCCCTCTATCCTATGGCGCGAACTTGCGCGCTTTTGACGAAAAATCGTGTTTTTGAGGAGGGCTGAAATGCACTTAAGTGCTTATGGGGAAAGGAGTAAAAAAAATTTTATTTTTTTCGAAAACGGCAAAAAACACTTGCGCGCTTTTGTCGAACAGTTGTATGAAACACTTGTATGAAACAAGTGTTTTATTTTGTCTATCTTAACATCGCTTTATCGAGCAATTCGCAGCAAAACAATCGCTATTTCGTTTTTCGGCGAAAATCTTTTGACCAGGTAATGAGGCCGTTTATGGCAAGGGCGAGGAAAAAGATATAAAGGACTGCGAGGAACTTTACGTTTCTGGCGTAATACAGGCCGATGCAAATCGAATTAACACAAATCCACAGGTACCAGGCATCGATTTTGCGCTGCGCCATAAGTGCGGCGGCCACAAAACCCATTACCGTGGCGGTCGCGTCGATATAAGGATAGGCGGCGTGTTTGGGAAACAAACCAGGCAGCCAGGTATGAATCCTGCTCATCGTAAATCCCAAAAGCGTTCCGCAACCCGCTATTACTACGCCGGCTATAAGCCGCGCTCTGCGGGAGCCGTAAGAAACGTCCAATTCTTTTTTATCGTTTTCATCTTTCTTTTTTGCGATTAGCCAGGCCCGCCAGCCGTAGAAGCAGTTGCCGATGTAATAGAACTGCTCGAAAAAATCGGAATACAGACGCACCTGGTAGAACAGGACCGTAAAAAGCGAGAACGTAACTATCCCCAGAGGCCAGGCGTAAACGAATCTTCTTGTAACAAGCAGGACATAGACGACAATCAAAAGCGTGGCCGAGAGCTCGATGTAGCTCATCGGGTAACCGAGAACGGTGAAGAATATTTTATCAACGCTAAAGAAGCTCATTAAAATCCAGCGTATTTCGTCTATCCGAGGACGTACAACACGACCAGAATCGAGCATCCAGCATCGATTATCTTTCTATTTACGCGAGTCCTTGTCTTTTGAGTCGTTTGGCGGCGCGTTTTTCTTTTAACGTCATTTGCGGTTTTTTCTTTGATTCTTTCCTGACGTCACGACCTTTACTCATATATTATCCTTTCCTGATTTCACCCCCCACTTTTGTCTTCGACAAGAAGACACGGGGGCAGGCGATTGCGTTTATGTTATGTATTCCGCGGCAACAAGGCAAGGGCAAAAAAACAGGCCTTATTTCCCTTCCGAGGATTTTGCAGATTGGTATTTTCACAAGCCCGCAGAAGCGGTGCGGCGTATTTTTGGGGTGTCTAAGTAATTGGAGGTGCCCTATTAAGTAATTTCCTTATTTCAATTGCCGCCGGGGATTCAGATTATAAACGTCCTGTGGTTGTTGAATTACCCTGGGCCGGGAAGCGAGACAAATCCCCGGTCAGGCATTGGTATCGGCAGGACAGCAGGAAAGGAGAATATATGAGGACTATGCACATGGCCCTGCAAATCTTCATTTTGCTTACACCTGTGCCCTGTGCTTTCGGCGAGCAGGAAGTGGACGAAAGCAAATACGTATCGAGAGAGGAATACGAAGCGCTGAAAAAAGAGCTCGACGAGGTCAAGTCGCAGTTATCCGAGCTTGTGAAGGAAAAAAGGGAGGAAAAAGCCAAGCCGGAACCTGCAACTATTGAAAAAAAGGTCGAGGCCCTTGACAAGCGGGTGACGGCCGTGGAATCGGCAGCGGAAGGTTCGGGTCTGGGCCAGACCAAGCTTCTCATAGCGGGAGACACTACGGCAGGGTTCGTAAACCAGCAGGGCCAGAACAGCACTTTCAACGCGGATTTCAGCCCTATGCTTTTATGGCAGCTGAACGAATATCTGTTCTTCGAGGGAGGACTCGATATTGACATTGCCGGTCCCGATGAGGACGGTGAAGGTTCCGAAACAGACGTGGAGCTGGGGGCCGCTTACCTGACGTATCTGTTCGGGGACTATTCACTGTTCGGCGCGGGATATTTCGCCGTGCCCTTTACTGCGTATCACAATCACTTCGATGCGCCCTGGATTAACAAGCTGCCCACCGACCCGCTCATATATTCCGACGGCGGCATAGCTCCTGATTCGGCCGTGGGGATTTTCACAACCGGGGCCATTCCCTGCAAAAGGATTTACCAGCTCAATTACGCGATATGGCTGACAAACGGCCCAGCATTGATGACCGATGACCCGTCCACCGCAGGCAGCTTGAATTTCGACAACTATGACGATAATAACAACGATAAGGCAATGGGTTTTCGAATAGGGATCTTGCCGGTCCCGCAATTGCGGCTCGGCTATTCCTTTCAATTTTCAAAAGTCAGCCCGAGCGGTTTCGAGGAAGTTGATTCCACACTGCACGGTATAGATTTCGATTACGTGGAAACGATAGAACCCATAAAGGGGATAGTCACCGCCAGAGGCGGCTGGGTATGGTCAAACCTTTCAACCGCCACTTATGACCCCACGGGGAGTTTGGGATTCGGGCCGATAAGGTTCAATAACGACAGAAACGGCGGCTATGCCGAAATTGCCTACCGCCCCACCAAGGCCGATGAGCAGTTCCTGAGAAATTTGGAATTTGTTCTGAGATACGACAAGCTCAATATACCCTCGGAAGCACCTGGCGGCGGAGACCAGGAACAATGGGGATACGGGCTTGATTACTGGCTGACCGACAGGACGGTAGTCAAAACAGCGTATATCAATGCGTCCGAAGACGACGGCGACGCGTTCTGGATGCAGATTGTCACCGGCTTTTAGAAAGGAGGCCGTTATGAAACGAAATAAAAAATATTCCGCTGATATGCTTCTGAAAATTGTTCTTGTAACGTCGGTTCTATTCATAGTTATAGTCAACGGATGCAAAACACCCACTGGGGAGAAAATGGGAAAAACTGCCAAAAAAGACCCGCCGGACCCCCCAAGCAGCGTTGAAAAGGGCAAACAGCTTTTTAACTCCCGCGGCTGCACCGCCTGCCATATGGTCAACGGAAAAGGAGGAACGGCGGGGCCCGACCTTTCCGACGAAGCGGACAAGGGACATTCACGCAAATGGCTGATGACCCAGATACGGGACCCGAAGGCCAACGACCCCCAGACGTTTATGCCCGCCTTTGACACGCTTACCGATGAGCAGGTTAATGATCTCGTAGATTACCTGATGACGCTGAAGACAAAAAGCTCGCAATCGGCCGAACCGCGAGGCACAACAGCGGTAAAAACCGAACAAATCACCTCATCACAGGAAACTCAAACATCCGCTTTCAGTATGGGGGCCCAGCGATGGGCCGAGACCTGCGGGCAGTGCCACAACCTCCGCGACCCCTCTGAGTACAGCGATGCCCAGTGGGCGGTCGCCGTGCACCATATGAGGGTCCGCGTTCCACTTACGGGCGAAGAGCAAAAGCTCATTTTGAAGTTCCTGCAGGAGAGCAATTAAAACCGCGAATGAAAAAGTCCTTTGGTTGTAAAATTCGCCAGGGGTGAGGAAAATGGAAGGCAATCATCAAAAAGAGCTTGCAAATAAATGCACCGGCTGCAATTGTCCGGGCCATATACCCGTGGACAGGAGGGGCCTGCTCAAGCGGTTCGTCTGGGTTTTATCGACGCCTTTGACGGCGTTAATGGTCTGGCCTCTGATACAAACGATTGTCTCGACCATCTTCCGGCTGCCGAAGGCCGTTTATACAAAAGTAGGCCCGGTAAAGTCATTTACCTCCGGCCAGCCCGGCCTGTCCAATTTCGAGTTTGTCGAGGACGTTGCTTATCTTCATTCCACGAAATTGTTTGACGCCTGGGTCATAAAGCACTCCGATACGAAATTTACAGTTTTTTCACCCATCTGCACGCACCTGGGCTGCAGGTTCGACTGGTATCCGCAGGCCAAAAAATTTATATGTCCCTGTCACGGCAGCGTGTTTTCAATCGACGGCAAGGTCCTCGGCGGACCTGCCCCGCGCCCGCTCGATACGCTTCCCTGGAAGATTGAAAACGGCGATTTATACGTAAAATGGGAACGGTTCAGGGTCGGAATTCCATCTAAAATAAGGGTCGGCTGAGAAGGAACCGTAATATGGCATCGAAGTTTACACGGTGGTTTGGCGAACGCTGGCCGTTTAAGGCGGTCACCGAATGGTCTCTCAATGAATATATCCCCGGCGGCGACAGTTTCTGGTATTGCTTCGGCGCGACGATGATATTCGTGTTCGCTATCCAGGTAATTACAGGGATATGGCAGCTGTTCTTTTACGTGCCGACCGTTGACCACGCATATCAGAGTGTAACGTATCTCAGGCGTCAGGTCCCTCTGGGCTGGTTCATTCACGGCCTGCATTACTGGGGCAGCAACGTCTTTATTCTGCTTGTGTATATACACGCCCTGCGGGTTTTTATATGGGGGGCGTATAAAAGCCCGCGCCAGCTCACCTGGCTTGCCGGCGTGCTTCTGCTGATGCTTGTTATGGCCTTGTCTTTCACCGGAGCGCTTCTGCCCTGGGACGAGCTTGGATACTGGGCCGCTGAGGTCGGCACCAGCATCGCGGGGACCGTGCCCGTGATAGGATTTTTCATCAAAGCGTTTTTACGCGGGGGCGCGGCGATGAGCCAGACGTCGCTTTCCCGTTTCTTCATTTTTCACGTTGCGATTCTGCCCGGCATTCTGGCCGCATTAATAGTCTTTCATCTTGTCGCTTTCAGGCAGTTCGGAAGCGTAGGGCCCTGGGACCCGAAAAAGCTCAATAAGACGGGCCTGTTCTGGCCGGACCAGATTTTCAAAGACCTGATTGTCATTTCGATTGTTTTTGTCCTGCTGGTCGGATTAGCCGCATTCTGGCGTGCGCCGATTACGGGGCCTGCCGACCCACTCGACAATATTATTACCCCGAAGCCCGAATGGCAGTTCCTTTTCCTGTACCAGTTTCTAAAACTGTTCAAGGGCCGGCTGGAGCCCGTGGGAACGGTCGGCGTTCCGCTTGTGCTTTTTCTGATATTGTTCTTTTTGCCGTTTTATGACCGTAACAAGCAGCAGAGCCCACGCCGCCGCATCTTCGCAATGGCCGGGGCAGGCGCGCTCATTGCCTGGTTCATTACCTACACCATTCTCGGCTATTTAAGCAACCCCGGCGCATCGCTGACATCCAAGGTTAAAGTATCAGCCAAGGCCTCAGCGGGAGTAAAGGCAGGCGCAAAGCTTTTTTCCTCACAGGGCTGTACGGCGTGCCACACGGTCAACGGTTCAGGCGGCGATATCGGCCCGAATCTTTCAAATGAGGGGGCAAAAGGCCATTCGATCCCATGGCTGACACAGCAGATTCGAGATCCCAAATCGCACGACCCTTCGACCGCTATGCCCGCTTTCGACTCACTTAGCGACAAGCAGGTCCAAAATCTGGTAGATTTTCTAGAAAGCTTGGGCGGTTCAGGCGCGGCCGCATCTCCAGAAAAATCGACCAGCAAGCCGAAGAAGCCCGCTGAACCGAAAACGACCGCTGAGCCGAATAAAACCGGCGAACAATCAGCTCAAAAACTCCAAATGAGTCAGGCGTTATCGCTTGCACAAAAAGGGAAAAAAATCTTTGACTCGCAATCCTGTCTCGAATGTCATACCGTCAACGGCAAAGGCGGCAATATCGGCCCCAATCTTTCCGACGAAGGCACAAAAGGCTATTCGGATAAATGGCTTACCGTCCAGATACAAAATCCGAAAGTACACGTCCCCGGCAGCATAATGCCGTCGTTCAGCTCTCTTGGCGACCAGAAGATTAATGAGGTTGCTGCATATCTCCAGAGCTTGAAAGGCAGCTCCGGCCAAAACAGCGGTACAAAAGACCCTCCCGAAGACCCGCAAACGTCTTTGCCCGATGGGCCGAACCCGTCCGGGGCGGCGAACAGGAAATCCTACGGCCGGGCGGTTTACCTTGTTGGCAATCCCGCACACGGCAAATTACTGTTCGACAAGTGGTGCCAGCGATGCCACGGCCAGGACGGTAAAAACAACATCCCCAACCCCGGCTCGGATGACGGCACTGTTCCGCCGCTTAATCCAATCGACAGGGAGATATACAACAACAATCCCGAGACCTTTGCGAGGAATATCGATTTATATATCCAGCACGGCTCAGTGCCCGCGGGGCCGCACCCCGAAAAAGATATGCTCGCGTTCGGTGATGACCTTTTACTGACCCAGGAAATGATTTCCGAAGTCCAGGCGTATATTTTGCAGTTAAACGGCGTTGACCGCGCAGAAATAATGCATCCCGGGGTGAAGCCGTCGATATTTTTCCTGATAACACTCATTGCGTTCGGTTCGGCTGTTTTAATTATCGCAATCCTCTGGGCCTGTAAAAAAGAAAAAGAAGAGGAAAGTCCGAACTCTCCCCAAGAGTGAACAACAAACAAATCTGACCTTGCAGATGCCACAAGGCCGGTGATAAAGAACAGGCCTGTCTCTCGATAAATCGGGACAGGACAGGCCTTGTCTTTTTCTGAGTCCTCCTGCTTCTGCCGACCTATCTCATAAAGGGGCCTACGAACGGCGAGGTCTCTCCCTGTCGCAGGAAATGACCCGACGGGCCTTCACCGAGAAATTCAGAGAACCAGGATTCGTGCTCGATTTCCTCGTTGAGAATCGCCTGAGCCAGGGCGTAAGTCCGGTGGTCCTTGCCGGCGGTGATATTGCAGATATGAGAATATCCTTTTACAGCGCATCGCTCCGCCGCGACGAGGACTTTCAAGATTGCCTGAACGTCCGTTGGGTCTTTGGGCAGAGTCGCCGGCGGGCATGCAGACATATCGTGGAACGTTCGCATATCGTCCGGCAGCTTACCGCCCAGCTCGTAGATTCGCGGGACAATCGCCTCGAAGTGATTGCGGTCCTCGACACGGGCCGTCTCGGCTATCTGTTTGATGCCTTCGCCCTGAAGCCCTATCAGATTGGCCCGCAGAATTGTGTAGTAGTAATACGTCGTCAGCTCGGCCGCGGCATTTTTTACCAAAAGCTCGAGCAGCTTATCAACATTTACTCCCGCTTTCTCAACCATTTCTCTTGCTACCTTTGCCATTTTAAACTCCTTTCCGAAAAACCATACAATACGTTTAGAAACCGTTTAAAAGTTTCCTTAAACAAGTATTTTTCTTATATAAGAATTATTATTATTCGTTTGTGAAAAAAATATCACTTTCCCTTTTTGCATTTGTCGCACAGGCCTTCCGCCACGACCTTAACGCTGGACACCCGATATTTTCTGCTGATTTCCGCCGGCAGTCGAAGCTTGTCGAAACTCTCTTTATGAAAATCCACGATTTTATTGCATTTTGTGCATCTGAAGTGATGATGCGGCTTCAAATCCGGGTCATAGCGTCTGGCCTCGCCGTATCCTTCCACCTCGCTAACCAACCCCATCTGTGAAAACGTGGAAAGCGTGCGATATACGGTATCGATTGAAATATCAGGAAACGTAATCTTTATACGATTATAAATATCCTCCGCGCCCGGATGGTCTTTGGCGCCCATTAAGCAAGAGTAAATCGCGACCCTCTGCGGCGTGACGCTGATATTGCTCCGCCTGCACTTCTCACGAAACAGCTCCAACGGCTCTTTTGTTGTGCCCGTAACCTTATTCCTCATACCAAGCCCGCGTTTTTTATCAAAAATACGGCCATGCCAACATTGCTGTAAGTTATTATATAAGAATAATTCTTATTTGTTCAGGGGTTTTTTTGTTTTTTTGCATTTTCTCGGCTTCTTCGTGTTTTCGTGACAAATAAGAGCAAAAAAACAGGCCTGCTCCGATAAGCAGAACAGGCCTTTAATCCCCTCCAGGGAACTCGTTATTTAATCGACTCTCGGCAAGCCGGATATCGAAAAACCACTCAATTCGTCATAAGAACCGGCTGGCCCGTCGCGTCAATAACATCGCGCCAAAGTGAACCGTCCGGCTTTATCTGATTTCTTCGGGAAACCGCAAGTCGAATCGGTATGTGAACATACTCACCATGCATCAACCCGATAAGCAGCTCGGTTTTTCCCGACATAGCCGCGTGCACCGCATTGGAGCCGAGTCGCTCGCAATAGACCGAATCGCTCGTATTGGCAGGTGCAGCCCGTATTATATAGCTCGGGTCAATGAACTTCAAGTTGATCTCGATGTTTTTCTTTTTGAAGTAATCGGACATAGCACGTTTAAGGAACAGGCCGATGTCTGCGAGTACCTTGTTTCCCGAGGCATCGGTGCCTGCGGAGTGCATAAGAAGGTTTTGTCCTGCGCCCTCGGCGGCGAGAATCACGGCGTGCCCCCGATGCTGAAGCCGTTCTTCAAGATGCTTTAGCAGACCGTTGTCACCGTCGAGCTCGAACGGAACTTCAGGAACAAGCACAAAATTGACATCGTTCAGCGCCAGGGCGGTGGCCGCCGCAATGAAACCGGACTGCCTGCCCATCACCTGCACCAGCCCGATACCGTTAACAGCGCCTCTTGCCTCTGTATGGGCCGCAGCGACCGCGTCAACAGCTTTCTTGACGGCTGTGTCGAATCCAAAAGAAACCTGAACGAAACTAAGGTCATTATCAATCGTTTTAGGGACACCGACTACCGCTATTTTCAGGCCTCGTTTTTGCGTTTCCCGCGATATGCCCAGCGCTCCTTTCTGAGTGCCGTCACCGCCGACAGCAAAGAGCATATTTATACCAAGGCGCTGTAATGTATCGACTATCTGGCCTGCCTCGTTTCCATAACCGCGTGACGAGCCGAGTATTGTTCCCCCGTCCCGATGGATATCCGATACGACATCCGGCGTCAACTCCCGCATCCCAAGCCCGAAACGCTCAACCAAACCACGATAGCCGTATCGAACGCCGCTTATTTTGCGAACGCCGTATCGATACCATAGGCACATAACTATGGCACGAATCACGTCATTGAGGCCCGGACACAACCCTCCACAGGTAACGATGGCGGCGTGGACATCCGAAGGGTTAAAATAAACTTTTTCTCTCGGACCCGCTTTTTCCATAAGATCGCGAGGGCTGAACTGCCGCGAAGAACAGTCGTGAGATGTATCAAGGGCATATATAATGCGTTCATTGTCACCGACAAAGTTAGCGATGTAGTCGCCGCGCACTTTGGAAAATCGAACCGGCGAATCAAACGCCGGCTGACCCAGAACAGGAATGCTGAAATTCAGCTCGTCCATAGCCAGAACTCCTCAAGAATCAGATTAAATTAAGACCAGACACAAAAACCTTCAGACCATAACGACCTTAGTTGCCGATAATTACGTGTACTATTAGTGTATTTGTTCTGCCCGGTTCGCCGAGCGGCTGACCCGCTACGAGGACGACCTTGTCGCCCACCTGCGCCAGCCCGCGAGCTACCAGCAGCTCATCGGTCACTTTGACGAATTCGTCCACGGTCCGAGGTATCGGCAGGCAACAAGGTATAACGCCGTAATCCAGGCACATCTGCCGGCAAACTTTACAGTCAGAGCTCATCGCCAGTATTGGAACATCTATGCGTGCTTTGCTCAACAGGCCTGCCGAGTCGCCTTTCTGTGACCAGACAACGACAAGCTTTGGGCTGATGTCGTCAACAACATAGCCGACGCTTCGTGATATCGTCTCTGTGACCCGCAACTGCTCCGACGTAGCTGTTCTCGGATGCCATTCAGAGTGTTCATCAAGGTAGGCCTCAGTAACATTTGCAATCCGGCCTATAGTTCTTACCGCCTCAACCGGATATCTGCCCACGGCCGTTTCTCCGGACAGCATAACGGCGTCGCAACCGTCCATTATCGCATTGGCAACATCTGAAACTTCTGCTCTGGTTGCGACGGGATTATTTATCATGCTCTGCAGCATCTGGGTGGCAACTATCACGGGCTTTCCCATATGTTTGCACATATTGGTCGCTTTTTTCTGAATCAGGGGAACTTCAGCCAAATCCATCTCGACGCCGAGGTCTCCGCGGGCTACAAGGACAGCGTCACTAACCTCCACAATATCTTCAAGGCCTTTCACTGCCTGCGGCTTTTCAATCTTCGCAATTACCTTTATATTCGAACCGGCTTTATCCAGGTAGTGTTTCAACCCGGCTACATCTTCGGCGCTGCGCACGAAGCTCAGCGCCAGAAAATCAAGGTCCTTTTCGACGGCCCAGTCAACACATTTCCAGTCGCGTTCGGTGATGGCCGAGACACTCACGTCAGTATCCGGCAGGTTTATCCCCTTGTGGCTGAATACAGGGCCGCCAATGAGAACTTTACACACAAGCTTGTCATCTCCGCGACCCGCCACCTTCATCGAGATTCGGCCATCATCTATAAAAACCCTGTGGCCGACCTGCACGTCGGTTATGAACTTCTCGTAATTGGTGCAGAATCTGCGAGCGTTGCCGAGCTCATCGCCGGGTATGATGACGACTTCCTCGTCTTTAGCAAGGACTTCCCCTTCAGGATCGATTCGGCCCATTCTCACCTTGGGGCCGCACAGGTCCCCTATTACTGCCGTAATATTTTCGCGTCCCGCCCGAACTGAGTTGAGAATATTGAGCGACTCGGCATGGCCTTCAATCGTCCCGTGCGAGAAGTTAAGACGAAAGACACTGACGCCACTTTCGAGCATAGCTCGCAGAGTCCCGGCAT
>CAZHVR010000061.1:0-16292 GCA_964536225.1 uncultured Pirellulales bacterium
ATGGCTCTGTTATGGACTTGTTCGACGACGGAATTTACTTCGACCAGCCCGACGTCCGTGTCACCGACGAAGCCGCCGTCCAGAGCAAGGTCAACCGGTTCCGCGACAGCACCAACCCCGCCTTCAGGTTCGCTCCCGACGGAACGGCAAACGTCTCGAGACCGCGAAACGCCGTACAGCTCGAATTCTTCGTCGATGGAGGCGTCGGTAAAGTCAAAATAACCAACAACTGCACCATCCGCGGATACCCCGGCACTACCTATGACTACAAAATCGTCCCCGGCTCAGGCGGAAATACCTACGAGAAATACGACATCTATGCCTATCATTACGCTCCCCGTGACCAGACGCCGCTCATCAAACCCATCGAAGATACATACGTCACGCAAACCTTCGGCACAAAAGAAAGCGAGCCGGGAGGCCAGATCTTTGTAGACGGCGACGTCATCATCGGAAGCGCCGACTACACCGATATGGTCGTAAAGGGAAAAATGACCATCGTCTCCTCCGGAAATATCTGGATAGCCGACTCAATCGTTGTCGATGGAGACAGGAACGCCGACGGTTTGCCCGCCGACACCAACCCCAACGTCCTCGGCCTCATCGCCCAGGGCGTCGTCAAAATCGTTGACCCGGGAATGTCGGACTGCAGCTTTGTGGACCATCCCGTAACAGACACCTCCGGCGTCCCCGACACCCTCACCCTCGCAAGACACATTTACAGGCCTGTCGCAAATCCCGACGGTGCCACTGTGAATAACCGCCTCCTGCCTCATACTATGATAGTCGAAGCCGCCGTTACCGTCGGAGGCGGCGGTTGGGGCGCTGAAAACGTCCGCTCCTACAACGGCAGAAAAGTCACCGGCCCCGGAAATCAGGATTTGCTTATTCTCAGGGGCACTCTCTCGGAAAGTATCAGGGCCGTCGTCGGACTAATCAACACCAACGGCTACCTGAAACGCTATTATCTCGACAAACGACTCCTCGAAGGAATCCTCCCCGGAGATATCTGGTTCAGCGGTAAATATGTCCCCGCACCCGCTGGCTGGCACGACTACCGACCTGAAAGTTAACCTGAATGGAAAAACGGGGACATTCTACTTTTTAGTATAGGTGTATTCTGCGCACCACTCAACTTTTTTTGCATCTTGTGTCTTGCGTCTTGTTCTACGGCTTGATTGTCTTCTGCTCCGTGAACACCTTGCCGGAAAGATAATCCGTGAAAACGACCTTTACGGTCAGGGGATTGTCGAATTTGGCCGCGATTCCGCTGACGTCAAATTTCAGCCGGTAGCCGGTCATCGCGATTGAATCGAACCACAGCTTTTTCAGCTCTTCCGAACCGACTTTCCATTCTGCTAATAATGCCTCATTGCTTGGCCTGCTCAGGTCCCACAATTGCACGTTAATTGCCCCAGCCGCCTTGATAACGTCTCCCGTATCATCGATTGGCTTAACGTAAACAATTAACGCCTCCCTCGTCCCGTTTTTGTCTTCATCGAAAAGGTTCGTGTACCTGCCGATTCTCACCTCTTTGAGGATGTATATCGCCTCGGCCCTCTTGTCGCCGGGCAAAGCCGCTAATACCGCCATCTGTCTTTGCAGCTCTTCGTTTTCCTTCCGCGATTGTTCGAGCCGGTTCTCCAGCTCCGACTTCTCCTGGGAAAGATTTTCGACTTGCTGTGAAACTGCGCTCTTGCTGCGACCGCCGGCGTTGCCACACCCACCTGTGAATACAATCACCAGCAGTAAACAATGAACTGCGAACAATGAATTACGAACTAAGACCATAATTATAAATTCTCAATTAACTATTCTTTATTGTCTCTTTTCATCACTTCCGGCGCCTTCTGGATTATACGGTCCGCTAATCCGTAATTTATCGCCTCTTCGGCGTTGAGCCACAGGTTCCTGTCGCAGTCCTTCTCGATTTTCTCCGCCGGCTGGCCCGTGTGGTGCGAAAGTATCTGGTATATCCGCTCGCGAAGCCGAAGTATCTCTTTGGCCTCGATGTCAAGGTCCGTCGCCGGCCCTATCAATTCACCCGTAATCAGCGGCTGATGAAGCAGCACTCGGTTGTTCGCTAACAAAAATCGCTTCCCTTTCTTGCCCCCCGCCATCAGGACCGCCGCCATACTCGCCGCCTGACCGATGCAGTACGTCGCCACGTCGCAACGCAAAAACTGCATCGTGTCGTATATCGCAAGACCCGCTGTGATTGACCCGCCCGGCGAGTTGATATAAAGGTGAATGTCCGTCTTGGTGTCTTCGTTGCTCAAAAACAGCATCTGAGCTATGATTAGGTTCGCCGATGAATCGTCTATCGGCCCCCCGATGAACACGATTCTGTCCTTCAGCAGACGCGAATATATATCATACGAACGCTCGCCCCGGCCCGTCTTCTCGATTACTATCGGAACTAAATTCTGGTCAACTCTCATATCCTCTCTCTCAACGCCTTATCATTAAAATCTGCAACCATTTTTTCTTCCCTGTCCCCGAGTGACGGCTTACTCGGCCGGCAACAGGGGATCCATTTTCTTATTTTTATTTCTTCTCCTTCTCTTCCTTTTTCTTCTTCTCCGGCTCGTCGAACTCCAGCACCTCGTCAATCAGGCCGTACTCTTTGGCCTCTTCCGCGGTCATATACCTGTCCCTTTCGGTCTCCGCGATTATCTTCTCCACCGGCTGGCCAGAGTGCTCCGCCAGTATTGTGCTTATCACCTTCTTGGCCTTGAGGATTTCCTCCGCCTGGATTTTGATGTCCGCCGCCTGGCCGTAAACGCCGCCCCACGGCTGGTGCAGCATTATCTTCGCGTGAGGAAGCGCAAACCGCTTGCCCTTCGTCCCCGCCGACAGTATCACCGCCCCTCCCGACTGCGCCCTGCCTATGCAATACGTCGCTATCGGCGAGCTGACAAAACGCATCGTATCGTAAACCGCCATCGTGTCGTCAACGCTGCCCCCGGGCGAATTCACGTATAAGCTGATTTCCGCGTCGTGCTTCTGGTTGTCTAAGTACAAAATTTTCATAATCACTTCGGCCGCCCTCGCGTAGCTGATTTCCCCGATGAGAAACACTATCCGGTTCTCAAGCAGCAGGTCGTCCAAACTCATCTGCCGATACCGCTGGTATGGACTGCCCGGAGGCCCATATTGCTCGTACGCCTGCATCTGCGATTCAGGGTTAATTTCGCGCCTTTTGGCTCCTTCGATGAACATCCGCCTTTCCCCTTAATAATTCGTAAATTATAACCGCTTAAAGTATAAGCACCTGTTCCCTTGTGCTCTCATACATATCGGTTTTTTTTACATTCAGGTTTTCTTTTTTCGAGGTGCTGACTTGCTCTTTTTAGCCGTTTTTTTCTCCGCAGTCCCCTTTGAGGCGCTTTTTTTAGCCGCCCCTGCCGCCTTTTTGGCCGGCTTTCCAGCCGTTTTCTTGCTCGTCACGGCGGAGCCCTTATGCAAAGCCGGGCTCTTAGAATGTTCCGCCTTTGCTGCTTTTGCCTTTGCCGGCTGCGCTTTCGCCGCGACCTCGGTTATCTTGGCCGTCTCGAGCAGCTTGGCGACACACTTCTGCTCACGAACCTGCTGCTTGAACTGCCCTAAGGACCCGTCCCGCTCCATCTCTTCCTTCATCCGCTCTGGCCGCACCTTCCTCTGTATTGCTAACTGCGCGATATGCCCGTTGATTTCCTCCTCAGTCGTCTCGATACCCAGCTTGTCCGCGATTTTGTCCATTATGAAGAAAACCTTCAATTGCTGCTGCGCCTGCTGCTCGCTGCTCGCCTTCAACTGCTCGATGTGCCCATCGATTTGCTCCCTCGGTATCCCCTGCATCATCAGGTTCATGTATTGCCTGCGTAAAAGCGATACCGCCTGGTCCGCCGCGACGTCCATCGGCAGCTCGAACTCGGTCTTGTCCAAAAGGTACTTGTAGATTTGCTCCGCCATTTCCGATTTGGCCTGATTCTCCAGCCGGCCTTGCAGTCGCTCCTTTATCGCCTTTCGCAAATCTTCCTCGCTGCTCACTCCGACCTTGGTTATGAAGTCCTGGTTCAATTCCGCCGGCTTGAGCCACTTGATGTCCTTCACCTCTATCCGCATCTCGACCTTCTTGCCCCGCAGCTCCTCCTTGAAATACGTCTTGGGAACGGTTATCTCGACTTCCTTCGTCTCTCCCGATTTTGCCCCGACCAGAATATCGTCTAACTTCTCCACCGGTATTTCACCCACAAATCCGTTCGGCTTGACGGTGATTTCGGTATTGTCTAACTTCTCCTCCTGACCCTCGATATTCAGCATAACGTCCGCGACAACCCGGTTTTCCGCTTCAACTTTACCATCGTCCTTTGGCGTCCAAACCCCAGCGTACTTTTGCAGCGACTCTAATTCACTCTCGACGTGCCCCTCCGTAACCTCCGCCTTTGTCTTCTCGACCGGTATCCCTTCCAGCGAAGGCAACTCGAACTCTGGCCGCACCTCAACCTCGAAATCGAACTTCATCGGCCCCTCATCGGGCAGCGTTACCTTCTCATAATCTATATTCGGCTCGCGCAGAATGTCTAATTTGCTCTCCTTTATCGCCTCGTCGCTCGCCTCAGCTAACAGTTTCAATTTGACCGTCTCGCTGGTGTCCTTGCCGAACCGCTTCTCCAACAGCCGTCTCGGCGCACGCCCCCTCCTGAAACCGGGCACTACCGCGTCCCTGCGAAGCGTCTCGTACTGCTCGTCGGTCGCCTTGGTTACCGTCTCTCTCGGTATTTCAACAATGACCTTTTTCCTGCAAGGCCCTGCGTCCTCGATTGTCACCGTGTTTTTCGCCTTCGTTTCCTCTTGTTGTTCCGCCATACCTCTTCTCCGACTATTTGCTTTTCCTGCTTTCCGTTAAAAACCAATATGGCCTCAGGAACCTTTTTTCCCTCAGCCATACTTTTACCCTTTCATATAAACACGCCGGCAACCAGCGCCCTGCCCCGCCTCTTAGGCCGGGGCGATAACTCACCGACGCTATTTATTTCCCAAAGCGGGTGATGAGGCTCGAACTCACGACATTCACGTTGGCAACGTGACGCTCTACCACTGAGCTACACCCGCATAATGCTTATTACGCTTATCACGAACTTCTGTTTATACATTATAAAATCGGCCGTTACACCCCTGCAAGTGGATTTTTTATAAAAATCCGCCCTTTTTACGTCAGCCCCGCAGGATTTTGATGATAAAAATTCTTCAATTCCTCGTACAGCTCCGGATATAACTTCTGCATCTCCTTAGGCCGCTCGAAAAAATACTCCGTCGCAACCGCGAAAAACTCCGCCGGCCCTGCCGCCGCGTATGACCTCAGTAGCGTTGGCCTGTTCCTGTCAACGTCCCTCCGCAGACGCTCGTAATTATCGCCTAACACCCTCGCCCACGCGATAAATGCCGAACGCCGCTGAAGGACCTCGCTGCTGTCCCCACTGCCCATCGAGCTGTCCAATTGGTGCGCAAATTCGTGAAAAACCACGTTGTGTCCGTCATGAATGTCCGCCGCGTCCCGCCTGACGTCGTCCCACGATAGCACCACCGCTCCCCTCCGCCACGATTCACCCAATCGCACGTCATATCCCTCCTCCACAACCCCGCCGGGAAGGTGTCTCGTCGCCTTCGCAACGTATGCCGCCGGATAAACTAATATCCAGCGCAATCCCGGGTAATAATCCGTCTGCCTGTGTAAGAGCAGTATGCACGCCTGCGCCGCTATCGTTACCCTGATTTCATCGGTTATCTCAAGCCCCCCACAGCCCTCGAACCGCTTCTCAACCAGAAATATCAGTATATGCCTTCGCAGCTCCTCCTGGTCCGCCGCCGGTAACCTCTGATAAAACCGAACGTTGCTGCCCAAAATCCGCAGCCACTCTAACGGAAAATGCCTCGCCGCTGTCCTTTTTCTTCGCCATTTCTTAAATAATCGCATATCCGGGATTATATATGACATAACGCCGATGCGGCGCAAAAAAATGGCCCGCATTAATGCTCTAATGCAGGCCATTACTTTTCCCCCGCCTTTGTGCTGACAGAAAATGCTTTTATCGCATTTCTTATTTCAATCTTTTATCACCACTAAGACACCAATTTTTTATATTCTCTGTGTGCTCTGTGTCCTCTGTGGCTAATCCCGATTCGTCGGGACTGCGGCTTTAGCTCTCGAACCCCTCGAAGGCAATCCCTACGCCTATCGAGACATCATCGAGCAGATTGCCTCGTTCTATCCTCACGACCTTCCCGCTTTTTATCCGGGCAAAGCCGCCCTTCTTCCTCGCAAGCGACATCGTCCTGGGGAAATTCAGCTCGACAACGTTGCCCGCGTGAAGCGGCGTCGTAATTGGCAGGCGAACAAAGACGCCCGTCTTGCTTATATTGGCGCTCCTGCCGTTAAAAAACTTGTTTGCCTCAGGCAGCCACACGCTCACCGGCCACGACACATCGGTTCGCGTAAAGCTGCGTTGCTCCGCTAATGTTTTCATAACCTAATCTCCTTTTAGGGTTTTCTTGTCTTCTCTGAATTTATCGGCTGTGTTAATCTGGGAAGATTAAATAATTTGGGTAATATACGGAACTTCTAAAAAAAAATCCTCCTTTTTTCGCAAATAAACTGATATCCTGTTTTTTATAGGTCTTTCGCAGCGAAGCGATATTTAATTCTGCTATCTCCGCCTTAGTCCGGACAAGTGGCAGAATTTGTCTAACCCCCCGTTAATTTTGGCTGAGCCAAAAAAAAAATTTGACCACACATACATTTCCTGCGTAGCACTGATAAGAAGCGAACAAAAATTGATAAATAATTAAGGGGAGAAAAGATGCGCAAACTCATAACTATTATGCTCCTAGCGGGACTTACCACTGCCAGCGCACAGGCCGGGTTTTTTGACAAGCTTAAGCAAAAGGCAAACGAAGCGGTCCAGGAAACCGTCGATGAGGCGATTGATTCAGCCAAACCAAAACAAACGCCCCAGCAGAAGACAAACCAATCCCAAACCCAGAACCAGCAGGACACCGCTGAAAAAAGCCAGCCCATAAACACAATCGACGACCTCTACGGCCAATGGGAAGGCGTGGTCAACCCTTCGAATCAGGGACACAGCATAATGATGTCCGGGATGACTGTTTATATCACGATTACACCTGATTTTGCGGGTATGCGTGTTTCAGCCGCTGCAAGCCGGTGTCTGGCGGAATTAAAACCCACCGACACCCTGGGGCAATATAAGGCCGAATTCATCGACGAAAATCAAAGCTGCGGCAGCCAGGCACTCATCACTTTTGCCTCAGGCGGAAACGTCACCGTAAACTGGCTCGATATGCCCAATACCGGCAAGGAAGGCAGAATCTACAACGGGCAGCTCACCAAAAAGACACCGCCCTACCAGCGGCGCTGGAGCACGCCCGCCGACGAACGTGACCGCTTCGATATCGTCGGCCTGCACCTCGGTATGACCTACGAAGAGGCCCTGGATTACCTCGAAAAACACCCCGACTTTGAAAAAACGGTCAGTTTCGTTAAAGACCAGGGAACTTCCTCGATTGTCATCAAACTAATTGCAAACAATGCCAAAAAAATCGGCCCTGAGGTCTTCGGCGAGCAGATAACACTGCTCTTCGAATCACAAACGAACGAAGATATGGAGGTCGAGCAGGACCCCAAAGTCCTCGCCGCCATCGAAAAAAGAGATAAGATTATCGAAAAGCGTAACGAGATGATACAACAGCAACACGCCCGGACAGACAGAAGACGCGGCGCGAATACAGCTTCACAATTACAGCTCCCCGAAATACCCGAAATGCCGAAACTTAGACCCCTCGGCGCCGAAGCGCAGCTCCTGGTCATCTCACGCCAAATCCAGTACGGCAACAGGCAGGGTCCGCATCCAGATAACGTCATCGGGGCGTTGTCTAAAAAATATGGCAGCCCCTCCGTCAAAATAGAACGCCAGGCTGGTGTCGCAAACACGTATCTGCTGGGCTGGATTTTCGATGCATCGGGTAATTTCCTCTCGGATGCGGCTGGTTCGCCCTGCGACCTACTGACGCCGACCGGCTACGACCTGAAAAAGCTCGCCCATTATTACTCGACCGCCGCCACTGCCAGCCACGCCGCTGGAATGTTCAATCAAGTGATGATATCACCCAACTGCGGCCTGACTCTCGCCTGTGAAATCAGGACCGAAACCGACGGCTCGGTCTGGAGAATCGCAACCACCGTTTACGACCAGCAGCGACTGCTCGGCGACGAATGGTATCGAACCTCCAGATTGAACAAAGCAATGGTAACTCAGCAAAAGGCAAAATCGAAAGCCATCGAAAGCCGCGACGTCCCCGAATTCTAAAAACACCTGCGGCAGGCCTGCCCTCGAATGTTGCTGCTTGGCAGCGCAATCGGGGGCTGTGCCCGCCCCAAATATCGTAGTGGGTCGTTTGGCCCTTAAGTTACCACTCTTCCGGATGGTCTGTGTCTTTTAGCCAATAATCTGCAAACATATCCAGGTCGTATGAATTCACGCTGCCGTCAGGCGCTCCGGAGGGGCCTGATATATCACCGGCCAATCCGCCGCCCGAACTGCCCCAGTCACCGGCTAAGAGACAAAAATCCTTGAAATCAACCTTTCCGTTCTTGTTCAGGTCCGCGGGGATAACACGGCCCCAGAACTCCCAGGTAACCTCAGATGTGAAATCAGTCCAGACGGGCCTTATATGCTCGACCTTGATTTCGTGCACAGCCAGAGTGATATCTGTAATAGCACAGCCGAAAAAGTCAGGGTAATCGGGTGCGATGCCGGGCGATTTGTTGATGAAACTTTGTTCAGTACCGCTGTTGCCGACATTCTCTGAGAAACAATGAAGCGTGTCATTCTGGCCGTTCTTAAGGACGGCAACGAAGTCCGCATAATCTTTCGCCGGCAGCGTTCGAAACGTTCCCGAATCCCGGTCGCTAAGCCCGGCTATTTTCGGGCATTTTATATCGCTAACGCCGGAGGCCTCTATACTTACCCTCATATTATAGCGATTTTCATTACTGATGGCGGTTGTAGAGTAGTGGTATATCGTTCCAAGCAGGATGGCATCAGGCCTGCTGGTCACCTCAATTTTGCACATCAGGTCTGCCGTGTGGGTGTCAAACTTTTTCAGATTCGTCCAGCCGTAATATGGCGAGCTTCCTACTGTAGGCGAGCCGGCGAAGATGTATCTCGAAGGGCCTCTGTTCTCGACAGACCAGATAAAAGTGTCCGGCACACGTATGTGCGGGATATCGAACGTTATGAGCTGGATTTCCTCGTTTAGAACGATATCGGCAACAGGCGGGCCTTGCCAGATTAGCGCCCCGGGCGAATCATTGGGCGCATTTGCCAGATATAAGAACAGTCGATAGTCCGACGTCTCATTGAAATCCCCGGAGTAAACGCTCACCCCCATCGTGAAACTGTTGATAAATCGCTCTGAGCCGGCTAAGGTAACGGTATCGCCCGCCTCGCCTGTGAGAAGGATGCTCTGGAGAGATGTACTCGTATTGTCATAGACAACTTCTGCAGCACAGGTTGAGCAGAAAAGAAAAGACGTGAGAAATATAAAAGCAAAGTAATGGATTCGCCCGCAGTTCATACATCCTATCCTCCAAAAAATGCGAAACTCCTCTCGAATCAAGCCGATTTTGAACCGGCCTGACGTTTGAATGATTATATCAATTTGCCGTGGTTTTGGCAAACCGTATAATGCATCGGCTTGGGATTTTGCTCGCCCCTGTCAAGGCAGATTAATCCGGCGTTATCATCATCATTCTTGGCCCGGCTTTTCACACGGCTGTGACTGCCTAAGGTCCACTTTTGTCATTCCTGCGCACCTTAGTTTAGCCCGGCAACTTTTATCCGCCTATGGCGGATTATTGCCGGGTCATTCCGAGTCCTCCCGATTTATCGGGATTTATCGGGGCGAAGCAATCTCTACATCCAGTCCACTCCGCCCATCACGTCCACCTTGTCATTCCCGCGGAGACGGGAATCCAGTTTCTCTCAAATCTTAAATCTCAAATTCTCTCGCCTGCCCCGCCGAGGACTGTCATCAGGACTATTACAATAAAAAAAACGGTGCCCCCAATCAGATGACATGCCATTGTGAAATGACTTTATCAATACATTTAACCTGACATATCTGTTTCGCTTGACAGTAAACTCCTCTTGCCACACAATATCCGGGCGAACTTTGCGTAATGTGGCACTCATCCTTGATTCAAGTATAATTATGAGAAATTCCTCAAAACAACAGGACTATCCGCCTCAAGGTTTCAGTGTAATGGCCAAGCCTGTAGGTCCGGTCTGTAACCTCGATTGTCGGTATTGCTTTTATACGGAAAAGGAAGCTCTCTTCCCCAAAAATCACACGTATCGAATGAGTAATGAAGTTCTTGAGACATTCATCCAAAACTATATAGAGTCCCAGCCATTATCCCCTGTTCCATTTGTTTGGCAGGGAGGCGAACCTGCCCTCGCTGGGCTTGATTTTTATCGTGAAGTAGTTCGCTTACAAAATAAATATGCACATGGCAAACAGATAACCAACGCTCTGCAGACTAATGGCACACTGCTGGATGAGAGTTGGTGTGAGTTCATGGCTCGTAACAATTTTTTGGTAGGCCTTAGCCTTGACGGGCCCCAAGACATTCATGATTATTACCGGGTCGACCGCAACGACAGGCCGACCTTCGAGGCGGTGATGCGTGGGCTTGAACTTCTAAAAAAACACGGAGTCGAATTCAATGTCCTTGCCTGTGTGACCAAACTCAGCGCCAAAAGGCCGCTGGATGTCTATAAGTTCCTCAAAAAACAAGGCGTTCGGTTCATTCAATTCATTCCTGTTATAGAAAGACTGCCTGATAGCGATGCACAAAAGAAAGGACTTCGACTTGCTGCGCCTGCGTCTCCGCACCAGGAACAGATTTTATCCGAGATAACCGACTGGACTGTTGAGCCGGCAGCACACGGCAATTTCCTGATTAAAATATTCGATGAGTGGATTCGTTCGGATGTCGGCTCTATGTTCGTTATGAACTTTGAATGGGCCTTGTCTTCCTGGGTAAACGGAATCTCCTGCGCCTGCACCTTCTCAGAGAATTGCGGCCAGTGCCTGGTCATGGAACATAACGGAGATGTGTATTCCTGCGACCATTATGTCTATCGGGACTACTGGTTAGGCAATATTCTGAACACTGACCTGAGACAAATAGCTGAATCTGAAAAGCAACTCCGATTCGGCCGGGATAAACAAGAGACATTACCAGAGTGCTGTAAAAAGTGTGACGTCTTGTTTGCCTGTCATGGCGACTGTCCGAAACACAGATTCGTGAAAGGGGGTAAAGACCGGCCGAGGGTGAGCTACCTGTGCGAGGGCTACAAGAGTTTTTTCAAGCATATTGCTCCATATATGAAGAAGATAAGGCAATTGCTAAGACAAGGCAGACCGGCGGAAATGATTATGGAATTACAGGGGAAAATGGAGCCCGAAGATGCCCGGAGATGAGAGATTTTCGAGAAGACAGTTTCTGCAAAGCAGCTCCGTCATAGCAGGCGGCGGCCTATTGGGACTCGGCCTGTGCCTGGCAGCACCCGGCAGGAAAAACAGTCAGCCCAATATTTTATGGCTGACCTGCGAGGACGTCGGGCCGGAGCTCGGCTGTTACGGCGACACATACGCGGTTACGCCCAACCTGGATTCATTCGCCGCCAAAGGGATGCGATACAAAACGGCCTGGTCAACGGCTCCGGTGTGCGCACCGGCACGGACGGCACTGATTACGGGGGTATATCCGACAAGCACCGGCTCGGAACATATGCGAAGCGAGGTGAGGATGCCGGAGTTTATGCGGATGTACCCGCAGCTTTTGCGAGAGGCCGGATATTACTGCACGAACAATGACAAAGAGGACTATAACCTCACAAAGCCCGGGAAAATATGGGACGATTCGTCGAGGAAAGCTCACTGGAAAAATCGCGCCGAGGAACAGCCCTTCTTTTCGATATTCAATATCACGGTCAGCCATGAAAGCCAGATACGCAAGCGCCCGCACACTCTCAAACACGACCCCGCCAAGGCACCGGTGCCGGCATATCATCCGGACACGCCGGAGGTGCGTCACGACTGGGCGCAATATTACGACAAGGTAACGGAAATGGATGCACAGGCCGGGGCACGGCTGAGAGAACTCGACAAGGCGGGGCTGACGGACGAGACGATAATCTTTTTTTACGGCGACCACGGCCCAGGAATGCCGAGAAGCAAACGCTGGCCTTATGATTCCGGCCTGCACGTTGCGATGATAGTTTATGTTCCTGAGAAGTACAGACACCTTGCGCCGAAGCAATACAGGCCGGGCGGCGAGTCCGACCGATTGGTCGGTTTTGTAGATATGGCGCCGACGCTTTTGAGTATCGCAGGGATAAAACCGCCAAAGTGGATGCAGGGTCACGCCGTGATGGGAAGGTACGAGGAAGAGCCGCAATCCTATCTTTTCGGTTTCCGCGGGCGGATGGACGAACGTTACGATATGGTTCGTTCGGTGCGCAATCAGCGTTATATCTACGTCAGGAATTATATGCCCCACCTGATTTACGGGCAGCACATCGATTATATGTTTCAAACCCCCACAACACGGGTCTGGAAGGAGCTTTACGACCAGGGCAAGCTCAACGCCGTGCAGAGGAAGTTCTGGGAGAGGAAGCCGCCGGAGGAGCTTTACGACTTACAGGCCGACCCGGACGAGGTGACAAATCTCGTCGAATCGCCCCGGAATCAGGCGATATTAAAGGAGCTGCGCCAGGCGCTGCGTGAGCATATATTAGAGATTCGCGACGTCGGCTTTTTAAGTGAGGTCGAGCAGCATAAACGCGCAGCGGGCACGACAATGTATGAAATGGGGCATAACAAAGAGAAATACCCGCTTGAAAAGATACTGGCAACGGCGAATTCGGCCTCGCTGATGAAGCCGGAGGCGTTTGGAGAATTAAAAAGCGGTTTGAAAGACAGCGACAGAGGTGTCCGTTACTGGGCGGCAATGGGGCTGTTTATGCGAGGGGACACGGCCGTAAGCAAATCTATCCCGGAGTTTCGAGATGCCCTGAAGGACGAATCAGCCTGCGTCCGCATCGTCGCGGCAAACGCCTTAGGGCAATTCGGCGATGAAAACGGCTTGAGCGAGGCGCTATCGACTTTGAAAGAGCTTGCATCGCCGGAAAAGAACGGGGTCTATGTATCAATCTCAGCGCTGAACGCGATTGATGCGCTGGGCGAGAAGGCATCGCCTCTTATCGACTATATAAGGAACATGCCGAAAAAAGACCCGTCCGCGACGGACAGGGCCAATGTAAATATTTCGGTACTTGTGAAATATATAGTCAAAAAACACGACGGGACAAATCGGCAAACTCAAATAACAAGGAGCGAAACAAATGCCTGACGAACAAACGACCCGCAGGAGCTTTTTGAAAACGACGGGACTGACAATGGCATCTTTAGCCGGCGCAGAGCTTCTGGGGACAAGGGGAGCGTACGGCTCACAAAAGAAAAGGGGCAAAAATGTAATCCTTATTTTAAGCGACGACCATCGATACGACTTTATGAGCTTTTTGAACAAGCCGGATTTTCTCAAGACCCCGAATATGGACAGGATGGCCAAACAAGGGGCGCATATTAAATACGCAACCGTCTCGACCTCCCTGTGTTCACCAAGCAGGGCATCTATTCTCACCGGCCAGTACGCTCATAAGCACGGTGTAGTAGATAATAACACCCGTGTCCCGAAAGGCACCGAGTTTTTCCCGCAATATCTGCAAAAGGCCGACTATCAGACTGCATTTATGGGCAAATGGCACATGGGCGATGCCTCCGATGAACCACGACCTGGCTTTGACAAATGGATTAGTTTTCGTGGACAGGGAGTTTACTATGACCCTGAGCTGAACATCGACGGCAAAAAGGTCAAACGCAAGGGCTATATCTCCGACATTCTTACCGACTACGCAATGGACTGGCTGCAAAACGGGCGTGACAAAAACAAGCCCTGCTTTTTATACCTGTCGCACAAGGCGGTCCACGCGATGTTCGAGCCGGCCAAGAGACACCTTAACAGGTATGAGAACGTTAAACTGAGTTATCCTGATACTATGGCCAATACGGAAGAAAACTACAGGGACAAGCCCGCGTGGGTGAAGGCGCAGCGGAACAGCTGGCACGGCGTCGACTATATGTATCACGGGCAGATGGATTTCGACACGTTTTACAAGCGATACTGCGAAACGCTTCTGAGCGTGGACGAGAGCATAGGCAGGATTCTCGACTATGTTGACCAGTCCGATGAAGCCGAGTCCACGCTTGTTATTTACATGGGTGACAACGGGTTCTGTTTTGGCGAGCACGGGCTAATCGACAAAAGACAGATGTATGAGCCGTCGATGCGCATTCCTATGCTTGTTTATGCTCCCGGCCTCATCAAGCCCGCCACTGTCATCGACGAGCTCATTCAAAATATCGATATCGCCCCGACAATTTTAAGTGCCGCGGGCCTGCCAACCCACAGCCGTATGGATGGCCAATCTTTTTATAGAATGCTCGAAGGAAAGCAGACCCCCTGGCGAAATGAGGCCTATTACGAATATTACTGGGAGAGGAACTTCCCGCAGACACCGACGGTCCACGGTCTGCGAACGAAGCAATACAAGTATATGCATTATCATGGAATCTGGGATATCGACGAACTCTATAACCTCCAGAACGACCCGGAAGAGAAGCACAACCTGATTAACAAGCCGGAACATAAAAAGCTCATAGACGAAATGAACTCCAAAATGTACGACTGGCTCGAAAAAACGAATGGAATGATGATACCGCTTACGCGTGACCATGGCTTCCGTGCCATCGAACGAAACCCCGCTAAACAATGAGCATAATTAGCTTGAAGCAATATATACAATAGAAAAGTGGTGCATATCTTCACTCTTTTGTTCCTCTGGTGGCTGTTGTGCCAAAAACAAAAAGCCCCGCCTGCCCTCGATTGCTGCTCCATTGATTTTCTGTCGGGGATCCACAATGTCCATTCCAGGGAATGAGGGAATCCATTAAATTTTCACCGCAGTTTGCCCGCCGCAGGCGGGGCATTCCTTTCCGTTCATCTTCCCTCGGCTTTGCTGGGGGGCATATTAAATTACCTTTTTTTGAAATTTTACCCGTTTTTTTTGAACCCTTGAAAACCGCCTTCGTACTGATTCCAGAAAATAAAAAAACCATCTCCTCCTTAAAAGAAAAAATATAAGGAAGGGCGACGCAAAGATACGCAGCGCCGCCCTTCCTTATTTTCGTAGCGTAGCGCAAACCCCTGCGTCTCGTTTTGCTTTGAAAAACGGCAGGGGGTAGCACAGTTTTCCTGGCCGCAGGCGTGATTTACCCGCCTCCGGCCGGTTCGGCATACTCTCGCCGGAAACATTGGCCGACTTTGGTCCGGTAAGTCGAAAATGAAAACTCAATCCGCAATTTGCGGCGTCAATCCGCAATTTGAAAAAACGTCCCCATTCGCGGAAAAACGCCGTTTCCACCACGAAGTCACAAAAACACGAAGATAAACCACAGATTACGCAGATTTTCACAGATTCATTTTAAAAAACGGCTTTCCGTCTTCTGTCTTCTTTCTCCTGTCTCCTATCTTCTGCTTTGACTATACGCTGTCCGCTGAACGCTGACTTGAGTTATCGGGCGTTGTGAAGGGAATTAGACGAAAAAAGAAATGATAGTGTATAAGTATATGCGTATGTGCTTATTGGCTGCTTTAAGAATCGAGGTTATTGAATGAGGGGCTTTTAAGCCATGCAGATTTCCTTACTATCAGAATCTGCAAGACACAAAAGTCAGATGTATCATATTTTCACTTGTAGAGGTTGTCAATTATGCGAGGTGACGATATGCTGTCAGGCAGGAATATGAATAATCCGTAGAAAAGCGGTGGATTCGGTATAATTCACCACGGAGCGAAGATGAGTAAAGAAAAGCCCAAGCTGAACGAAGAACAGTATAAGCTGCTCTTAGAGTGTTCAAAGAATAAAGATATTAGGCCATGGAACGACTATCGTAAAGAACACCCCGACGAAAAAATCTGGCTAAGAGACACTGACCTCAAGAATGCTCATCTTGAGAGTGCTAATCTGCAGGATGCAGACCTTTGTGGGGCCAATCTGCAAGGCGCTAATCTTGAGAGAGCAAAGCTTGGCTACCGGGTA
>CAZHVR010000062.1:0-15624 GCA_964536225.1 uncultured Pirellulales bacterium
CATCAATTGAGAACGAATTGTACGGGGCGGGGTCGAGTGACAGCACTGTAACCGGCAGTACGGCTGCCGATGATTTGGAAATGGAACTGATCGGAATTAGCAGCGACTTTTGGAAAGGATAAAAATATGAGGACCGAATGGTTGAAAATCGTATGTGCGGCAAGTTTGATACTGATGGGAACCGGCTGGGGGCTGGTAAGCGCCGGGGAAATGGAGCAGGAAGAGCAGATGATGGCCGAACCGGCAATGCACGGCGGACGGTTCGAACCGGGCCCTGAGCAAATCGAAAGGATTCTTAATCGTATAAGAGAGAAAGACCCGCAAAAAGCCGATGAGCTGACACAACTGCGTGAAAAAGACCCGGAAGCATTCAAAGAGGAGATTCGCAATATCGCGCGGGAACAGTTTAGGACCCGTATGCACGAAGAAAAAGGCGAGCAGGGCAAACAACTAATGCCCCGTCGACCGGGCGGACCAACGATGGAAGGCCCAGGACAGGGCAGATGGCCTGAGATGATGCGCGAGCGATTTCAGGAAAGAAGCGAAGAATATATGACCTGGCTGAAGGAAAATTACCCCGACGAGGCAACGAAGCTCGAACAGCTGAAAGAGGAAAATCCCGGCCAGCATATGAAGGCGATGGGCCTTAGCTGGAGAAAATACGGACCCATCTTCAATGCATCCAAAGACAACCCTGCACTGGCGGCCGTTTTGAAAGACCAATTGGCCCTGAGGGAAAAACGCAACGAGATACTCAAGCAAATCAGGGCAACAACGGATGAAAACCAGAAAAAGACGCTTGCGAAGGAGCTTGAAGGGGTTGTCAGCCAGCAGTTCGACCTGATTGTCAAACGCAAAGAGCTGGCTTACGAGGACCTGAACAAAAAGCTCGAGGAGCTTAAGAAAGACATTGAAAACAGGAAAGCCGAGGTCGAGAAGTGGAAAAGCAAGAAATTCAAAAACGAGCAGGTAAAAAAACGCGTTGACGAGCTTGTTAATAAGACGGAAAAGTTCGAGTGGGAATAAGCTGATTGTAGATTTCGGGTTGTGAAACGGTTCGAGGCCTTGCGAATGCATCGCAAGGCCTCGTTGTTTTTACAGCTTGAGGCGGGAGCGTTCGACACGAGTGGCTTTTTTGAGTGTGCGTTTTTCGCCGGGGGAAAGCGAATGCAGGCCGTAATCGTGGACCTTTTTCAGGATTCGGTCAACCTCGATTCGCAGCCGGCGTTCGGATTCGACGCGCTTGTCCCACCGCGAGGACTTGAAGCGGAGCTTCAGTGCTGACCGCCAGGAATCCGAAAGGACATATACAGCGCCCGCGGCGATACCAGCCAGGTGAGCGGCCTCACCTCCTGCGTTTGCACCTTTGAAAAGTATGATTACAGCAGAGAAGCAAATCAGGCCGACCGCGAGGACACGTATCGGCACAGGAACGGGAAAGGGAAAGAGAAAGACCCTGATATGCGGAAACAGAATGGCGCAGGCGGTAAGAACACCGAGGACCGAACCCGAGGCCCCGACCAGCGAGCCGGCGGGCAGAAAACCCGTTACGACTAACAGAATGTAAAATACGCCCCCTGCCGCCCCGCAGGTAAGATAAAATATGACGAACTTTTTAGTTCCCCAGTGCCGTTCGAGCGGCGGGCCGAAGAAGAAAAATGCGAGCATATTAAAAAATATGTGGCCCAGACCGCGGTGCAGGAACTGGTAAGTGATGAGGCGCCAGACCTGCAGCGTAAGCAGCGGCGTGGCCGGGACAAGGGCGAAAAACTTTTCAAAAAGGCCGGTGCCCCCCGTTGGTGTTGTGAGTGCATCCAGGAGAAAAACGATTACATTGGTGAATATGAGCCATTTGACGGCCGGGGTAATCTGAGGCAGACCCGAACGCATCTGCGGCGCGTACGACGGGTATGATTCGTTTTTCTCGCGGGTGTAATCTCTGTCGTATAGTCCCATAGCACATTCCTGAAAAGCAGCGTCTTACAACCACTGCTATTATATCACGGCTGCTGCGTATTGTTCGATAAAAAAGACGCCTGAACTGCTATTAACGTTTGCCTTGCGGCGATTGATGTAAAGATACGCCGTCGGGACGCATCTTCTGGAAAACCAGCATCAGGACGACACCGAGTATGAACATATAAATGCCGAGATTTTGTGAGATTGTGCCGCCTTGATAAAGGTCCCACCGCCCGTGTTCGAAGGGATTGTCGTCGCGCAGAAATTCTATAAAAAACCGGGTCACACCATACAGGATGAACATCAGGGAAAATGTTGAGCCGGGCCTGGCAAACAGTTTGCCCGCGGGGCCGGATTGAGACCTTCTCCAGAAAATAAATAACACCATTGCGATAATGGCGGCGTTGGCCGAGGAGTACAGCTGCGTGGGATGAACCGGCAAACTGCGATAGGGGCCTGTTGTGACCATTTCTTTTTGCTGCGGGCTTAGCAGACCGTATGGCTTAAGGCCTTCCTGCCAGACACCCTTATTGTCAAAGTAGCCGAAAAAATCATCGGGCAGTTTTATTCGCGGCGCTGCCCTGTTGCGGCCGGGGTCCGGCTCGACCTGGCTTAAATAGGAATATGACCCGTACGGAAACCTGACCGCCCAGGGCAGTTCTGACGGTTTTCCAAAGCAGCAGCCGTTGAGAAAACAGCCGATTCTCCCTAAGGCAAGCGCCAGCATCAATCCGATGGCCAGGATGTCGAGATACCGGCGGATAGGCAGCTTGTGGTAACGCATATAAAGGATAACAACACCAAGGGCGCCGATTACGCCGCCTAAAAGCTCGAGCCCCCCCTGCCATATAGCAAAAACACTCAGCAGGTTATCTTTGAAAAGGTTGAAATAATGAATTACGAAAAAAACACGTGCGCCGACAATTCCGGCTATAAGGAAGTAAAGCGAGGCATTGGTAATCATCTGGGGGTCGGGGGTGATGTTGCGGCTGAGGCGCCTTATAACGAAAACCGCGACAAGAAAACCGATAACCATCATCAGGCCGTAGCTTTTGACGGTCAGCGTCGTAAAGGGTATTGTGAACAGTTCCGGGTGCATCTAAAGGTTTTTCAATTTATGGTTTTCGATTGTAGGTTTATTTTGCGGCCGGCTTTCGGATTCTGTTTTTCTTGTCGAGCAGCACTACTTTCTGCTTAAGCTTGCGGGCCTCGGCGGGGGTGCAGTAAGCGAAACTGAAAATAATAACGACATCGTTTTTCTTTATCAGCTTCGCCGCTGCGCCCAGAATAACCACCTCGCCCGATTTGTCCGGGGCCGGCAGCGCGTATGTCTCGACCCGGTTGCCGTTGTCTAAGTCCGCGATTAGCACGTTCTCGTAAGGCAGTATCCCGGCCTTCTTCATTAACGCGCCGTCGATAAAAATGCTGCCGGGGTAATGAAGCCGGGTATCGGTGACGCGTGCCCGGTGCAGTTTCGATTTTAACATTTTCAAAAGCATCTGTTTTCAGCCGTAACCTGATTCAACGGGAAAAAGGTTATTATACGTTATAGTTTTCCGCTGTCCACTGTGATATTATCAATCAGCCGGGCAGTACCGAACCTCGCGGCCGCGGCTATAAGCACCCTGCCCCCGATTCGGCCAATTTCTTCAAGCGTATCGGCATCGACTATGCTTATATAATCGACGCTGCTCAGGGTCTCAGCGGAGCTTATAATTTTACGCATTTCAGCGGTAATTGTTTTCGGATTAGTCGCGCCCGCCTTTATCATCTCACGGGCGGCCATAAGACAGCGGTATATGCAGGTCGCGTCTTTTCTCTGCCTCGCAGACAAATACCTGTTTCTGCTGCTAAGCGCAAGACCGTCGGCCTCGCGAACGGTCGGACAGCCGACGATTTCGACGGGCACATTAAGGTCGGCTGCCATTCGTTTTATGATGACAAGCTGCTGTGCGTCCTTTTGGCCGAAGTAGGCGGCGTCAGGCCCGACGATATTGAACAGCTTCGCGCAGACCGTGGCAACGCCCCGAAAATGACCAGGCCGGAATCGACCGCACAACGGCCCGCTTAATTTTCCGACGTTCACCGTTGTATCTGTGCCCGAACCATACATTTCTCTGACAGTTGGAACAAATACAGCGTCAACGCCGTGTTCTTTACAGATTTTCAGGTCGGTCCGCAGCGGCCTGGGATATTTTGAAAGGTCTTCCTTCGGGCCGAACTGCGTCGGGTTGACAAAAATGCTGACGACAACAAAATCGCCTCTTTTGATGCTGCGGTCGATAAGGGATATATGGCCCCGGTGCAGCGCGCCCATCGTGGGGACCAGGCTGATTGTCCTGCCCGCCTTTCGGGCCGCCTTGACCAATGCCCTGACCGATTTAATTGTTTTTGCGACTTTCATAATAATTTAGAGGGTTTGTCCGCCGCTGGCGGATTAAGATAATATTCTATATCACCTGCGAGCCGGTCAACATTTTTTTCACTTAGACAGTCGAAATCTGTCAGCGTGATAACAGGCGAGATTTTCCAGCCGGCAATAAGGTCCCTGTAGCCGGCGTCGATTGCCTGTAAAAAGCCCATCCGGATTTTCTGCTCGTAAGGACGGTTCCGGCGATGGACTCGCTCAAGGCAGACTTCCGGCGAATCGGCAAGATAAAGCAATACAGCCGGCGCGACAGCCGCGGAAAATAACTGTTCGTAAATCTTCAGATACAGCTCAATCTGCTCCTCGGACAAAAGCAGCTTGGCGTAAATAAGCTCCTTTTGAAAAACGTAGTCCGCTGTTATTGCCTTGCCCTTTTCACAGACCGCTGGATTCAATTGTTCGACCCGGCTGGCAAGAAAATAAATCTGCGAATCCAGCGCAAGGTCCTTGTTGCCCGCATAGACCTTCGCCAGAAACGGATTTGTATCGTAACGCTCGAAGACGGCCCGACAGGATAAAATTCCCGACAGCTTTTTTGCCAGCGTGGTTTTGCCCGCGCCGATATTGCCTGCGATACTTATAAGCTGAGGCTTGTCCGCAGGCGGCACATAATCACAGCCATTCAGCCGGGATGCGAGGACATCGACCGTTTCATCGAGGACCGGATGCAGTAAATTCGGATTCAATTGTCTAAGACCGTCCAGCACAAAACTACGCAGGTGCATCTGCGGATGTGGAACGATTAATGTTTTACTGTTGATGACCTCGTCGCCGAAAAGAAGCAGGTCAAGGTCGATGGTCCTCGGCGCCCATTTTTCGCCCCTTTGCCGCCCAAGCATATCTTCAATGCGAACTAACTGCTCGTGCAGCTTGCCGGCCAATAAATCGGTCTTTATCTCCGCGACACAGTTCAAATATGCCGGCTGTTTCGCGTCACCGAGTGGTTTGGTTTCAATTATTGACGAGACCTGTGAAACAGCGACGCCTGCCGTCTGACCGAGCATTGCAACGGCCTTGTCGATACAGCTTTTTCTGTCGCCGAGATTGTTTCCAACGCCGATGTATGCAATTGTCCGGCTCATACTATGGTGAGCTTGTCGAATCCATTTGATAAGCGTGATATTCTGTCGAGCGCCTCGTTGACGTCAGCCGGCTCGCCGAAGGCGGTAAGGCGGACATAGCCCTCGCCGGCCGGCCCGAAGCCGGCACCCGGCGTCGTTATCACGTTGGCTTTATTAAGAAGCACATCGAAAAACTCCCACGAGCCAAATCCCTCTGGGGTTTTAAACCAGATATACGGTGCATTGACGCCGCCATAAACCTTGTACCCAAGTTCGGTAAGTCGCTGGCGAATCGTTTTGGCGTTGTTCATATAAAGCTCGATTGTGCCACGGACCTGTTTTTTGCCTTCGTCGGAATATACCGCCGCGGCGCCTGCCTGCGTTATGTAGGATACGCCGTTAAATTTGGTGCAGTGCCGCCTCGTCCACAAGGGGTTCAGCGCGATACTCTGGCCGGCTTTCGTATATGCGCGAAGCTGTTTAGGTATTACGGCAAACGCGCACCGCACCCCCGTGAAGCCCGCCGTCTTCGAAAAGCTGCGAAACTCAATCGAGACGTCTTTCGCCCCCTCGATTTCATATATCGAATGCGGTATATGCGCCTCCGAGATAAAGGCCTCGTAAGCCGCGTCGAAAAGGATTATCGCCCTGTTGTCGCGGGCGTAGTCCACCCATTTTTTAAGCTGCTCCTTCGTCGCTACCGCGCCCGTCGGATTATTCGGAAAGCACAGGTAAATCAGGTCAACCTTCGCAGAAGGCGGCGACGGAACGAAATTGTTCTCCTCCGTCGCGGGCATATACACGATGCCCGCGTATGTCCCCTGCCCCGCCGCCAGTCCCGTTCGACCGGCCATAACGTTGGTATCGACGTAAACCGGATACACCGGGTCCGTCACGGCTATCACGTTGTCAACGCCGAAAAGCTCCTGAATGTTTGCCGTGTCCGTTTTCGCACCGTCGCTTATGAATATCTCGTCGATATCGATATGAACGCCTCGCGGCTTGAAATCGTTTTTAACAATCGCCTCACATAAAAACGCATAACCCACTCCGCCGTCGTCATAGCCGCGAAACGTCTCCCTGCCGGCCATCTCATCGACCGCCTTGTGCATCGCCGCTATTACCGCCGGCGCCAGCGGCTGGGTCACGTCGCCTATCCCCATGCTGATTAATTTAACGTCCGGATGCGCCTGCTGGAACGCGCGTTTGCGCTTGCCGATTTCTGGAAACAAGTAACCGGTCTGCAGTTTCAAAAAGTTCTCATTTACCGTTATCATTCGTATGTCCTTTTACAAGTCCCGCTGATAAAAAGCCGGGCTAATCCTGCCGGCTCCGGGAACACGGGAATTCTATAAGCTGGAAACTCGGCCGTCAACTAATTCGCGAAATCCCACAAGACAGGCCGAATCAGCAGCGCAACAGGTTATCCAGGCATATTCCGGCAACCCGTTTCAGATGACTCAGGCCTGCGCGGAGAATCGGTGAACCGGCAAACTCAATTTGAAATTGGCTCTCAGTAAGTTTTATGATTTCGTTCAAATCGAGCTCTGCACGTTCAGGATAGAAGGCAAATTCCCTGTTGGAGCAGGGTGGTGCTTTTTGCTGGTAAGGACAGGCAAGAACACAATCACAACAGCCGAAAAGATGATTGCCGATTTTAGAAGCAAGCTCGGCAGGGATTTCGCCGTCGCATTCGATTGTCAGGTAGCTTATGCACTTTGCAGCGTCGAATGAGCCGTCCGGCTTCAATGCGCCTGTCGGACAGGCCGATACACACAGGCCGCACTCGTCGCACGATTCGGCTAATGGTTTATCGGGGACAAGTTCCAGATTACTGACTATTTCCCCCAATAAAATTTGCGGGCCGAGGCGGGGATTGATTAGCATATGATTTTTACCTATGAAACCGAGCCCCGCCCTTGCGGCCAGTGCCCGTTCCAAAAGCGGCGCCGAATCGACACATATCTGGAACTGGATACCGTGGCCGCTAACGGCAACGATAAAATCGACGAGTTTGCGAAGCAGCTTTTTCATAAAGTGATGATAGTCCTCGTATTGAGCGTATGCGGCGACGCGCCCGGCACCTTGTCCTGCGCTTTCCGTCCTCTGTACTCCGTCCTCCGTCCTCGGTTTGTAATTGAGGCCGACGACAATTACGGATTTGGCGCCGGCAAGCAGCTTGGCGGGGCTGACGCGTTTTTCAAGGTGATTATGCATCCAGATCATTTGCCCGGCACGGCCGTCCCGCAGCCAGCCAACGAGGCGATTGACCTGCTCATCGTGAACAGGTGAGGCATCGGTTATACCGACGAGGTCAAAACCCAGCTCAAGGGCTTTTTGCTTTATCTTTTCAGTAAGCCCCATTTTATTTTCGCGTTAAGGGCACAGGTACGGCTTTCAATATTATACCATATTGTAAGACGGTACAAAAACAGCTATATTGCCGCTAAAACGATATTCATGGAGGTGTACAAGTGGCAGAAGAGCTTATAGGGTTAATAGGCGGCAGCGGGCTCGGCGATGCTCTCGCCAAAAGAATAAAGGACGTGAGGTTTCGCAGCGTCAAAACACCATTTGGTCAGCCGAGCGACCGGCTTATGGTCGGCAGAATAGGCGGCAGGCGCGTGGCCTTTATCAATCGTCACGGCAAGGGCCATAAGTTCAGCCCCGGCGAAGTGCCCTACGCAGCGAATATATACGCCCTTAAAAAACTGGGCGTTCGCACTGTGATTGCTACGGGTGCGGTGGGGTCGCTTCGGCAGGCGATTCGGCCGGGGGAGCTTGTGGTTGTGGACCAGTTCATCGACAAGACCAGTAAACGGCAGAGCAGTTTTTTTAATGGCTACGGGGCAGTGCACAGCGAAATGGCCGAGCCGGTTTGCAATCGGTTGAGCAGGACTATCGCGGCAATGGGGGCGAAGCTGAACGTCAAAACGCATAAAAAAGGAACTTACGTCTGTATCGAAGGGCCGATGTTTTCGACAAGGGCCGAATCCCTTATGCACAGGATATGGGGAGCGGACCTTGTCGGTATGACGGCTATGCCGGAAGCGAAATTAGCCAGAGAGGCGCAAACGTGCTATGCCCTGGTAGCGCTGGTGAGTGATTATGACTGCTGGAAGCCGCAGAAAAAAAACAGAGACAAGCAGGAGCTATTACGAGAGATAATCGGAAATTTGCAGAGGGCAAGTGATAACTGTCTGAAAATGATTGAAACAGTGCTGGCAGGTAAAGGCAAGCTCGTTTGCGAAGATTGCGGGTGCAGGAAAAGCTTAGATTTGGCGGTTTGGACGAATCAAAAAGAGATACCGGCAAAGGAGAAAAACGAGCTGGCAATATTATTCGAGTGAATTTAGCGGTGGAAGGCCCCGCCGTATAAACTTAAAAAATAATATTATGCAAGAACAAACGAAAAAGTTTCAAATTAATATTTGGCAGATAGTATTATTGACAATATTGACGCCAATAATATTTGTTGGTTGTTATGAGATATTATACAGATCAATAATAAAGATTATATTCCTAGAAAAGATGCCTATATTATTATCGTTTTTAACTATTTTGGTTTTAGACATAGGATTAATTTTTGTTGTGACAAAAATACCTCTTAAAACTAAAAAGTTAAAAATAATTACAGCATGGCTAATCCTTGTTATATCAGCGTCTATTTTGACTTATTTGTTTGTAATGTGGGTATTAGAAGGTGCACTTGCTTAGAGTAATGATTTGAATAGGGTCGAAAAATTAAAAAGAAACCTTTCCAAACAATATTATTTCTCGGTGCATCCCTTGTCTTATGCGAAAGTCTGCATACAAGTTAGAAGTTAAGAGCAAACGTTTTGCACAGCGGTGACGGGGTCGGGAAAATCATTTTGCAGGTAGCGTTTTTTCAAAGCAGCAGCGACGAGGCCAACGAACATCGGCTGGGGGCGCAATGGCCGAGAGGTCAGGCAGGGATGGGCCTGAGTGCCTACGAAATAGGGGTGCGAAGGTAATTCGAGGATTTGCATAATTGGCTGGTTAGGGGCTTTGCCGGAAAAGACAAGACCCGACTTTTCCAGCGTCTCGATATACCCCGGCGACACCTCGTAGCGGTGCCTGAACCGCATCCGGACGGTATCTGCCTTCGCAAAGAGTCGCCAGGCAAGTGTATCGGGTTTCAGCTCGATATCGTGCCCGCCTAAGCGCATATTTCCGCCTAAACCCTCGATTTTCAACTGTTCAGGCAGATAATCGATGACCGGCTCTTCACAGCCGGATTCGATTTCGGTGCTGTTGGCCCCTGACAGTCCGCATACATTGCGGGCAAATTCCACCACGGCCATCTGGAAGCCGAAGCATAATCCCAGATACGGCAGGTGATTCTCGCGTGCGTATTTTATGCAGCAGATTTTCCCTTCCGTGCCGCGCGTGCCGAAGCCGCCGGGAACGATTATGCCGTCGATGTCTTCCAGTCGGCCGGCAACGCTGCTCTTGTCGATGTTGGTGGTGTCAATCCATTTTATATTCACCTTCCCGCCAAGCGCTATGCCGGAATGTTCCAGGGCGTTGATAATGGAGGCGTAGCTGTCCCGGACCGACGTGTATTTGCCCGTTATGGCGATATTGACCGGCTTATCGGCCGCCTCGATTTTATCCGTAAAATCGCACCACTTCGCCCAGGCCTTTCGCTCGTGGCGAAGATTAAGACGGTCCTCGATTTTCAAAAGCCGCGCAACCTCGAAATCGAGCCCCCTGTCTCGCAGCATCGCCGGTATCGTATAAATGCTCGCGGAATCCGGCAGCGAAACGACCCTTTCGAAGGGAACGTTGCTATAGACGCTGATTTTCTGGCGGACGGTCTCGGTTACGGGACGCGCGGCCCGGCAGGCAATGATGGTGGGCTGAACGCCTAATTGCATTAACTGCTTGATGCCTAATTGTGCCGCCTTGGATTTCTGCTCGCCCAACGTCTGCGGTTCAAGAATATAAGTTAAGGCCACAAAGCAGGAGCTGTTGGGCCCTTCCTCATAGGCAAGCTCCCGCATCGCCTCTATAAAGTATGCGTTTTCGAGATCGCCCACTGTCCCGCCGATTTCGACGAAGACGACGTCGGCATTTGACTGCATAGCCAGCAGGCGCAGACGCAGTTTTACCTCACCCGTAACGTGCGGAATCATCTGGACGTCCCTGCCTAAATAATCGCCGTGCCGCTCCTTGTTGAGAACGTCGCTGAAAATCTGCCCCGACGTGCAGAAATTCGCCCCCGACAAATCCTGGTCAAGCATCCGCTCGTATGTGCCTAAGTCCATATCGCATTCCATACCGTCATCTAAGACGAAGACCTCGCCGTGGCGGAAGGGATTCAGCGTGCCCGAATCGATATTAAGATAACCTTCGAGCTTTATGGGGGCAATTTTAAGCCCCTTGTCCTGAATCAGCTTGGCCAGGCACGACGAGAATATCCCCTTGCCCAACCCGCTCATTACCGTCCCCATCACAAACAGGTATTTCGTCTTCCCCGCCTTATACCCCGCCGGCATCGGCGAGAAAAACTCACTGTCAGTAGAGGTCTTGCTTACGGACGTCAATAGTTCACTATCCTTAGCCATCTTTACTCCTATTGTATCTCTTTACGAATTCCGCGTACTGTTCCAGCGTGTCGATGCCGGCACAGGTGTGTTTGACTTTCTCAACGAGTATATCGAAACCATTCTCAATGGCACGCAATTGTTCTAATTTTTCAATTTTTTCCAGAAGCGTTTGAGGCCGGCTCGTGATTTTCAGCAAAAACTCCCTGCGATATGCGTATATGCCGAGATGACGAAGGTAATTTACTTTTGGGCCGATGCCCCCCTGCCCCCTGTCGTAAGGTATTACAGAACGTGAAAAGTATATGGCTACCTTCTTACTGTCCGCTGAACGCTGTCCGCTATACGCTGTAACGACTTTCACGATATTCGGGTTGGTTATTTGCGATTCATTTTCAAACTCCGCGGCCAACGTCGCCATCGGGTAATCGGGATTGTCTAACAAAAGTTTCGCCACGGCGTCGATATTGGCCGGGTCGATTTCCGGCTCGTCGCCCTGCAGATTTACGACTATGTCGAAATCCAGCCCCCCCGCCGCTTCTGCTATACGGTCCGTGCCGCTTGCGCAGTCGGGATTGGTCATAACACATTCGGCTCCGAAGGATTTCGCGGCTTCGGCAATTCGCTCGTCGTCGGCCGCTATAATGACCCTCTCCGGCAATTTGGCCATACAGGCCTGCTCGTAAACGTGCTGGATGAGGAATTTGCCCGTATCTTTAGCGAGAACCTTGCCCGGGAATCTTGTGGCCCCGAAACGGGCCGGAATACATACTATGATTTTCGACTTTGCCATCGCGAGTAGTTCGACTGCGCTCACCACGCATAGTTTTTTTTCCAAACTACTGCGTTAACATAATAAACGGCCTCACCGCGATTGTCAACACATTATTCTCCCCGCTTTTGCCCGGCACTGAACAGCGTTATACCGGTTTCCTCATCCCCCCCCTGCTCTCCCTGGGTACTGCTCGCCTTGCCCGGCAACAGGGGACCTATCGAGCATCTAGTATCGAGTATCGAGTATCCGGCATTCAGTAACTCAACACTAAACACTTAAAATTCAAAACTATCTCTGCGTTCTCCGCGTGCTCTGCGGTGAAATATGCCCCTGATTTTCCCCTTGACGTCCCCCCTGCCTGCATATAACGTATATCCCGACTTTGGGTCTTGGGTCTTGTATCTTGCGTCTTGGGTCTGATTTATGGTTGTTGACTGCCATACACATATAAAATGCGCCGGCTTTGAAAACCTCGATGTCTCCGAGCACATCGAGGCCGCTGAGGTCGTCGATAAATGTATCGTCCTCGCCTCGCCCGATGACGACCCCGAGCAGGCCAACGCACAGTTGAGCGAATACGTCGCCAAATACAGCGACAAAATGCTCGGCTTCGCCTATCTAAACCCCCTCACCGACAATCTCTCCCCCAGGGCACTCAAATCCGTCACCGAAAAGCTCGGCCTAAAAGGTATCGTCTTATACTGCTCGCAAACCGGCTTCCACCCCGCGCACTCGAAGGCATTCCGCCTCTACGAATCCGCACAGGAGCTTGCCCTGCCCGTCTTCTTCCATAATATCCCCTTCGGCCCGGGCGCTTTTCTCGAATACGCTCGCCCCTTTCTCCTCGATGAAATCGCCCGAACCTTCCCCTCGCTCAAAATCATAATCGCGAATATGGGCCGCCCCTTCGTCGAGCAAACGCTCTGCCTCCTCGAAAAGCACCCAAACGTCTTTGGCGACCTGTCCGTAAAACCAGGCCGCACCTGGGACGTCTATAATCTCGTCGTCGCCGCACACGAGCAGAATGTTCTGGATAAGCTCCTTTTCGGCAGCGCCTTCCCCGCCGCCCGCGCCCAGCAGTGCATCGAAACGCTTCTCGGCTTCAATCGTCTCCTCGGTACGGCCGAACTGCCGACCGTCCCACGTGAAAATATACAGCGAATTATCGAACGCGACTCCCTGAAGCTGCTCGGTATTGAATAATAACCCCTGCAAGGACATAACGGATTATGGCCAGGCAAAGATGGGCAAGCAAGCTCGGTATTATCCTCGCCGTCGCCGGCAGCGCCGTCGGCCTCGGAAATTTCCTCCGCTTCCCAGTTCAGGCAGCTCGAAACGGCGGCGGCGCGTTTATGATTCCCTATTTCATCGCCTTTTTTCTCATCGGCCTGCCCCTCATGTGGATCGAGTGGACCATCGGCCGCTTCGGCGGCGGCTTCGACCGAAGTACGGCGCCGGGGATGTTTCACTCGATGTGGGAGAAGAACAAGTTCATCAAATACTTCGGGGTAATCGGGATATTCGGGCCGATAGTGATATTCATTTATTATATCTATATCGAGTCGTGGCTGCTGGGATACAGCTTCTTCGCACTGTTCGGCAAATACAGCACGTGCACCGACGAGGCGAGTATGACGGCGTTCCTGCGGGGCTATCAGGGGCTGGTCCATAACGAATTTTTCAGCGGCGTCGGGCCGGCTTATATGTTTTTCCTGGTTACCTTCATCGTAAACGCCGCGATTGTCTATATGGGCATAAGCAAAGGAATCGAAAAGTTCTGTAAATACGGACTGCCGGTGCTTTTCGTATTCGCTGTAGTACTTATGATAAGAGTACTGACGTTAGGCACGCCCGATGCCGCCAAACCCGACTGGAACATAAACAACGGCCTGGGGTATTTGTGGAACCCGCAGTGGGCGGCACTGAAAAGCGCGAAGGTGTGGCTTGCGGCGGCGGGACAGATTTTCTTTACGCTAAGCTGCGGGATAGGCGTAATTCTCACATACGCCAGCTACCTGACGAAAAATGACGACGTCGCTCTGTCGGGCCTTACAGCGGCGGCGACAAACGAGGCGGCGGAAGTGATTTTGGGCGGCTCGATAATCATACCGGCCGCGTTTGCATTCTTCGGGCCGGTCGCCATAAACAAAATCGCCGCAGGCGGCGCTTTCAACCTGGGCTTCGTTACGATGCCGCTTGTCCTGCAAAAGATGGCATTCGGCAATATTTTAGGGTTTATGTGGTTCGGGCTTTTATTCATCGCGGGCGTTACCTCGTCGATTTCCTTAGCTCAGCCGGCAGTCGCTTTTCTCGAAGATGAGTTTAACCTTTCGCGGAAAAAGGCGACGCTTACCCTGACAATCGTCGGATTCGCACTTTGCCAGCCGGTGATTTTCCTTTTGGGCAAGGGAGCGGTCGATGAGATGGATTTCTGGGGCGGGACGTTTTGCCTTGTGCTTTTCGCGACCATCGAGACGATACTGTTTGCCTGGATATTCGGTATGGACAGGGCCTGGACGGAATTGCACGCCGGCTCCGACATTACGATTCCGCGGATATACCGTTTCATAATCAAGTTCGTAACGCCCGCCTTTCTTCTGATAATTCTTGGCTCGTGGTTTTATCAGGAAGGCATTCCCTTTATACTTCTCGAAGACGTGCCGAAAGAAAACGTCCCGTATATAATCGGTATTCGCCTGATGCTTTTGGCGTTTTTTGCACTTCTGGTATATCTGGTCTGGAAGGCGTGGCGACGAAGGTCGGCAGCCGGCATGCCGACCGAAAACAACAGGGAGGAAAAATTATGACTGCCTCCGGGTGGATATTCTTGATTATAAGCTGGTCAGCGATTCTGTCACTTCTGGCGTTCGCGATGTCGAAAACGCTGCGAGGGAAAAAGTAGCGTATCTCGTGAAGCGTATTTCGTCGTTTAATGCAAAAAGCAAAATGTAAATGGTGAAACAGAAGAAATAGGCAGGAATTTTCTCCCTATACCTTTAAAACCAAATCATCCAGATATACCAGTCTTTCTCAATAGGACAATAGGCATCTACGGCAGATGTGCCAGTCTGGAAATCACTGAGATTAGCTATCATATTATTTGGTTCTGTCTCACGGTTAACAATCGCTACCCCCCAGCCAGAGCTTGCAAAACCCCAACGGGCAACAAGAAAACGAATCTCATTTTCATCATGTATTACACCTTTAATCCCTATCTTTTTCAGCAGAGCAAGATATTCCTGATAACGCTGTTGAGAGAACTCTGATTTTTCCGGATAATGAGGGAGTGGGGAATTAATGTCCGCAATGCCATAGGTTGTAACCTCTCTTATGGATTTGTCCTCCTCAATCATGGATTTAATTTTGTCGAATGATGCCCTATTCCTAACAAAAAGCTCTTCAACTGAACGCTGACTCGGCGGTGAACAAGAACGTACAAATAACAAGAAGAATGCGACACAGACAATAATTATTAATATTATTGTGATATTCTTTCTTGCCATTAATGACCTTGTTGATATGCCTTTCCTGAAAAGAAAGAGGTTGTTTCAACGTAAATTTAAGAATTTGTTCTTTTAATCAGAAACTTAAGATAATACAAAATCTTCCGTGTTTCAAGGTTTTAATAGTATGATTTGCCCGGCATTATTTTATCTTTCGAGCGGTGACGAGCCAATCCCAGGGATAAGGATTTTTCATCCAGTCGGGGGGAGAGTCGAACTCGGTGTCCCAGGGATATTCGATTTTTTGTATTTCCTCGACGTGAAAGTTTCTGCGCTGAAGCAATGCGACAAGCTCCTCCTTTAGATAATGCTTTGTAGGGACATCGTC
>CAZHVR010000063.1:0-15436 GCA_964536225.1 uncultured Pirellulales bacterium
CCGAGGATGGCGGTATCATACTCGAGCACTCTGTAAGTGCCGCTGGCGCGCTTGGAGATTTACTTCCTGCGGGCGAGGATGGTATATTTGGCGCTATCTCACTGGGAACAGTGGCCCTGATACCTGCCGACACAGTGATCTTCGACCAGATTGACTTCCATTGTGAAGCAGTGAACTATGATACGGCGCTCCATCTCTATGCGACGGATGGTACAACAGCGACGCTTGTTGACACGGTGATAATCCAGCAGATTCCAGAGCCGATAACAATCAGCCTGCTTGGTCTTGGCGGACTGTTCCTGAGACGACGCAAATAGGACGCGCGTAATAAATCCAAGACTTGTCTTGGAAGAGGCATTCCAACGGAACGGGATGCCTCTTTTTTTGTTTATTTGGAAGCAGTGTGAATTATGATTCTCTGGATGCCGATGTGTAAAATCCGCGAGGCGTTTTTTGGCAGAAACCGAACGTCAAACTTTCAACATTGAACGCTGAATGGATCCCCTGTTGCAAAGCCAAGGTAGAAGCCACCCGGGAATCTTCGCTGCGCTACTCCCTTAAGGGACACCTAACGGCGGAAGGGTGAGAGACGGGATTCGAACCCGCGACCCCCGGGACCACAACCCGGTGCTCTATCCAACTGAGCTACTCTCACCGTGATGGTTGTTATTGTAACCCGAGCCGGTTTATACGTCAATCCGGATGCGTTTGTCGTCGCATCAGAAAGCCGGCGATTAGCCAGAATGTTACTGCACCGGCGGCAATCAGCAAGACCTTCACCGGCCCGGCTACGGCGATTAGCGGTATCGCTATGCCTGTCCAGAGGCCGCCTCCCATAATCGGTTCGTGGACGAGCTGTTTGCAGGCGAAGGCGTCAGCGGCGGGCGTTTCATAGTCCGGGTCAACCACGCGCAGCAGAAGCAAACCCGTAGCGGTAACACCCATCGACTGGCCCAATTCGGCAATGGCCCGGCCGAACCAGTTGTCGGGCAGCATCCTTTTTGCCAGAAACATTAAACAGAAGACATTCCAGCCGATTCCCACAATGACCAGGATTAGCAGCGGCAGTAACCCAGCGATTACGACATTTAGCCGGATGGTGGCGATTGCGGCGACCACCAGAAAATCGAGCGAGGAATTCTGTATCCTGCGGACAAGGCCGAGGTCAATCAGCCGGGCCTTGTCGAACCGCTCTTCGAGAAGCTGAACAATCAGTCCGCCAATCATACACAGCGGGAAAAGGGGAAAGCCGCTCAGGAGCTTGTGCCGGGCGAGGACATCGACGTTATTTTCTACGGCCATAAGCAGGGTCTTGATTGCATAGCCGATACCTATCGCCAGGCCGACGGCGACGATATGCAGTGTAAAGGATTCGATGACGTCGCTTTTGACGGTGAGCTTTCCTGCACTGGGGCGTCTGTCAACCGGTATTACAGAGATTGAATCGTCCTCGGGGATATTGCCGGGCGTCGTCGTCAATTTAACGAACCCCTTGCGAAAGGCCCAGTTGACCAGAATCATTCCTATGATGATGGCCGAGACGATTCCGAATGTCGCGCTTGCCAGGGCGAAATCTTTTCCTTCGGGCCAGCCGTAATGTTCGAAAACAGGCGCCAGTCCCGCGGCGGTTCCGTGACCGCCTTCGAAACCGACGGGCAGAACACCCGCGAACATCGCCGGCAGAGCAGGGAACAACAAGCCGATGACCATCACCCACATAAGCAAAGCCACAACGTATTGTCCCCACGCAACGATTTGGCCATAGGCGAGCTGGGGGGCGGCCCTGCGCCACAGCGTTGAGAATTTCGGAATCTCGACGCCGAGGAACAGGCACGCAAAAACGATATTGATAAGAAAGGCCGGCAGCCCCTGCCAGATATCGGTCCAGCCCGCAAACATTGTCCTTACCGATTCGGGCATTTGTGGGAGGCCCGCCACCTGGACAACGCACAGGCCGACCAATCCCGCGACGATGCAGCTCGGCAGGTATAGTTTCTGAAGAAGCTTAATCCGGCTTCTGAGCAGATGGCCGACTGCAAGCAGCACACATAATGCTACGAATGACACCATATCAACCAAGTCAGCTTACAATCATCAGGGCAATCCAGGGGGCTATATTAAACACCAGTATAAATATCTTGAACAGCCCGATGAAAGCGACAAGCACTACATTGAACGCCTCCCTTGAGATTGAAAAAAACCTGTGGTTCATTCGATATGAGAAGTCGGCGAAAAAAATACACATTACAGAAGTCATCAGCAATATCCCGACATCTATAATCGTGCACCACATAAAGAACGCCTTGACGGTATTGATATCCATAATTGTTCTCCTTTCATAACAAGACCATATTAACCTTATCGGCCAAACCAAAAACACTTCGCCAGAATGTCTTCGGCCGGCCGTCTATACTGTGTATTTGCCGTAGCAAATCCTGAAGCTGAGCTTGTCGAATCGCCCGGTTTTCCGTTCCGGAAAATTCACCGCCGCTGAACCGATCCCGCAACCATATAACTATGAACCAGTCAGGGTAACATTAGAGAGGTTAATTTTACAATAACGGCAGATTAGCTTGTTTTGAGGTTATTGTTGCCGATGTATTCGGGGACAAGCTCTTTGATTTTTGCGGCTATTGGGCCGTGGTCACCTTTTCGTGCAAGCTCGATAAGCTGCTCGATTTCTTCACGCAGGCGGTCGCGGTCCATCGGGATATTCTTCCAGATACCGATTTTGGGGTGCCTGGTTTCCTGCATATCCTCGCCCTTTATCGAGAGCTCCTCGAAGAGCTTCTCGCCCGGGCGCAGGCCCGTGAAAACTATCTCGATATCCTCGTTAGGCCGAAAGCCGCTAAGCGTAATCAATTCCCTAGCCAAATCGACAATTTTGACCGGCTCTCCCATATCGAGCACGAAGATTTCGCCGCCCTTGCCCATCGATGCGGCCTGAAGGACGAGCTGGCTTGCCTCCGGGATAGTCATAAAGTACCGCTTCATTTCCGGATGTGTCACCGTCACCGGCCCTCCCTGGGCAATCTGCTTTTTGAAAATGGGGACAACCGAGCCCTCCGAGCCGAGCACGTTGCCGAACCGGACGGTCACAAAATGCGTATTGCTTGTCCTGTTCAAATCCTGCACATACATCTCCGCGACCCGCTTGGACGAGCCCATTATGCTTGTGGGATTAACCGCCTTGTCGGTGCTTATCATAACGAAGGCGCCGGCGTCGGATTTATCGGCAGCGTCGGCCAGGGTCCGCGTGCCAACGACGTTATTTTTAATCGCCTCGCCCGGATTAAGCTCCATCAGCGGCACGTGCTTGTGCGCGGCCGCGTGAATGACAACTTCGGGCCTGAATTTATCGAAAATACCCTCGACGCGGCCCCGGTCAGTAATGTCGCATACAACGGCCTCGACTGATATATCGGGCCACCTCTCGCGGAGCTCCCGCTCGATATAAAACAGCGGGTTTTCGGCCTGCTCAACCAGCAACAGCAATTTCGGCTTGTAGTAGCAAATCTGGCGGCACATCTCCGAGCCGATTGAGCCGCCCGCGCCGGTGACCAGTATTGTTTTTGCTTTAATGAACGCCTCTATCAAATCTGAATCGAGCTGGACCGCTTCCCTGCCCAACAGGTCACCGATGCCGACGTCGCGTATCTGCGAGACCCTGAACCTGCCCGAAGCGATATCCGTCATCGAGGGCACGGTTCTGAAGTGGACCTTTGTACCCTGGCAGACCTGGACGACGCGTCTGCGCTGCGGCACGGTCGCCGAGGGCATCGCTATCGCGACCTCGTCGATATTCTTGTCTTTGCAAATTTCAGCAAGCTGCTCCACTGTTCCCAATACGGGGATATCGTGGATGCTCATACCCTTCTTTGAGGGGTCATCGTCGATAAAGCCGACCACGTCATACTCAGTTACGCGCATACGGTGCACTTCACGCAGAAGCGCTTCGCCCGTGTTGCCTGCCCCGACAATTAGAAACCGTTTCAACCTGCCTGCTTCGACCGTGCGAAATTCCTCGTGATAAAGCCGGACTGCCATACGCAGTCCCGCGAGCAACACGATAGTACCGACCAAATCCACTACAAACACTGCCTGAGCCATATCGAATATGTCAGGCAGACCATTGCGAACATCCTTTATATACAGCCCCGCCACCCACAGGCCGAAAATTATCAGCGTACTGACAAGTGAGGCACGGACTATTCCCAGCAAATCAGATATTCCGACGTATCGCCACCACCCGCGATACTGCCCGAAAAGTCCGAAGACAACGAGCTTGACGACAATGAAAAGCACCAGCGCAAGGGGATACTGCCTGAAGAGCCACTTGGCGTTGAACTGCATATTCGACGCCACCAGAAACGACATCAGCAGCGATACGGCGAATACAATGATATGCGCAAGTATTATCAGAGGCCTGCGAAACTTCAGCAGCAGGTTCGCCGAATCCCGGTGTTCCGGGAGAGAGGCCGTCGGGTGTACCGTGTTATATTTTTGCGTACCCGAGTCAGATTCAGTCATAACCTAAGTATCGTCAAATCCACCCCCCTGCATTATCATCTACAGGGATAACATTATCGCACCTTAGCGGTTGTTCGTCAAGAAACTACGACCCGATATCATCATTGTTCTGTGAAGATTTGGTCGCCTGCTCATCTGCCCCGCTCGATTCGGCCCTTGTTTGTTCCTGCTCGATGCACATATCCTCCAAAGCCGTGCCGTCCACCCTGTTGCGCAGCAGGGCATAAATCACCGTATTGGACGAAAAGTAAAAACTGATTATGAAAGATACAACCAAGCCCACTATTACAAGAACCCACAGATATACCAGCAGCGTCGCGGCCCGCTCTGAAGCGCTTCCCGTCTGGGTCGAGTAAACGAGCAGCCGATCGAAGCTCGGCTGCTGCCAGACGGCCGCTATCTTGTCCGGCAGTCCTTTGGCACTGTCCAGCCCGGCCCCGAGCCGAAGTCCCGTGTAGGTCGCAAGCAAAAGTAAATATGCGAAAAACCTGACGAAAATATAGCAGATTGCCCCGTAAACAAACGCCGTTATTGTATAGAAGCCCATTCGCCAGGGCCTTGCATAAACGTAATTGAACGACCGGCTGACCGCGTCCATACTGTCCGAGCCGTCGTACGCAATCGCCGGGAACATCAAATTGAACCCGGCCGCCGTTCCTATCACAACCGCCGCAACAACCGCACCTGCAACAAGCCCAAGCCAGACAAAAATTCCGACTATCAGCTCACCAAGTCCCAAAGGAATATTACCCAGCACACCGAGCAAAAAGATGAACGCCCCCGCGGCCACGATTATCCCTGCCGGTATAAGAGGCGTCGTGAAAAAACTCCAGAACTTTTTCAAACTGTATCTCAGCGATTCTGTTATTCCCGGCTTTTCGTCCCGGGCGAACTGTAGCGCCGCGATACGACATATAGCGCCGCCCCCAATCGAAATAATACACAATTTAATCACGCCGAAAATCACACAGTAAACCGGATGGAACCTCGCCGCCCATTCCGCCGCACGCAGATACTCCGTGACATTATCGACAGCCCCCGGCAGGTTCATCGAAAATAAATTTCTTAAAACCCCGTGGAATCTGTCCCGCCCGAAGCGCCATAACGTCGAAAACACTCCTGTGTGCTGCCCGGTGTCTTTATACCTTTCAATATAAGAATCGACGCGCTCCGGAGACACCATATATATATTCAGCTCCGTCTCATTGCCCCCCGAGTTCGGTGTTACAACGACCGTCCCGCGCAGGTCCATAATCCAGCCGGCCAGCCCAATAGCAGCTATTATACCTAACGCGATTATCAGCTTGCTGGGCTGTATTGCCATCCGGAAGCTGCGGAATATTTTAGGGAACAACAAATTCTCCAAAGCCCCACTCGTTTTATTTTCGCCGTCCATCTTACTCCCTTTCGAAACGACGTGTTAAATCCCGGCCCGCCGGGAAAAATCGCAACTATTATTCCCCGTCTCCTTCGGCTTGTCCAGTATTTTCGCCCTCCTCCCGGTCGCTTTTGAGTTTGGTGATTATCCTGTATTGGCCGTCCAGCCACTGCCCCAAATCTATCAGCTTGCATCGATTGCTGCAAAAGGGGTAAAAAATCTCCCGCCGGCCCTGCTCCCGCAAGGCCCTGTCGATAACCTTTTTACATACCGGGCATCTGTGTTTCATACCATTTACTAATCTAACATCCGTAATCATTCTCATAAAGGGTCCCGTTTTTTCAAATTCGCACTTGATATTTTCAACAAGCGGAAATAGTATATCTTCTCAGCGATTTTTAAGCCGAAAACGAGGAGTCAACGAAAAATGCACCAGATGCGCCTTCATTCTGTTTAACTATGGGTGAATGATACAGGTGTGCGTGTGCGCGCCGGTCAAACATAATCAATCCGCCTTCGCTAAAGCTACGGCGGATAAAATTTTGAGAGGGTGTAAAAATGCGCCATACAAAAATCTTCAAAATTCTGTTCATAGTGGCTTCGGCGATCCTCTGTTCAGGGCCAATTGTTCTGGCAGGTCCAGTCGGCACGGCCTTTACCTACCAGGGCCAGCTAATCGACAGCAATCAGCCGGCTGACGGACTGTATGATTTTCAGTTCAGGATGTTCGATGACAGCGCCGCCGGCACCCAGGCGGGGCCGGACGTCAACGCAAACGAGGTCGATGTAATTGACGGCTATTTCACGGTTGAGCTGGACTTCGGCAATGTCCTCGACGGCAACCGGCGCTGGCTTGATATCGGCGTTCGGCCCGGGGTTATGAATGACCCCAACGGATATACCACGCTTAGTCCGCGTCAGGAAGTGACTCCGGCACCATACGCGCTTTACGCCAAAAATGCCGCAGCCGACAACGACTGGATGGTCAGCGGCAACGATATGTATTCAATCCCCTCGGGAAATGTGGGCATAGGAACAACAACGCCGTCGGCGCCGCTTACTATCATGGCCGGCATAGGGCCTGATATTGAATTCGTCAGCGCCGGCTCTAATGCCGACATTACCGCCGGTGCGGAGTTCAGAGTGGGAACGACGAACACGTCCAACTTCTCAATTCTTACAAACAACCTCTACCGAGTGAACATCAACGGCGCAGGCAATGTCGGCATTGGAAAGACAAGCCCTTCGGGCCGACTCGATGTCAGCCACGACGGTTCAGACAGCGACTTAGTTGTAAGCTCCGACAACGGCAATGTCGGTATCGGGGCGGCGCCGAGCTCGTCGAACAAGCTGCAGGTTACTACCAATACGGACGTAGTGTGTGCACGTTTTGATAACTGGGCGACAAACGGCTTCAACTACGGCGTTGCCGGCTATGCCCAGGGGCCGGGCGGGACGAATCACTTCGGCGTGTATGGCTACGCATACGGCGGAACAAACAACTGGGCCGGATATTTCGACGGAAAGCTCTACGCATCGGATGCCGCGGTGGGAACAGAAACTCCCACTGGTACGTTCGAGGTCAGTCACGACGGCTCCAGTCCCGATTTTGTAGTTGATGCCAACACGGGAAATATAGGCATTGGAACCGCCCCAAGTTCATCAGCACATCTGTCCGCTTCTACCAGCAGCGACGTAACGTGCGGCGAATTTACCAACTGGAGCACCGGCGGTTATTCTTACGGCGTGAGGGGACTGGCCCAGGGCTCCAGCGGCACTAATCATATCGGCGTCTATGGTTATGCGAATTTTGCCACGAACAACTGGGCCGGCTATTTTCAGGGAAATGTTTACACCTCAGGCAATATAGGCGTCGGGACGACAAGCCCTGCGAGAAAATTGCACGTAAGCGATGTAATTAGATTAGAGCCGAGGTCGACGGCCCCTTCGAGCCCGTCCGAAGGCGATATATATATGGACAGCACCACCCATAAACTTATGGTCTATGACGGCACGGCGTGGCAGGCGTGCTGGTAATCAGGAGGCAGACAATGAATACGCGAAAATACAAACTGCTTTCGTTGTTCGTCGTCGCGACCCTGACAACTTTTGCATCATCAGGTCATTGCGATTACCAGATTGCCTGGAGCACGATTGATGGCGGCGGCGGGCAAAGCGCCGGCGGGCAATATAAATTGACAGGAACGATAGGCCAGCCGGATGCGGGTTATTCAGACGGCGGCAACTACGAAATGTTAGGCGGGTTCTGGCCCGGCGGGCCTTTGTGCTTCGTTGACTTCGAAGAATTTGCGCTGTTCGCCGAATACTGGCTCGAAACAGGGACTGAGCTGCCAGCCGATTTAGACGCCGACGGCGATGTTGACCTTTACGACTTGAAGATGTTCGTCTATGACTGGCTGTGCCTTTGCCCGTATGGCTGGCCGCTAAGGTAAAAACCGGCATCCCGGTCCCATAATCAAATATTGCCCAAGCCGCGTCTATTCTTGACAGCCGCGGGGAGGGGGCATATTATTTCCCCGGCAAACAATTTCGCAGGAGCTAAAAATGGCTAAGCAAAAAAGCTGGGAAAAACGGCTAAACAGTTCTCCAGACCCTCTTATGGTCGATTTCGTCGAGTCCCTGAGCATCGATAAACGGCTTTACAAATACGACATAGCCGGCTCAATCGCCCACGCAAAAATGCTTGCTAAACGAAAACTGCTGACCAAAAGCGAGCTGGGCAAAATAGAAAAGGGGCTTCTGCAAATCGAACGCGATATCACCGCGGGCAAGTTCAAATTCGACAAGGCCTACGAAGATATCCACATGGCAATTGAGACGGCCTTAATCAAAAAAATCGGCGAGCCGGGCAAGAAACTACACACGGGCCGAAGCCGAAACGACCAGGTCGCCGCCGACCTGCGCCTCTGGATGCGCGACCAGATTGACGTGATTAAAACCAAAATCACCGGCCTGCAGAAAACGCTTGTCTCGCAGGCCGGCGAATACACAAAAAACGTAATGCCCGCCTACACGCACCTCCAGCGGGCCCAGCCGGTCACCATCGCCTCATACCTGCTCAGCTTTGTCGAGCAGCTTCAGCGCGATTTCATCCGGCTGGAAAACTGCAAGCGGCTTGCGGATATCTCGCCGCTGGGCAGCGGGGCCGTCGCCGGCTCTACGTTACCACTCGACAGAAAAACCACCGCCAAGCTGCTGGGCTTTCCCGATATCAGCTACAACTCAATCGATGCCGTCGGCGACAGGGACTTTTGCGCGGAATTCATCTTCGATTGCGCTATGGTCGCAGCACATTTGTCCCGATTGAGTGAGGACTGGATACTGTTCTGCTCGAACGAATTCGGCTTCATCCGAATCGACGACAGCTTCTGCACGTCCTCAAGTATGATGCCGCAGAAGCGAAACGCCGATGCGATGGAGCTAATCCGCGGCAAAACCGGCCGGATTTACGGCGCCCTGACGGCAATGCTTACCATATTAAAGGCACAGCCGTCCGGCTATAACCGCGACCTGCAGGAAGACAAGGTCCATCTCTTCACTGCCGCCGATACTATTACCCGGTGCCTCGATATGGCCTGCGCCGTCGTCTCGCACTCGACTTTCGACACGAACCGGATTACCTCCGGCCTTAACGAGGGCTTCCTCGATGCAACCGCCCTGGCCGAGTACCTCGTTGGTAAGGGCGTGCCCTTCCGTCAGGCCCACGGCATCGTCGGCTGCATCGTCGCTTACTGCGAAAAGCACAGTATGAAACTCGCTAACCTCGAACTCAACGAATTCAAAAGCTACTCGCAGGCGATTGAAGCCGACGTTTACAAATCACTCGGCGCCGCCAACGTCGTCAAACAATATACAACCGCCGGGGCCGCGGGGCCAAAGCAGGCCAAAGAACAAATCGCCTTCTGGCGGAAACAACTGGCAAAACGATGAGTAACGGCGAGGACCTGATTACCGACTGGTTCGCCCGGCAGCGAAACCTGCCCGCAGATGATTTCCCTATCGGTATCGGCGACGATATGGCCGAGGTGCGCCTGGCCGACGGCGTCTCAGTTCTTATCACAACCGATATGCTCCTCGACGGCGTTCACTTCAATTTGAAAACCACCACGCTAAAACAGGTCGGCTACAAGGCAATGGCCGTCAGCTTAAGCGACTGTGCCGCTATGGCAACAGTCCCCGTCGCCGCCGTCGTCAGTGTGGTGCTGCCCGCCGGCTTCGGCCATAATCATCTCGTGGAGCTTTACTTAGGCATTACCACCGCCGCAGATAAATTCGCCTGCCCGCTCATCGGAGGCGACATCACAAAATGGGCCGACAGTACCGATCCATTCTCGCAAAAGCGGGGATTCGCCATAAACGTCGCTATGCTCTCAAAACCCGCAGGCCGCTCCCCTGTCCGCAGAAACGGTGCAAAAATCGGTGATGCCATTTGCGTAACCGGCTCACTCGGCGGCTCCCTGCTCAAAAAACACTTATACTTCACCCCTCGCGTTAATGAAGCCCTCAAAATCACTGCCCTGATTAAACTCAATTCGATGATAGATATCAGCGACGGCCTGAGCAGCGACCTGAACCGTATATGCACCCAAAGTCGGGTCGGTGCCTTGCTCGATGCTAAATCAATCCCTGTATCGGATGACGCTCGAAAATCGTCCGACCCCCTGTCTTCGGCACTAAATGACGGCGAGGATTTCGAGCTGCTTTTTACGCTTTCCGAAGACCAATTCGACAAGCTGCTCAAACAGTGGAACGAGACTATAACCATTACTAAAATCGGCACTATTACTGAAACCAGTAAAATGCAAATCAAAATGCCTGACGGCCGAATCGACGAACTGACACCATCCGGCTATGACCACCTGAAATGATTTTATTATGGATTTTTCTTTCACATCACATTCGCCGCAGGAGACGATTAAATTCGGCCAGCAGCTCGGCTCGCAATTGAAAGGCGGTGAGCTAATCGCTCTTGTCGGCCCCTTGGGCAGCGGAAAAACACATCTCATAAAAGGAATCGTTCAGGGCCTCGGTGCAGAAGATGCCGCTAACGAAGTTACAAGCCCGACTTTTGTTTTAGTCAACGAATACTCAGGCGGTTCGACTCCGCTGGCCACAAACCGGCTCGATATATTTCACATCGACGCCTATCGAATCAATTCCATCGAGGAATTCGAGCAAATCGGCTTCGACGATTACTGCCGGCCCGACTCTGTGGTTCTTATAGAATGGGCCGATAAAATTATCGATGCGCTGTCCGGCATAAAATTTATCAAAATTGAATTATCACATCTCGGTACCGACCAAAGGGCCGTCCGAACCACAAACGCCCCTGATTACGTCCGTCTTTAGTCATTTTTTTTTGCCCTCGCTTCATTCATAAATCCTGTTATTGAACCATTATCAGTGATTAACACAAAATTAGCTATCAACGTCCTATAATATCCTTGACAAAATTTTGAATCATCCTGATAATTGCTTATACTTTAAGTGAAAGCAGTAAGTTTCACCAAAAAGGGGGTTGCAGTAGAGCGGAGTGAGAGGGCATATACCCGGAGTAATTAACCGGCTCTGTATTCCGGCCGATTTGTTAATTAACTTGAGGAAAGCTGTGGTGGTCACAGCTTTTGGGGTGAATAAATGACAAAAGCGAGAATCGGTTTTGCAATGATTCAGGTCTCTCTGGTAGGGGCCATCTGCAGCATCGGTGCAGGTATTGTGGCCCCTGATTTCAGCGCTCGAGGGACCGGCGTCGAAGAGGCGCGTTTTCTGGCGGACCTTCAGACCGTTCGCTGCCAGCTGGAGCTTTACAAAATCCAGCACGACGAACAGCTTCCGCCCACGCAGACCTACGCCATGTTCGAGCAGGCCCTGAAAACCAGGGACACAGACAATCGCGGGCCGTACCTGAAGCAAATCCCCGCCAACCCGTTTAACGGCAACAGCACCATCAGGTTCGAGCAGGGTGAAAGCACCGCTGGAAGCGGAAAGGCCGGCTGGGTCCTGAACGTCTCGACCGGCACATTCAAGGCGGACGATTCAACCAGGCACGCCGCGATGTAAAAAAGGGCAGTGCAGAACGGGCTTATAGCCCGAGCCGTGATTACCCTGATGACCTGAGCATTCGTGGAAACGACATTCAGGGGGGTAACTTCAATTATGACCTCGAGAAGGCCTGCGCCTTCGGCGGGTCATTCTTTTTTTAACGGCTGCCGAGCATCATTCTTAGCGTCTGATAAATAAACCTCATCACGGGCCCCTGTCCTGCAAATTATTCCCGAATCGAATCCGGATTTTGAGTTAACAGTGCTGTTAATGCTAACAATCGTGTTTTGCGTCGTTTACGGCCGACTATCAGGTTAAGACCCACCCTTCTCAGGACGAAAAAACCCATAAGATTGAACTTATGGTTTATGCGGAAAATCCCTAACGCTGCGGATGTACAGCGGCCCGGAAAGGAAAACTGATGTCACCGAGAAAAGTGCTGGTCGTCGATGATGAAGTTCACATAGTCCACGTCGTCGCAATCAAACTCCGCAACAATGGCTACGAGCCGATAACCGCCGGCAACGGCAAAGAGGCCTACGAGCTGGCAGTCAGCGAAAATCCCGATATCATAATAGCCGATTATATGATGCCCGTAATGAGCGGCCTGGAGCTGCTCGAAAAGCTCCGTGATAATGAGCAGACCAGAGATATTCCTTTTGTTCTCCTGACGGCCAGGAACTTCGCCATTGATGACGTGCGATTTCAGCAGTTTAACGTCTCGCAGTGTATCTCCAAGCCCTTCAGCCCGAAGGAGCTTCTGCGAACAATAGAAGACATTCTCTACCAGCAGCAGACATCCAGGAACAAATGATGACTAAACGGGGGAAAACGCCGTCCGTTAACGGACAAAACAGATTGATTCACTCACGCCCGTCCAGAGCACGGAGAAGGTTATGCCCGGGACAACGACAGAGAACTTAAACGCATCCGAAATGCGTGAGCTGAAGGACTTCGGCGCCCGCGTAGCCGTCCTCGGCGCGAATTTCGCTGTCTGCGACCCTATGGGCAAACCAGTCGTGTTCTGCAAATGCGGCGAATTCGACAGCGACCCGGCGCGACTGGCCAAGGCGGCGTATGATTGTCTCCGACATCCTCCAAAAACCAGGGCCAGGGTTAACCCGCACACGCCGTCCAGCCGGTATCTGGCCGTAACGCTTCTTGAGCCAAACAGCGAAAAAGACACCGGCCTGGCGGCCGTCATAGACCTCGGCTCGGCACCCGACTATCAAAATCCGACCGCACCGGAACTGTTTGCCGAGCTGCTGCGGCTTTTTGCCGAAAAGTTCGTCAGCCAGCACAAAAACGCCGAGCAGATGGATATGATAAGCTCGGAGCTGGCCCAGACGTATGAAGAGCTTGTCCTGCTGTACAAAATAAGCACGAATATGGAAATCGTCGAGCCCGACGCCAACTTCCTCCAGATGGCCTGCGACAGCTTGACCGAAATCGTCTCGGTCGAAGGCATCGTAATACTTCAGGAAAAAACAGTCGATGAGCATTCACGCTTTGTCCTGGTCTCAGGAACAGGCGTTCTCGACATAGACGAGCATCTTGCGTCGCTTCTGTATAGCCGCCTGCAGGATGAAATAAGCAAAGGCAAAGAGGCGCTTCTCGACAGCGAAGTTGACGCGCCATTCAAATACGACTGGCCCAAAAACATAAGAAACATAATCGTCGTGCCCCTTTGCGGCAGGGAAAATACCGGTTCCCGTGAAAGGCGTCAAAACCCGTCCCGCTCCGGCCCAGGCCGAGTCATCGGTATGCTTATAGCAGTAAACCGTCTCGACAAGCCCGATTTCGACTCCACCGACGTCAAACTCTTCACCTCCGTCGCCAGCGAATGTGCCGTCTTTATCGAGAACAACCGTCTCTTTAGCGAGCTTAAGCAACTGTTCATCGGCTCCCTCAAGGCCCTGACCAGGTCCATCGACGCCAAAGACCGCTACACACGCGGCCATTCCGAAAGGGTTGCTTTCATCTCCAAGTGGATTGCCGAGCATCTCGTCCAAGCCGGCTGGCTCGACCAAGAACAAGTCCACAAAGTATATCTTGCCGGCCTGCTGCACGACATCGGCAAAATCGGAATAGACGAAAAACTTCTCTGCAAGGTCAGCCGGCTCACCACACGAGAGCGAAACCGCCTCAGAAAGCATCCTTCCATCGGGGCAAACATCCTCAGCGGCATTAAACAAATGCGAGATATTATCCCAGGGGTTCTGTACCACCACGAACGAATGGACGGCTCGGGTTATCCCACGGGTCTCAAAGACGGCGAAATCCCTCTTATGGGTAAAATCGTGGGCCTGGCCGACTGCTTCGACGCTATGACCTCCCAGCGTTCCTATCGCGACGCCCTCACTCTTGAGCAGGCCCTCGAAGAGATAGAAAGCCGGCTCGGGACCCAGTTCGATAAAGCAGTAGGCGAGATTTTCATCAAAAGCGACGTTTACTACCTCTGGGACATTCTGCAGAATAACTCTTTGAAAACCTACGGCGCAGATGATTTTTCACAGTATGGCGCAATAGCCGTAGGCACACTAATCAAATAAACCCATACCTTTACCTCTTTATTATTGCACTTTTTATTTCCCCTGCCCCTTGCAGTCCGGCGTAAAACTGCTAAAATGTTCAGCTTATAAATTTAGGCCAATGTTTAGCCCCCTGCCCCTTCGGCGGGCGGCAGTAGTTTTGCAGAAAGGATTTGTTTAAAAAAATGCTGGCAAAAACAAAGAAGAAAAAAATAGTTCAGGACTTCGAGACCCACCAGGGCGACACGGGCTCGCCCGAAGTGCAGATTGCCCTGCTTACCGAAAGGATTAACGAGCTGACCGAACACCTGAAACAGCACCGAAAGGACCATTCATCGCGCAGGGGACTGCTCAAAATGGTCGGCACAAGGGCATCGCTGCTCAAATACGTCAGCAAAAAAGACCCCAAACGCTACCGAGAAATCATCTCGCGTCTTGGCTTGAGAAAATAATCGACGGGGCACAAGAGCACAAGTCACAAGTATTCAAGCTTTTGCTCCTGTGCTCTTGTGACTTAAGCATTTATTATGAGGTAAATTATGTCGGAACCTATCAGAGTAGAACGCGAAATATCAGGTCGTACTTTATCCATCGAAACGGGTAAAATCGGCAGGCAGGCCGATGCGGCGGTTGTTGTCCGCTATGGCGAAACGACCGTCCTTGTCTCGGCGGTCTCAGCGCCGCCGAGGTCAGAGGACATCGATTTCTTCCCCCTTTCCGTGGAATACCGTGAAAAGCACAGTGCCGCGGGAAAATTTCCGGGCGGCTTCATTAAACGTGAAGGCAGACCGAGCACAAAGGAAACATTAACGGCCCGAATGATTGACAGGCCCATTCGGCCCCTGTTTCCCGATGGCTATTTTGACGAAGTTCAGATTATTGCCAACGTACTCAGCGCCGACAAGGAAAACGACCCCGATGTCCCCGCTATGAT
>CAZHVR010000064.1:0-15225 GCA_964536225.1 uncultured Pirellulales bacterium
GAAAACGAAATATGAAAACACCTTCCGAGAAAGGGAAAAAGAGAAACGAAACCTCGAAACCATCGCCGAGAAAAGAAAGACAGTAAATCAAACCGCTTTAGCTGTTTATAAATTTCAATTAGGGCAAACCAAGCACGACCCGCCTCAGACGGGACTCATATATTTCATATAAAAATGATTTGGTCCGGATAATTATCCGGCGGGACAAATCAAATCGGAACCACGCCGACACAAAAAGAACCTTGATAAGTAAATCGGGTCACCGGGGAAACAGTCCCGATAAATCGGGAAGAATATCAGGAAATCAGGAGAACCCCGACTTGTCGGGACTGATAACCTTATATCCTGATACCCATCTCCTGTTAACCTGATACCCTGGATACCCTCAACTCTGTATCATGTGGACTACGATTTCGACCCTGCGGTTTTTCTGTTTTCCCGACGCAGTCGTATTGGAGGCGATGGGTCTGGCCGGCCCGCAGCCGACCGCTTTAATCTTGCTCTCACTGATGCCTTTTTTCATCAGATACCGCGCAACGGTAAGCGCCCGCTCCGAGGAAAGCTCCCAGTTGTCGGCCCATTTCGACCTCTTGATGGGGTCCGTATCGGTATGCCCGACCACCTCTATCTCTTTACCCGCGTATTTATCCCTGAGCACCGAATAGATATGGTCGAGCTCCTTGCTGTTCGCGCTTTTCAGGTTGGCCTTTCCGGAGTCAAAAAGAATCGCATCCGGCAAAGTAACCGTGACCGTCCCCGCCGCGGCATCGAACGCAACGTCGTAGCCCTCGCCGAAACCGGTAGCCACGGCGGCCGGCTGCCTGTTCTCGACAATCTGTTTTTGCAGCTCCGCAATGGTCTGCTGGTCTCTTGCCGACTGTTCCGCAAGCTGCCCCTTCTCGGCCCGCTCGCGTTCGAGAAGACCTTTCAGGTTCTGGTGCTCGACGTTGAGCCCTTCATACTTTTTCTTCCAGTTGGTGCAGCCGGATAAAAGTATAATTGGTATCAGGCCTAATAATATTGCCGCGTTGAATTTTGTGAGTTGCATTTTGTTACCTCCTTCAAAGAAATTCGATTCCATTCTTACCTGTAAAAAACAATACTCAAATATGTCATAATTATGTCATGCAGTATCATAACAGCAAGAACGCCCAAAGACAAGAAGGGACCATAAGGAATTTGTCTGGTCTTCTTAAAAAACATCTGTGAGCCGGCCCAGACAAGCCCGAAAAACGGTGCTATAAAAAAAGCTATAACCACAAAAACCGGCCCTACTATCGCCCCGGCCGCACCCAGCAAATGGACGTCGCCAAGCCCCATCGCCTCCCTGCCGAAGGCCAGCGTGCCTAAGATTCTCGTCGCCCAGACAACCCCGCAGCCGACAAAATAACCGGCCAAACTTCCCAGAAGTCCTGCAACAACAGGCCTTTGCGTGAAAACCAGCCACCATTCCTGCAATGCGGAAAATCTGTCCATAAGCCAGTATGCCGCAAGAGCACAAATGACTATCGGAAGCAGAAACACGATTTCTTTGCAGACCTCGATTCGGTCGTTGAACTCGTCGGCTTTCTGCTCCTGAGCCTTTTCGGAGGAATTTTGAAGGTGCGGCAAGTCATAGCTCCTTTTGATAACCCCCGTGGCCAGCAGAACAAGGGCCAGCCCCAGGCCGATTGTCGCGCCCGCGGATAAAGAAGCAATCGTGGTTTGATTAACGAGTATGAAATCGCTTGTGGTAGGCATAAGAAAATAATGGCTGATAGCCACCGGATGGATGAAAAAAGGCGCCAATACCGAAACCAGCAGCCCGGTGCCGGTGGCAAACCAGCAGATACACAAAGGTATTACCCACATCTCCAAATCGATGGCAGAGGCGGCAATAAGGGCCGAAAGCAGGATGACAGAAACCAGATACAGAAGCCACCCCCCCTTCCAAAACGATGGGATGCCGGTCCGCAGGCTGGACTGAAAGTAAAGTATAAAGATGCCGACAAAAACCAAGGCCGTCAGCAGCTCGATGACAAAATATCGAACGGATATGCGTGCTCTGCAATACCGGCACTTGCCGGCTAAAAGCAGCCAGGAAACAAGCGGGATATTATCGTAAAAACGTATGTGCTTGCCGCAGGCGGGGCACGACGACGGCGGAACGACCAGCGATTTATCACGTGGAATGCGGTAAATGACGACATTCAGAAAACTGCCCACGCAGGCACCTATCGCGAAGCTAAAGGCAAGAAAAATCCACTCAGGAATCACTATTTCGCTTCCCTGCATTTATTTCAGCTCGTCCTTTATTTCTTCTTTGTGCTTCTCTTAACAGTGCCTGCTACTTTCATCGGCAGGCCGAACAGGCGGATGAAGCCGGTTGCATCAGCCGGGTTATACTCTTCGCCCATTTTGAAACTGGCAAGCGCCCCGCTGTATAAGCTAAACGGGCTTTTCACCCCGGCCGGCGTGCAGCGACCCTTGAACAGCTTCACGCGGACATAGCCACTGACATTTTTCTGCGTAGCATCTATGAAGGCGTCGAGCGCTTCACGGAGTTGGCAGAACCACTGGCCGTAATAAACCATCTCGGCATATTTTAAGGCAATCTGCTGCTTGTAGTGCATCGTTTCGCGGTCAAGCGTAAGTGTTTCGAGCGCCTTGTGTGCGGTCATCAAAATGGTGCCGCCCGGTGTTTCATAAGCCCCGCGAGATTTCATACCGACCAGACGGTTCTCGACCAAATCGACCTGCCCGACGGCGTGCTTGCCGCCGAGACCGTTTAATGCTTCGAGCAGTTTTACACTGCCGGTTGCCTTACCATTCAGTTTAACGGGAATGCCCTGTTCAAAACCGATTTCCACGTATTCCGGCTTATCGGGTGCTTTCGAGACAGGGTTCGATATCACATACAATTCATCCTTCGGCTCGTTTGCCGGGTCTTCGAGGTCCGCCCCTTCGTGGCTGATATGCCAGATGTTGCGGTCACGCGAGTAAATTTTCTTTTTGGACTGGTCAATGGATATTCCGTGCTTGTCGGCATAGTCCACGGCCGCCTCCCGGCTGGTCAGCGTAAATTTTGGGTCTTTCCACGGCGCGATTATTTTCAGCGACGGGTCCATCGCCATATAAGTCAATTCGAACCGCACCTGGTCATTGCCTTTGCCGGTCGCGCCGTGGGCGACACCCATCGCGCCTTCTGCGTGGGCAATATCGACCTGATGCTTGGCAATCAAAGGCCGGGCGATGCTCGTCCCTAAAAGATACCCGTTTTCATAAACCGCACCCGATTTTAGCAGCCGCCAGAGATAATCCTCGACGAACTCCTTGCGCAGGTCCTTGACGACGCATTTGACCGCGCCGGATTTCAGGGCCTTTTGCTTGATGCCGGAAAGCTCATCGCCCTGGCCTAAGTCCGCCGCAAAGGCGATAACCTCGTAGCCGTATGTTTCCTTCAGCCACGGCAGAATCACACTCGTATCCAGCCCGCCGCTGTATGCCAGAACCACTTTTTCCTTTTTCGCCATTTTCGTCCTCAAGTACTAAAACCGGCATTATACAAACATACCGCCGCCAATACAATGAACAGTAATGATTTAGCGAAAGCAGACAATCGTATTTATTTTGGCAGGCCGAGAACACCGCGAGCTATCCTGCGAAAGAATCGGCACCGCTTAACAGCATCAAGGGCAGATTCCTTATTCGCAGATTCGCCCGGATAACGAAAACTAACCGCAAAATCAGAAAGGTAGGCCAAATCCTCACGAAAAACCTCCCAGTCGAGCTGCACAGCAAGGACTTTGTCGAGCAGAGCCACAAGGTCGTGAACTTTGCCAAATGCGATACTCGCTTCAGCCAACCTGGCTTTAAGGTATTTCTCCGCACACTGCTGGGCGTGAAAACAGATTGCGTCGTAGTTGGGATTTTTCCTAGCGCGGGACTCTCGCTGCATTGTGGCGAAATCACCCTCCGCTTTTTCGACCCATTCAGCGGCTGTCGGCTTCATAAAGAACCTTGCCTTCCCTGAGAATGTCTTTTATGAACTGGTCGCCAATTTCCAGGCGCTGACGTATCTTTTCAGGCGTGCGAACAAGCAGGTCAACAGGAAACGGAGGCCGTAGTTTTAGCCGGATTTGTACCGATTTATCAACACTCCTGCCCTCAAAAGTTGTGACTATAAGAAGGTCAACGTCCGAATCCCGTTCGGCCGTGCCCTCGGCGTATGAGCCGAATAGAATCACCTTCTCGGCCCCAAACTCCTCGCCGATTTGCCTGCCAAACCGCTCTATCTCATTCATCGCTACCATTTTTAAGCCACAGAGGTTTTCTTCTTATTTTAAGCCACAGAGGGCACAGAGGACACAGAGAATTTAAATTTTATCCGGCCCGTCACATTCGCATTTATTGAACCGAGAATGTAATTCTTTATCATATTTCCACAATGCCTTGTCTATAATTCTTATCGAAAGTCCCAATCTTTGCTTAATACGCATAATTTCGCAACAGTACCTCTGCCAATAGTCAAAATTATATTTTTCAGATTTCACATCCCATCCTAAAGACCTTATAACTCGGAAATCCATTATTGGATATTTTTCTGGAAATGCAAAATGTAAAATGACAGAAGCCACAGGATAACCAACTCCTTTTAATCCTCCTTTTTGTCCTAATAGTGATTCTATCCGACTTCTCTCGTTTTCCGTCTCAAAGGAAAGTTGAGTTCTTTTTTTAATAAACAACTCGTCATTTATGTAAGCATAGTGCCTTATTCTCGGCGATTTCCAATTCATGATGTCTCGAAGATTCTCCTGTGTAAGATATCTTCGCTTTTTCAAAAGAGCTTTTATCCGTTTTTCAGTTTCTCTATCATTGAAACTACAGGCTTCATCATACTTCCGCGCCCAATTAATAATATTATCTTTGTTAAATTCAAACACCATTCTCTGTAACCTATGTGACTAAAATATTTTTGCCTTCTCTGTGGCTATTTTATTTTTGCGACAGGATTTTTTGCATCGTTTCGGTGTTTGCATTTCGGCCGGTGAATAATTTGAATTGCTCTGCGGCCTGGGAGATGAACATATCGAGGCCGGAGATTGTCCGGCAACCTAAGGATTTGGCCTGTTTCAAAAACAGCGTCTCGGCAGGATTGTAAACGGTATCGAAGACGGCCATATCCTTTTTCAAAAATTTCTCATCGACGGGCGTATTGTTAATATTCGGATGCATACCGATACTTGTGCAGTTAATGATAAGCTCGGCTTTAATTTTTCTCAGGTCATCGAGGCCGGCATAATTGCATTTAAATTCGCGGGCAAGTTTTTTCGCCCTTTCGACTGTGCGGTTATAGATTTTGACCTTGGCCTTCGCGTCGGCCAGACCTGCGACAATTGCCCTCGCCACCCCCCCTGCACCGATTACCGCAACGGGCATTTTCTTTAAGCCGGCCCGGTCGATGTCGAGAGCGGACGTAATTGAACCAAGTGCGGCTGCGCAATCCGTATTGTAAGCCGATAACTTTCCCGGCTCGCCGGGATCGATAACGATTGTATTGGCGGCGCCGATTTTTTCAGCCAACGGCTCGACTGTGCCCTGCTTCGACTTTACGTAATCGAGCGCATTTTCCTTATGCGGTATCGTTACAGAAAACCCGCGGAAGTCCAGCCAGGGACGAGAAAGGATATTATCCAAAAAAGTGTTAAACCCCTTCTGTCCTCCCGCCGCCAAAATAGGCAGATATACCTTATTCAAACCGGCCTCGGTAAAGCAGGCATTATGAACAGCGGGACTCAATGAATGGGCAACAGGCGAGCCGATGACGCCGTAAAGTTCGCTCTGGGCATTTATGGAGTCCCAGCGATAAATATTTTTCAACTGTGCCGCCGTCACCTGGCCCGGTGCGGTCGCCGTCTTCTCATCGATACTGGCAAAACTGAGAAAGGCGCCTAATTTTTTCGCGATGACCCTCGTTATCAAACCCGGCTCATCCATACAAAATGCAATCAGGTCCTCTTTGCGCTCGTGCAGCAAATCAAGAACGTCGAAACAATCGTTGATGTAATGGGCCGAATAAACCAGCTTTGGTATTGCCCCTTTGCAGGAATTGACAATCTCCCAGTATAACTTCGTGATATTTTTGAACTTTGTCTGGAAGTTATGGGTTGACAGAATCAGGCGGTTGTTTGCCCCGGCAGATGCAGATAATGCAAGTGAGATTTTGCCGCTAACCGCCACGGAGAGAAAATTTTCATATTCGATGTCCGCGAACTCCACCCCCGCCCGAATTGCCGCGGCAAGAACGTTTGTTCGCAAATCATTTGGGTGCCGAAGGGTGCCGCCCTGGTGATAATCCCGGCAGGTAGCGATAATGGGAAGCGTCGGTGCAAGCCGCCTTGCCGCGCTGACGACCTGCAGGGCGAGGTCAACGGACAGATGCACAAGAAAATCCGTGCGCAATTCGAGGATTCCCGCACCCGCCGAACATGCGGCCTTTATCTGCTCTTCGGCGTCATTCAGGTTTTTGGCTGATATTGGGACTGCCAAGTAAGTCATTTAATAATCCATCGGCAAAAATAATTAGGCAAGATAATAAAAGATATGAGGGTTAATTGCAACCCGCCCGCCTTGCGTCTTGAGCGCTGGGTCTTGGACCTTGTTTCCCGGGTCTATTTGAAGCGTTTTGCCATTTCGGCAAGCTGCTTCATTTCTGCTATGGGCAGCGACAGTGTCGGCTGGCTGCGATCCTGCGCGTTGCCGGTCCCGCGAACAACGCCGGCTTGCTGATTACGCCGGGCAAGTGCCTCTTCGAGCTGGCCAATCCGGTTCCTGAGGTCTTCGCATTCTCTTGTGGTCTGCTGAATAATCTCCTGCATCCGGCTGATGCGGGAAAGGTCGGCCACAACCAGCAGGATGGCATTGGGTTTGGCCGACTCATCCTTGAGAACGGCCATTTTTAACTGTCCAGTAAAGGAAGTCCCGTCCCTTCGGGTCTGCTCGATCGAGGCAATATACCAGCCCAGCAGCTTGGTTTGTGCGACGAACCGATTGAAATCATCCATGGCCCTGCCGGCGTAGAACTGTTTTATATTCCCTCCGATGAGCACGTCTCTGCCCGCATAACCGTGTAACGAGGCCCAGGCGCCGTTGACGAACTGCAGCGTCCCGTCTATCGCCATCACGGCGACGCCCTCTTCGCTGCGGTCTGCCATGCTCTGCCGAAAGTCGATGCGGCGTTTTAGACGCGCATTTTTGGAAAATACCTGTTTTAACCCCAACTTATCGAATGACATCATAATGGAAATCCTTTCGACAATCTGGTTATTATCCCGCAATGTGAGGCGACTGTCCGCCAAAATCCCCCGTATCGTTGAATGATATAATTTTAGCACAACCTGCGGGAAATTTCAAATAAACAACTGTGGAAAAGAGAAAATAGAAGGCATTAATTCAATTTGATGCTGGATGTGCAGGTTATTATGGGCCCCTGACGAAAAATTTTTCCCCTCCCCCTTTTCATTTGGTTCAGCGTTTCAGCCGGCTTTGTAAGCATCCGCCGGGGTCTAAGGGGTGTTTGTCTCAGCGATTAAACCTCGATGAATGAGGCGGGTTTCTCCTGCCGGGCCTGTGTATATGTCTTGGCGGCCTTTGATGCGATATTTCAGAAATCCTGAATTTCGGCTTTCTTCGTTGCTGTCCCCGCTTCGGTTGTCCGGGAGGTGTTCGCTTGGCTGATTCCTTCGCCTGTTTTTCGAGCAGCAGCGCACGCGCACAGACCTGCCGTGTCCCCTCATTTGCATGCTTAAGCCCCTCTTCGAGCAGCTCAAAAGCCGGTTTTCTCATACGGCCCCGCATCTTGCGCAGCCCGTATGCCGCCGCGCCTTTCGCCGCCCTCGGCGCATTGCTGTAAAGCGCCTCTTTGAGAATGTCGTAGCCGTCCTCCTGCATCCAGGACAGGGTAAACGCCGCATGTCTTGCGGCGGAAGAATTATCGCAGTAAATCTTCTCCCGCAGCCGCTCCAGCAGCTCTATGGCCTTCTGGTCTTTTTCTCGCCCTGTCGGCACACGTTTTCTTATCTTCATAAGCCCATCCCCTTACTGAATCAACAAGTATATATGAGTTTCTTGAAATTGGCAAGCTTTGTCAAGGGGCTTTTATAAAAGAAATATAAGACCGCAGGCGAGACAAGAATGCCTCGACTTACAAAAATGCCCTACGCCTGTTTTTGACAAAACTGTGTTTGAAAATCCTGTCGGCGGAGGTATACTTTATAGCTTATTGTTTACTCAGAAGGTTGTATAAAAATTCAGCAATGGACTTGAAAGGTGATTATCTATGACTGAATCTTCTGCTTCCAGCAATAATGACCTTGAGAAAAAAGCAAAGGTGATTCCCTACCATATACTATGGCCATTTATTCTGGTTACCTCGTTATTTGCCCTTTGGGGCTTTGCAAATGATGTTACAAATCCGATGGTGGCGGCATTCAAGGAAATCCTCCTCATCAGCCATTTTCAAAGCTCGCTGGTTCAGTTCGCCTTTTACGGCGGCTATTGCGTAATGGCAATCCCGGCGGCACTTTTCATAAGGCGATTTACATACAAGGCAGGCATCCTTGTCGGGCTCATACTTTACGCGCTTGGCGCGCTATTGTTTATCCCCTCCGGTATGATGATGGCCTTCTGGGCATTTCTGCTGTCATACTTTATTCTTACCTGCGGATTGTCCTTCCTGGAAACCAGCTCCAACCCCTATGTCCTTTCGATGGGGTCGGAACAAACAGCAACACGCCGGCTGAATTTCGCGCAGGCCTTCAATCCGATTGGCTCGCTTACCGGAATGTTCGTGGCACAAAAGCTGATACTGGCCCGGCTGGACGAGACAACCGAAGAGGGACGCCGGGCCCTGCTCGAAACGGCCCCTGACCAGCTCAGGGCCATCCGCGCACACGATTTGGCTGTTCTCCGCGGCCCGTACGTGGCCATCGGCCTTATTGTCCTGGCCGTCTTTGTAATCTTTCTGCTGACCAAAATGCCGATGGGCAGAGGCGAACAGGGCGCGCACCTCAATCTCGGGCCGACGCTGAAACGCCTCTTCGCCAACAAAAAATATGTAGGCGGCGTTATTGCGCAGGCCTTTTACGTGGGCGTTCAGATTATGTGCTGGACCTTCATAATCCAGTACGCTATGAACGAGCTGGGTATGAGTGCTGAAAAAGCCCAGGGCTACAATATCCTCGCAATGGCGATTTTCTGCAGCAGCCGGTTTATCTGCACGTATCTGCTCAAATACTTCAGCCCCGGCGGCCTGCTGGCAACGCTGGCCGTCAGCGGCGGTTTATTGGTTCTCGGGACGATTTTTATTAAGGGAATGACCGGTCTGTATTGCCTGATTGCGGTCTCTGCGTGTATGTCCTTGATGTTCCCGACTATTTACGGAATCGCACTCAGGGGCCTCGGCGACGACGCCAAGCTGGGAGCGGCGGGACTAATCATGGCAATTGGCGGCGGCTCAATTATGCCCCCTTTACAGGCATACATAATGGATAAAGGGGCGTTCAACCTGGGCTTTATGACCTTATCGAGCACCAGGGCGTCGTTCTTTCTGCCCTTTATATGCTTTGTCGTTGTTGCATACTATGGAATATTCGCACATCGTAACAGCAGGTCGGAAGCACCAATAACTGCTTAAAATAAGCTGATAGATTTTTAAGGAGCTTGTGCTATGGCTAAGAAAACGGGTGCAATGAAATTGGCGGGTGCAAAGGGACAGACCAGGGTCCCGGTGATTGGTGTTTTCGCAACCAGCGACCCGCGCATAGACCAGGACAGCCGCCGACGATGTCAGAACATCGTCAAAATGACCGCCGATACAATAAGCGGCAAAGTAGTGCTGCCCGACAAACAAGCTGTGCCCGTCGTGTACTCGTCGGTGCTGGTCGATGGCGAAAAACAGGCCGATATCGTCGCAGAGCAGTTCCGAAAAGCCGGCGTCGATATTCTCGTCCTCGTCCCCGATACCTGGGCGTTCCCGCAATTGACCGGCATCTCACTCTTGCAGCAGTTCCCGGCTAATACGCCGATAAATATCACCTGCGGCAACAGCGGCCCGAAGCCGGGCGTCGTTTACGCACACGCCCTGAATGGCGCGATCAGCCAGTATGGCCGGTTATGCACGCTCAACGTCGGCAACTGGCCCGACACGGGCGCCAACCCTAAAATGAGTCCGGAAACCGCTAAATGGCTCATCGACTGGTGCTATGCAGCCGTGACTGCCGTGGGCCTGCGAGGAAGGCGCGTCGTCATATTAGGCCACGACTCAATGGGAATGGAAACCGCCCTGGCCCACGTTATCCCGACGAGAAATACATTCGGAATCGAAATAACCCGACTGGATATGAAACTTCTGGCCGATATGCTGCGAAAAGAAGCGTACGACAAGAAAGAATTGAAGGTGCTACGGGGCTGGATAAACCGATACGCCGGTAACCGTCTTGAGCTGCGGGATGAAGCGGACAGCGTTCGGTTCAATATGAGTTTGGCGATGTATCTGATTGTCCGCGATATTATGGCCGAGCTCAACGCCGTCGGCGGAGGGTTTATGAGTCAGCTCGAATGGGGCAGCGACCCGCGAGGAATACCGCTGCCCGTGGCCGACGTTATGGAATCGCTTTTCAACAGCACCTTCGACCATAATGGCCGCAAGGCCCCCCTGCCCTATGCCACAGAGGCCGATGTGCAGGGACTTCTCACAATGTTGTTTATGACTCACCTGTCCGGCGGCAACCCGCCTTTATTTATGGACTTCCGCAAGGTCTGGGAGGCGTGGGAGATAAAAGACCTGGCCGCTAAAATCGGCCTGAAGAAACTGGACAAAAAAGCGGACTGGTTCAGCAAAGGACTCGTCGATGGCGACAATTCCGGAAGTGCCGCCTTCGATTGGGCTGCCAAGCCGGGAACTTCTGTAAAAGATATTATGTCGGGCGTCGGTATGCCTTTGGCTGACGAATTTTACTTCCCCGGCGGCGGCAATTCCGTAACCTTTATGACGCCTGCGGGAATAGAAGGTATCGCAGGCCGTCTGGCTTTTCACACTGATGCTGGTTTCGGCCTGATTTGGGATGAAGCGAGAACAACCGAAGTCCCCGCTGAGCTTGGAAAAGCGATGTGCAACCTGACGACGCCGACCTGGCCGCATACTTTTGTCGTGCCCAAATACGCCAGTATGGTCGAATACAAGCAGTACCCCCCTGCCAATCATTTTCACATGACCTGGAACCTGCCCGTGGCACGATTGCAGTACTGGATGGATTTGACAGGCGTTTCGAGCGTAACCCCTTGGGCCGCCAGACCGAAATTTATCGAAGGCATCGACAGACCACAGCCGTTGATTAACTTGCTGAACAGGTAAAAATAAAACCGGCTCTCGCATTTTTGCTGCCGGCCGCGAATCAACTAACCTGTGGAATCTCCGCCCAAAAGGGCGTATGATGTTGCTATGCTCGAAAAGGGACTTGTCCAGATTTATACCGGTGACGGCAAAGGCAAAACAACCGCTGCCTTCGGAATGGCGCTGCGCGCAATCGGACAGGGCAACAAGGTCCTCATATATCAATTCTTAAAGACCCCCTCCCTCGACATCGGCGAGCGTTTCGCCCTGCAGGTAAGCGGCCTTAAAATAAGGGTCGAGGCACTCGACGTCCCATGGAATATGGCAAAATCGCCCAAAGACCCAAAGGCCGTGGAAACAGCACGGGCAGCCATTCACGAAGTGCTCGAACGCCTCACGCAAACCGCAGAAAGACGCTTTTACGATGTTTTGATACTCGATGAGGTCGTATATTGCCTCGCGCAGGGCTTTGCTAATCTGAAGGACTTAAAAAAACTCATCGAAAAACGCGACGGCCGCGTCGAAATTGTTCTTACAGGCCGGGGCGCAACGCAGGAACTGATTGATTTGGCTGATTTGGTCACCGAAATGAAAAACATCAAACACCCTTTCGACAAAGATATCCCGGCCCGCTGTGGCATCGAGTTTTAGCCGGCCCTGGAACACTTCGACAACAAGGATACCACATTTGATTTTACGACCGATTCTGCTATAATAAACAGAGGAGATACTGGTGATGAACAATAGTAATCCGGCAACAAATACTGAAGCACGCGAGGTTCTGCTGATAGGCGACCTGTCCGCTGTGGTTTCAGGCGCATTTTCCCCAGAAAAATTACCCATTCAGGTTTGTAATGGCTTCGCCGAGGCCGTGGAGACGGCCCTGGAAAAATCATTCACTGCGATTCTGGTCGTGATGTCGGACGTATCAGCCGGTTTGCGAAACCGCCTCGCCGTCCTTAGGAAAAACACCGGCGCAAAAATTCTTCTGCTTGCCAGGATGCACGAGGAGCCGCTGGCGATAGAGCTGGTCGCACGAGGCAACGGCAATGGTTTGGCCGATGATTATGTTATTTGCCCCCTTCGGATTGAACAATTATGCGAGGCAGTTCACCGCAGAACCGCATTTTTTGAGGGCACATCGGCTGTCGCCGCGGACGAAACCACACGAAAAAAAATACGCCAGCTCGAAAAACTCGCCACCGAAGACGATTTGACCGGCCTGAAAAACAGAAGATACGTCCGCGAATTCGCCAGGCAAATCATCGAGCGTTCGAAAAAAGACAACGGCCGCGTCACTGTCCTCATATTCGACATAGACAACTTCAAACACTACAACGACGTTTACGGCCACGCCGCCGGCGACGAGGTCCTCAAACAGGCCGCAATGCTGATACGACGTTGCTGCCGAAGACACGACGTTGTCGCACGCCTCGGCGGCGACGAGTTCGCCGTCGTCTTCTGGGACGAGCCCCTCTGCCCCCCGCCTCCCGACGGCAGCGAAAGACGCTCCTTCACCTCCGACCATCCCGGCGAAGTCATTATGATTGCTAGAAGGTTCCGAAGAGAGCTTGAAAAAACGCCCCTTCAACTCCCCGGGGCAAACGGCACAGGAGTCCTGACTATCAGCGGAGGACTTGCAAGCTTGGGAAGGAACGGCTCGAATACCGATGACATCTTCGCAAAAGCAGACCACGCACTCCTGGACGCCAAGCGAAGCGGCAAAAACAGGATATACCTCGTCGGCCAGCCCGAAAACGACATCGATAAAATCCAATAACCAAAAATCCTCACGGCCCTAACACTATCGTCTCGCCGGCACTGACCAGCTTGTAGCGAATCCCGCGCCACCGTATCGTCCTGCCGAATGCCGATGACAAAATCAGCACTAACATAATCGGCGACCACAGCCAGAAAAATAATATATCCACAATCCCCGCCGTCTTCAGTTTCGCCCGCTCCTCCGATAAGAGTTTTCCAATCATACCCTCCCTTAATATCGCCCTTGTTAATTGTCCCCCAAAAAACAGTATCGGCACCGCGGCAAAAAGATAAATGTGCCGGTTTCCCGTCAGCCCCGCGTAAATCGCCAGCCCCGTCCCACCCCAAAGCCCGAACACCGCGTAAACGCTGCTCACTAATCCGAAAGTCCACGTCTGCGGTGCTGCCACCTTCGTAATAACAAACTGTCGCCTGCCGAACTCGAACAGCTTCCCCCAGCTCGTCGATTCGTGCGTCGCGACGATACAGCCGGGAACGAACTCCACCTTCTTATGAGCGTCCTTCACCGCACAGCTCAGTGACAAATCGTCACTGACCGCCTTTTGCCATATCGCCTCCATCCCTAATTCCCTGAACGTCTCAACCTTAATCGCCATCGAACCGCCCCACACGTGATTGAACCACGTATTGCCCAACAGTTGTGCGATTTTGCCGTTTATCGCGACAAGCGCAAGAGTCGCAAAGTTGTTCCTCTTCGGCACGTACCACCGATAGCCGCTCGTCACCCCGTTCTTTTCCTTTCGAAGCCGGTCAACTAAGTGACTAAGCCAGTCAGGTCGAACGCAAATGTCCGAATCCGCGAACGCCACGACCTCCGTGTTCGAGGGGATGTGCTTATACGCGTAAAGAAGGTTATGTATCTTCTGGCTGCACGTCTGCCCCATTCCCGCCACAACCACGCGCACCCCTTTGGCCTTCGTCGCCCTGTCTAATCGGCCCTTCAGCTCGCACAAAACGCCGTATGAGCTGTCACGCTGGTCTCCCACCACAAACAGCAGAACGTAATCCTCGTAATCTAACTTGTAAAAAGACGATATGTTCTGCTCGAAGTTCTCATCGAGGTCTTTGCACGGAATAATCACCGCCGTTCGCGGCGAATAAGAAAATTTCCGCTTTTTGTGTTTCGCCAGCGCATACGTATAATTCCTGAAAGGCAGTATCAAAAACACCGCCTGTGAAATTATCAGCACCCAGCAGACGTAGATATACCAGTCCATATCGCGAATTATCCTTTATTCGCCGCCCTCCTGTCAATTGTTGTATCGAATCACCCCTCTGTTACCGATTTTTCTTGCAGGAAGCAGCCCCAAAGTGTAAATTACTGACCTTTACGACGAGCAACGAGTCACGAGCGACGAAGAACAGGGTCGGTGCCCGAGTGGCTAAAGGGGACGGGCTGTAAACCCGTTGGTGTAAACCTACGTAGGTTCGAATCCTACCCGGCCCATTTGGGGCTTGCCCCGTGAGATGATTTATCTATCTCATCGGGGTCATTCCCGCGCAAGGAGGAATCCAGTTTCCTCATCCGCTTGCCCGTCCCCGAGTGGTCTCTTCCTTGGCAGACAACAGGGGATCCAGTTTTGATTCCCCTTTGCGTCATATTTAGCCCCGCCATCATCGCCCTTGGCGTGTGGCGGGGTTAAGGGGTGTTTCTTCTTGTTTATTCCTTATCATTTAGCCCCCTGCCTGCCCCACTATGTAGTTGAGGGGGCTCCGCAGAAGGTCATTGTCTTTCGGGTGTCTAACACCATAACGGCAGGGTAGCGCGCAGCATAAGGGTCGGGTGTCGAGGAGTATAAGGGTGGAGAGGCGCGCTCGGTTAGGTAGGGACCCTAAGAGCATAATGGTCGGCACTCTACCTCGGTGAGGTAGGCACCTTAGCTCGGTTAGGTAGAGACCCGCCTTCGGTGAGGTCGGGACCCTAACATTACTTATTAGACCCCCTAAAACTGTTTATCTCAAATGGCGGTGTTTATCGGCCGCAACCGGCCCCAACGCTGATTTGCATTATCGGGCATTATGAGACGGATTTGAAAACCTTTCCGAATGCAGACAGTGATGATGTAATTGCC